>NZ_CP029210.1:3517565-3890087 GCF_003100395.1 Aquabacterium olei
TGACACAGGACCGGCCCACGGCGCGGCTCGACCGCGGCACGGCCCTGTCGCGCGCCACCACCGACAAGGCCGCAGCCCTGGCTCCCTATGCCCTGACGACGCGCGCGCAATGGCAGGCCCGGAGCACCCCCCCCGGCGTGCGGGTCTGGGTCACGGGGGGGCCTGAACTCGCCCTGCCGGCCGAACTGGCGCTGCCGTTCCGGCGCCGACATCCGGGCGCGCAGTTGCTGCTGAAATGGATGCAGGGGCCGCTTGCCGAGGGCATCTGGCGCAGCGCGCGCCCCGGCTGGCTGCCGGCCTCGGCATAAGGGGGCGCCGATGGGCTTTGCTCCCGCTGCGCAGGCCGCCCTGGCGTCCAGCTTTCAGATCGCCGCGTTGACCGTGCTGGTGTGCACGCCGGTGGCCGTGGCCCTCGCCGCGTGGATGGCGCGCGCGCCCTGGCGCGGCAAGCTGATCGTCGACACGCTCATCCTGCTGCCGATGGCGTTGCCTCCCGCGGTGGTGGGGCTGATTCTGGCCGGTGGCCTGCGCGCGCCCGGCGGACCGAGCGACTGGCTGGCGGTGCACACCGGATGGCAGCCCGGGCTCTATCCGGCCGGGGCCATGCTGGCCGCCGTGCTGATGACCTTGCCGCTCATGGTGCGCGTGCTGCGGCCCGCCTTCGAGGCCGGTGATGCCATGCTGGGGCCGGTCGCGCGGACGCTGGGCGCCAGCCCCTGGCAGACGTGGTGGACGGTGAGCCTGCCGATGGCGTGGCCGGCGGTGCTGTCGGCCGCGGCCCTGGGCCTGGCTGCGGCCTGGGGCGAAACAGGCGCCACGCTGGTGCTCGCCACGGTGCTGGCGCCCCACCCACCCGCCGAGCCCACCGACACCGCCCCGCTGGCCCTGGTGGCCGCGCTGCGGCAGGCCGATGGCGGGGTGGCATGGCAGCTGGCCTGGGCGTCGCTCGGTGTGGCGGTGGTGGCCATGCTGCTGTCGGAGTGGGGCCGCGCGCACTGGCGGCAGCGCGCCCGGCAATGGGCACGCCCCGCCGCCGGGGCCCCGGCGTGACGGCGCCAGGGGGCCCGCTGCCACGGGCGTTGAGCGTCGAACTGCGACTGCAGCGGCCTGGCCTCGACATCCGCGCGCAATTCCGCGTGGCGCCCGGGCGGGTGTGCGCACTGGTGGGGCGCTCGGGCTCAGGCAAAACCGCCCTGCTGAAGGCCGCCGCGGGACTGGAGCCCGCCCTCGGCGGCCGCGTGGCCCTGGGGCCCGACCCACTGTACGACTCGGCGGCGGGCCTGAACCTGCCCGCCCACGCCCGCCGCCTCAGCTGGCTCGATGCCGACACCCACCTCTTCCCGCATCTGAGCGTGCAGGGCAACCTGCTGTACGGACACCGGGTGGGCGGTGGCGACCGCGGGCCGCGCATGGAAGCGGTGGCGCGCTGGCTCGAGCTCGAGACGCTGCTGACTCGCCACGTGACCGCGCTGTCGGCCGCGCAGCGGCTGCGGGTGGCCCTCGGCCGGGCCTTGCTCGCCCATCCGCATGCCCTGCTGCTCGACGACCCGCTGGGCCGCGTCCCGGTCGAAGCGCATCCCGCGCTGCTGGAGCTGCTGGCGCAGGTGCCCACCCGCTTTCGCCTGCCCATGGTGCTGGTCACGCCCAGGATGACCGAGGTGATCCACCTGGCCGACGAGGTGGTGGTGCTGCATGAAGGCCGCATGGCGAGCGCCGGCCCGACACCGCACATCCTGTCGGACGTGTCGCTGTCGTCGTTTCTGGAAGGCGATCAGGCGGGCAGCGTGTTCGAGGGTGTCGTCAAACGGCACGATGTGACCTGGCTGCTCAGCGAGGTCGACGTGGCTGGCCAGCGCGTGACCGTGCCGGCGACCCTCCATCCAGTCGGCAGTCGGGTGCGCCTCAAGGTGCGCGCGCGGGACATCGTGCTGCACCGCCAGGCCCCGGTGGACACCAGCGTGTCCAACCACCTGCGCGGACGGGTGGTGCAGGTGATGCTGGCCGGCGAGCACGGGACCTACGGCGCGGTGGCCATCGAGCTGGACCACGCGGTGGACGCGAACGGGCAACTGACCGGCCCCGCCGTGTCGCTGTGGGCCCTGCTGACGCGCAAGTCCATCCAGCAGATGGGCTGGGCGCCGGGCCAACCCTGCCTGATCGGCTTCAAGGCCATGGCCGTGTCCGTGTCGCCCTGGCACTGAGCCGAGGAGGCGCAGCGGGGCGCGGTTATGCTCGGCAGCCTGCCCTCATCTGTGCCGGAGCCCCCCATGCCATCAGACCGTCGCGTGCTGTCCATCAACACGGCCCCAGCCCGGCCGATGGAGATCGAGGGTCGGCGCATCCTGAGCGCCATCGGCAAGCAGTCCGTGAGCACACCGACCGAGCCTGCGCGCATCGCGGTGGGCCCCATGGGGCTGGCGGGCGATGAACAGGCCGACCTCACCGTGCACGGCGGCCTGAGCAAGGCCGTGTACGCCTACCCGCACGAGCACTACGCGTTCTGGCAGACGGTGCGGGCGCAAGCGGGCGTGCAGGCCTGGGATGAGGCCCTGCCAATGGGGCTGCCGGGCGAGAACCTGACGGTCACCGGCCTGTTGGAGACCGACGCCTGGATCGGTGACCTGCTGCGCTTTCCGGATTGCACGCTGGCGATCAGCGAGCCGCGCCGGCCCTGCTACAAGTTCGCGGCGGTGATGGGCTTTCCGCAGGCGGTGAAGATGATGGCCCAGTCGGCCTGGTGCGGCTACTACCTGGCCGTTCGGGTGCCCGGCACGATCGCCGCCGGCGAGACCTTCGAGGTCATTCCCGGCCCGCGCGAGGTCAGCATCGCCGACCTGTTCCGCGCCAAGATGCGCAAGGACGCGGCCTGAGCCCGCTCAGTCCTCGTCGTCCCAGCGCTTGAGCGCCCGGCGGACGTCGTCCAGCCACTGCCGCTGCTCGGCCGACGAGGCCAGCGTGCGCCGCGCCCAGTCGGGCCGTTGCGACGGTCGCTTTGCCAGCGCCACGCTGAGGGTGGCCGCGCCCTCGGTGCGCGCCAGCTCGATGGCCGGCAGACCGCGCCAGGTGAAGCGCACCGGCGTGCCGGTGCCCTGCTCGGTCAGCGGGCGGCATTCGCGCAGGCTGCGGCGCAGTGCGACCAGGGCCTCCTCCGGCTTGTAGGCCGGCAAGGCAAAGAAATCACCCAGTTCGTCGGACATCGGGCCCCTCCAGATTGCGCACCCCGGCCGCCACGTGACCGGCCGGCACGTGCGGGGCGGCGTTGTCGACATGGCCAGTCTGGTCGTCGATGAAGAAATCCGGCTCGAACTCGCGCAGGAAGGCGCCCTTGGGCAGACCGCCCAGGAACAGGGCCTCGTCGACCTCGATGCCCCAGTTCATCAGCGTGCGCAGCGCGCGTTCGTGGGCCGGGGCACCGCGCGCCGTCACCAGGGCCGTGCGCACCCGCATGGGCGCCAGCACCGCGGGCTCGCCGGTGGCGGCTTCGTGCTCTTGCGGCGCCTGCTGTAGGGCATGCAGCGCCAGCAGCAACGGCTTGAAGGGACCGTCGGGCAGGGGCAGGCTCGCGCGCTCGACCTCATGGCGCTGGAAGGCATCGAGCCCGCCTTGCTGGTAGACCTGCTCGGCCTCGTCCGAGAAAAGCACGGCGTCGCCGTCGAAGGCGATGCGGACCTCGTTGGGGTGCGCCTCGCCGGCGCGGGCAGCATGCGGCAGCACCCGGGCCGCCGGCACGCCCTCGGCCAGCGCGGAGCGCACATCCGGCTCGTTGGCCGACAGAAAGAGGTTGGCATGCAGCGGCCGCAGATACCGCCAGGGGGGCTCGCCGCGTGTGAACACCCCGCGCTCGATCGGCAGGCCATAGTGGCGCGCCGAGCGGAACACACGCATGCCCGACACCGGGTCGTTGCGCGACAGGATCACGACCTCCACCCGCGGGCGCCCGGGCGCATTGAAGGCCAGCAGCTTGCGCACGAGCGAGAAGGCCACGCCCGGGCGTGCAGGCTCGTCCAGCCGCTGCTGTTGCAGCTGCATGTAGGCACGGTCGTCGCTGCCTTCGAAGAGGCGGTTTTCCTCTTCGAAGTCGAACAACGCACGCGATGAAATGGCCACGACCAGCTGGCCGTCGAGCGAGGCAGGCATGGGCCCATCATACCGAGGCCGCAGGCTCAGAAGATGAGCCTCGTGCCGCGCTCAGTGCGTGAAGCCCATCGGATTGCGGCGCCCACCGGCCTCGGGCAGATCCCGCGGCTCGATCTCGTGTCGGCCGTCCAGCTTGGCGTTGCCGAAGGCCGTCATCAGCGCGCGGCGCATCTCGCGCGGCGCCAGCCTGCCGAGCGCCGCCAGCACGGCCTCACCGGGCTCGGGGGCAAAGCGCGCACCCCAGTCGTGGTCGGCGCAGAGACGGCGATACAGCCGCGTGGCGATCTTGCGGGCGGCCTCCTCGTCCGGCATGTCGACCTCGAAGACGTTCATGCGGTTGAGGATGGGGTCGGGGATGTCGCGCGCGTTGTTCGCCGTGGCCACCCAGATCACCTGGCTGGCGTCCACCGGCACCTCCGCGAACTCGTCGGTGAAGCTGCCGGCGGTGTCGTGCTCCAGCAGGCTGTAGAGCGAGCCCAGCGGGTCGTAGGCGTGCTCGCCGCCGGCCTTGTCGATCTCGTCGACCACCATGACCGGGTTGGCGTACTGGCCATCGACCAGCGTCTCGAAGACCTTGCCGGGCCGCGCACCCTTCCACTGACTCGACGCGCCCGACAGCACCCAGCCGGCCGTCATCGAGCTCATCGACACGAAACCCAGCCCGGTGCCCAGCAGCTGCGCCACTTCGCGGGCGAAATGGGTCTTGCCCACACCGGGCGGGCCCAGCAACAGCATGGGCGTGATTTCGAGCGCGTCGCGGCTGTCGCTGCACAGCGCGAGCTGGCGCCTCAGGTCGTCGAGCACCTCGTGGAAGTTCGGGAGTTCGTCGTACAGGTGTGTCATGGCGGGCAGGCCCGATGGCTTCACCTGGAAGCGGTCGGCGCCCTTCTCCAGCATGCGCTCGTAAGTAGCGCGCAGGCTCTCGTGATCGCGCGGGGGCAGCTTGCCCAGCCGACGCTCCACCTCGTCCAGCCGGTACACCGCCCGCATGTGGGCGATGGGGATGCGCCCGTGGATCGGCGCCTCACGCGAAATCGGAACCAGTTCGGTGCAACTGCTCATGCCAGCCCTCCAGACAACCCGGTACACACAGGGCCATTGAAGCAAGCGCCGCGCCATGCGGTCACGCCGACAAAAGGCCCCGGTGCCAGTCTTATCACCAGACCGACGCCCCTTCCAGGGGGTTGCCCCCGAGCGGGCGCCAGCTTTGCGCACAATGCGGGGTGGCCCTCGAAAAGGCCCGACAGGGAGCTTTCAAACGGTGACAGAAGCAAACACCGGCACGCGGGGGCAGATTGCCGCCGCAAAGATGCTGGACCGCCTGGGGCGGTGGTGGTGGTGGGTGATGCTGGGCATTGCGGTGCTGTGGGGCATGGCGACGTGGCCAGCACCGAGCGCCTCGCGTGGGGCGGTAACGTGGCTGTCGCACGCCCTGGTGGCCGCGCCGCCCGACCGACAACCGACCCACCGGGCCGTGCAGCTGCCGCATGCCTGGCGCGAAGACGGCCTGCCCACCAGCGGCGGCGGCCGCTACGCGTCCCGCTTCGTGGTGCGGCCCGCGCAGCTGGAGGACGCCCGCCACAGGCCCTGGGCCCTGCGCTTCGACCGACTGTGCCAGTCGCATGTGATCCGTCTGAACGGCGAGCACCTGCACGTGACCACGACCGACTCGCGCGCGCTCTCCTTCCCGGCCGGCTACCTGATCAACGTGCCGGCGGCCCTGCTGCGCACCGGCGAGAACACGCTCCAGGTCGACGTGGGCTGCAAGGCCCAGGGCGGCATGTCGCTGCCCTTGATCGGCCCCACCATCGACCTGCGCGGCGAGTTCGTGCAGCGACAGATCCTGGCGCGCTGGGTGCCCGTGGGACTCAACCTGGCCTGCGTCACCTTCTCACTCTTCCTGGTGGCGCTGTGGTGGCAACGCCGGCAGGAGCGCGCCATCGGGCTGTTCGGCGCGCTCTACATGATCACCGCCCTGCGCAACGCAAGCTACTTCGTCGAGGTGGACCTGGGCACGGCACCGGAGTTCGATTCCTGGATGCACCTGAGCGCGCACACGGCCAGCGTCTGGCTGATCGGGCGCTTTGCGATGGCGTTCACGGGCCAGCAGCGACGCGGCTACGAGCGCGCCCTCGACCTGGCGGGCGCGTCCTTTCCGCTCCTGGCGCTCGCCCTCTGCGCCTGGGATCCGATGCTCGACACGGTCCGGCGGGTGTTGCAGCCCGCCCTGATTGCGCTGTCGCTGCCCGCATTGGTGATCCTGCTGCGCGACCGCACGTCCGGGCAGGCCGTGCCACAGCGCTACCTGGCCGTCGGGCTGGCCTGCGTGCTGATTGCCGGGCTGCATGACTACCTCGCCATCCGGCAGATGGGGCACATCGAGGCCCTTCCCTGGATCGCCTGGGCCATCCCGCTGGGCCTGGCGCCCTTCACCCTGGTCGTGGTCGGCCGCGTGGTGCAGGCTTTCAACGCCATCGAGGCCGACAACGCCACCCTGGAGCAGAAAGTCCAGGCCCGCACGCAGGAACTGGCCGACGCCAACGCGGCGAAGAGCCGCTTTCTGGCCGCCGCCAGCCACGATCTGCGCCAACCCGTGGCCGCCATCGGCCTGCTCAACGACCTGCTGCGCGAGCGCCTGACCGACCACCAGGCCCGCGACCTCAGCGAGCGGCTCAGCCACGCGGTGGTATCGATGGAGAGCCTGCTCAAGGGGCTGCTCGACCTGTCCCGGCTCGATGCCGGCACCGTGGACGTGCAGCCGCGCGCCGTGCCGCTGGCCGACCTGCTGGGCGACATCGTGAGCCACGAGGCGGAGGCCGCCCGGCGCAAGGGCCTGTCGCTGCGCGTGCACGCCGGACAGCACCAGGCCTGGAGCGACCCCTTGCTGCTCGAGCAGGTGCTGCGCAACCTGGTGGGCAATGCCGTGCGCCACACCGAGCGAGGCGGCGTGCTGGTGTCGGCCCGACCCCGCGCCGGGCACCTGCTGCTGCAGGTGTGGGACACGGGGCCCGGCATCCCCGAGGCCGACCAGGCGCGGGTGTTCGAGGAGTTCGTGCAGCTGGGCAATCCGGCGCGCGACCGTCATCAGGGGCTGGGCCTCGGTCTGGCGATCGTGCGCCGTGCAGTCCGGCTGCTGGGCCACACGCTGACGCTGCGCTCACGTCCCGGTCATGGCACCTGCTTCACACTGACCGTGCCGCAGGCCACAACGCGCGCTGAGACGCGTCCCCCGGCTCGGGCCACAGCCGAGCCAACCACCCCGACACCGCTGCCGCCCTGGCGGGTGCTGCTCGTCGAAGATGAGGCCGACATCCGCGCCAGCCTGACCCGGCTGTTCACCGGCTGGGGGCTGGAAGTCCGCAGCGCCGCCAGCCTGGCCGACGCCCGAGCGCTGCTGGCGCACCCCTGCGATCTGGCCGTGAGCGACCACCGGCTGCCCGACGGCACCGCACGCGATCTGGCCGGCTGGCTGGCCGACCGGCACCCCGGCACGCCCCTGGTCATCATCACCGGTGACACGGCACCGGACCGGCTGGCCGACCTGGCGCGCACCGGCCTGCCGGTGCTGCACAAACCGTTCAGCGCCAAAAAAATGCGGGCCATGATCGTGGAGACCATGGCCCGCGTGACGTGATGACAGCGTCCGAAACAACCTTCAGGTTAACGCCACAGGCGCGCGGTCGCCATCCTCCGTTCGGTGGATGGGGTAAACCGCCCCTTTGCGCAGCCGGCCCTCAGGCCTTGAGGTTCATGCCCGCCTTGGCCACCGCGACCACGGCCTGCGTGCGCGTGTTGACCTTCAGCTTGCGGAAGATGGCGCCCAGGTGGGTCTTCACCGTCGACTCCGACAGGTTGAGCTGGCGGCAGATTTCCTTGTTGGCCTTGCCCTCGACCAGCAGGCGCAACACGTCCATCTGGCGCGCCGACAGGCCCATGGCGTTGCGCGGCAGGTCATCGTCCAGGTCATCGTCCCAATCGTCTGCGTCGTGCATGGCGTACATGGCCGGCAACGGCGGCAGGTACACCCCGCCAGCCAGCACGCGAGACAGCGCCTCCTGCATCACACCGGCCTGAACGGTCTTGGGGATGAAGCCCGAGGCCCCTGCGTCGATGGCCGAGATGATGGTGTCCGGCCGGTCGTCGCCCGACAGCACCACCACCGGGATGTCCGGCGCCATGGCCCGCCAGCGCTCCAGCGTGCGCACGCCATGGCAGTCGGGAGGCAGGCTGAGGTCCAGCAATGCCAGCCCGACATCCGGGTGCTCGGCGAGCACGGCCGCAGCCTGGGTCAGGTCACCGGCCTGCAGCACCTGCAACGCCCCGCCAGGCAGGCTGAGCCGATAGGTGATCAGCATGCTGAGGCCATCGCGGAACAACGGATGGTCGTCGATCAACAAAAGTTTCATGCTGCGGTACGCGTGACAAAAAATTACACACGCTCATCCTAACGGTGGATGAAGTCGCCCCGACAGGCCTGGCTCAAATTCCCGACGCGTGCCACACCCGCCGGGTCACTTCACCCAGGTGTTCATCTGCATGATCGGCAGCATCACCGACATCACGATGAGCATCACGACCAGCCCCATGGCCACGATCAGCAGGGGCTCGAGCACCGTGGCAATGGCGAGTGCCTTGCGCTGCACCTCGGCACCCAGCTGGTTGGCGGCCCGCTGCAGCATCAGCGGCAGCTGACCGGTCTGTTCGCCCAGGCGCGCAAACATCGCCAGCAGACCCGGAAAGCGCTTCTTGGCGGCCAGGGCCGAGGCCAGCGGCGCCCCCTCGCGCACCTGCACCAGCGCCTCCATGGCATCGGCCCGCATGGCGCGGTTCGACAGCGTCTCGGCTGCGGCCTGAAGGGCCTTCAGGATGGGCACGCCCGAGCCAGCCAGCATCGCGAGCGTGCCGGCGAAACGGGCCGCGTTGTACCCCCGCGAGAGCCGCCCCAGAATGGGCAGCCCCAGCCAGAACGCGTCGAACTTCAGGCGGAACCCCTCGTTGCGGCGCCCCACCATCAGCCCGGCAAACCCGGCGCCCAGCACCAGCCCCAGCAACCAGCCCCACTGGCGCATGAAGGCGCTCAGCCCCAGCATCACCTGGGTGAGCATGGGCAGCGCGCGCTTGCTGCTTGAAAACACCTGCGCCACCTGCGGCACCACGAACACCAGCAACGCAACCACGATGACCACTGCGAACAGCGACACGATGGCCGGATACAGCGTGGCTCCGATCAGCTTGGCCTTGAGCGCCTGCTGGTCTTCCAGGTCGGTGGCAAGCTTGTCGAGCACGGTGCCCAGCTGGCCGCTCTGCTCGCCCGCCGCCACCACGCCGCGGTACACGTCGTCGAACTCGCGCGGCGAGCCCGACAGGGCCTGCGCAAAGGGCGCACCGGCGTTCACCTCGGCGCGCAGGTGCGACACCAGCTCGCGCTGGCGTGGGTCTTCCGCCTCGTCGGCCAGGGCCGTCAGGGCCCGCTCGAGCGGCAGGCCGGCCACGACCAAGCCCGACAGCTGCCGTGTCCAGATGGCCAGCGCCGTCGGATTGAACACCCGGCGCGCGAACAGCTGCCTGGAGCCGACCGAACCGGCCTTGTCGGCCGCCATCACCTGGTCGACCTTCATGGGCACCAGGGCCTGGGCGCGCAACTGGGCGCGGGCGGCCTTGGGGTTGTCGGCCTCGACCAGACCATTCATGGTCTTGCCGGCGGCATCGAGCGCTTCGAAACGGTAGGCGGGCATGGCGGGTTTTCCGTGGGGCGATTACTCGCGGGTCACCCGCAAGACCTCTTCCAGCGAGGTCACGCCCTCGGACACCAGGCGGTCGCCGTCGTCGCGCATGGTCTTCATGCCGTGGCGCTGGGCGTGATCGAAGAGCGTCGCCTCGGCCGCCTGCGCGTGGATCAGCGCACGCAACTCGTCGTCGGCCACCATCAATTCATAGACCCCCGTGCGACCCTTGTAGCCGCTCATGCCGCACTCGGGGCAGCCCACCGGGTGCCAGCGGCCCTGCTCGTCCTCGCGCTTGCAGTGCACGCACAGCTTGCGCACCAGGCGCTGGCCCAGCACGCCCAGCAGCGAGCTCGACAGCAGGAAGGGCTCGATGCCCATGTCGGTCAGGCGGGTGACGGCGCTGGGCGCGTCGTTGGTGTGCAGCGTGGCCAGCACCAGGTGGCCGGTGAGCGAGGCCTGCACGGCGATCTGGGCGGTCTCGAAGTCGCGGATTTCACCGATCATGATGACGTCCGGGTCCTGGCGCAGGATGGCGCGCAGGGCTTTGGCAAACGTCAGCTCGATCTTCGCGTTGACCTGGGTCTGGCCGATGCCGGGCAGCTCGTATTCGACCGGGTCTTCCACGGTCAGCACGTTGGTCGTGGCGGCATCGACCGTGCTCAGGCCCGCATACAGCGTCGTCGTCTTGCCCGAGCCGGTGGGGCCCGTCACCAGCACGATGCCGTGCGGCTGGCGCAGCAGGCGCTTGAACTGCGCCAGCGACTCGCCACTCATGCCCAGCGATTCCAGCGTGAACTTGCTGGTGTCGCCCTTGTCCAGAATCCGCAGCACCGCACGTTCGCCATGCGCCGAGGGCAGCGTCGACACCCGCACGTCCACCGCACGGCCGCCAATGCGCAGGCTGATGCGACCGTCCTGCGGCAGGCGTTTCTCGGAGATGTCGAGCTCGGCCATGATCTTCAGGCGCGAGATCAGCGCAGCGTGCAGCGCCCGGTTGGGCTGCACCACCTCGCGCAGCGTGCCGTCGACCCGGAAGCGCACCGCCGAAGAGCGCTCGTAGGGTTCGATGTGGATGTCGGAGGCGCCGTCCTTCGCGGCCTGCGTCAGCAGCGCGTTCAGCATCCGGATGATGGGGGCGTCGTTGCTGGACTCCAGCAGGTCTTCCACCGCGGGCAGGTCCTGCATCATCCGGGACAGGTCGACGGCGCTTTCGACCTCGCCGACCACCGCCGCCGCACTGCCCTCGCCGGCCGCATAGGCCACGGCGATGCGTTGATTCAGCGCATCCGCAGCCTCCAGCTCGATCGCGTGCACGACAAAGCGCCGCATCACTTCGGACAGCGCCGACGGCGACACGCCAGGACTGGCCCACAGCGTCGCGCGGGTGTCGCCTACCTCGAGCAGCAGGCCCTGGGCCCGGGCAAAGGCATACGGAAGGGGATGGCGTGCGCCCATGTCAGTGTCTCCGGGTCACCGCGTGCCGGTTGCGGGGGCCGCAGGCTGCGGGGCGAGCTTGGGTGCGTAGCGCGAATCCGGCGGGATCACCACCGTGGGCGGCGGCGCGTTCGGGTCGTCCAGCGGCTGGCGCACCGACGGCATGGTCAGCTCGCTGCTGAACTTCAGCGGGTCCATCACCGGGGCCTCGCGCACCTGCAGCACGGCATTGGGCGACGGGGCCACGTCCGCCTGGCGCTGGCGCATGTAGTCATAGCGGTTGAGCGTGACCTCGTTGCTGGCGTCCTGCGAGCGCAGCACCACCGGCCGCAGGAAGACCATCAGGTTGGTCTTGCTGCGCGAGCGCGACTTGCTCTTGAACAGATTGCCCACGACCGGGATGTCGGCCAGCAGCGGCACCTGCGACTCGTCGTTGCCGTACTGGTCCTTCAGCAACCCGCCCAGGATCAGCGTCTGCCCATCGTCGACCACGACGGTGGTCTCGATCGAGCTCTTGGTCGTGGTCGGCCCCTGGGCCGAGCTGACGGATTCGACGTCCGACTTTTCCTGGAACACGGTCATGCGCACCGTGCCGCCCTCGCCCACCTGGGGCTTCACGCGCAGGGTCAGGCCCACGTCGCGGCGTTCGATCGTGGTGAAGGGGTTGACGGAGCCGGAGCTCGAGGTGGCCCCGTTGGTGTACTGACCCGTCACGAAGGGCACGTTGCGGCCCACGACGATCTTGGCCTCCTCGTTGTCCAGCGCCACCATGTTGGGCTTGGACAGGATGTTGGCGTCGGCCTTGGTTTCCAGGAAGGTGGCCAGTGCGCCGAGGTTGTAGGTGCCATCGGACATCTTGTGCAGATAGCCGACGTTGAAGCCACTGAGGCTGGCCACCGCCGAGCGCGACGCACCGGCCAGCGAGAACAGGCCCGGCACACTGCCGGCCGCCAGGCTGGTGCCCACGCCCACGATGTTGTTGGTGCCCGTTGCCGCGGCCCACTGGAAGCCCGCTTCGGCCAGCTTGTTCTCGTTGACCTCGACGATCATGGCCTCGATGTAGATCTGGGCCCGGCGTCCGTCGAGCTGGTCGATCACCGAGCGCAGCTGGCGATACAGCGCATCCGTGCCGGTGATGATGAGCGAGTTGGTGCTCGGGTCGGCCTGGATGAAGCCGCCCGTGGAGGGCTGGGCCGAGGCCGCCACCGGCGACGTCGACTGCGCAGAGCCGCCACCGGCCGCCGTGCCGCTGCCCACACCACCCAGGCCGCCTGTGCCCGTCTGCGCGGCCGTCGACACCGGGGTGCCCACCGCGCCACCGGTGCCGCCCAAGGAACCGCCGCCGCTGGTGCCGCCGCCCGCGCCCGGGAAAGCGGCGCGCAGCACCTGGGCCAGCTTCACCGCATCGGCGTTGCGCAAGTAGACGACATGGATGCCGCTGCCACCCAGGCCACTGGTGCCCGGGCGATCCAGCCGCTGAATCAGGTTGCGAACCAGCCCCATGCGGGCCGCATTGGGCGCGCGCACCATCAGCGTGTTGGTGCGTGCATCGGCCATCACCAGCGTGCTCTGGCCGCCGGCCGCCCCGGCCCCCGGCGCCCCGGTCGCGCTGTTGTCGGCCAGCTTCTGCACCACGGGCGCCAGGTCGGCCGCAATCGCGTACTGCAGCGAAATGGCCTCCATGTCGGTGGCCTGCGGCACGTCGAGCGCCGCAATCATCTGCCCGATGCGCTTGAGGTTGTCCGCGTAGTCCGTGATCACCAGCGTGTTGGAGCCGGGGTTCGCGTTGATCGTGTTGTTCGGGCTGATCAGCGGGCGCAGCACGGCCACCAGGTTGTTGGCGTTCTCGTACTGGATGCGGAAGATCTGCGTGAGCACCACATCGCCCTGCCGCTTGACGGTGCCGACGTCGACCGTGCCGGTCTGCAGCTTGGCTTCGGCCTCGGGCACCACCTTGAGCAGGCCCTGCACCTCGACCACGGCAAAGCCCTGGCCGCGCAGCGCCGCCAGGAAGTTCAGGTAGGCCTCACGCGGTGTGAGCGGCTGCTCGCTGTACAGCGTGATCGTGCCCTTCACGCGCGGGTCGACCATGATCTGCCGGTCGGTGATGGCCGCCATCGCGCGCGCGACGCCTTCGATCTCGGCGTTGACGAAGTTCAGCGTCACCGAGGGGGGCGCCTTCTGTGCGGCCCCTTGCGGCGCAGCGTGGGCCAGACCGACCGGGAGCAACCCGCCCGGGCCGAGGCCCACGGCCAGGGCGGCGATCAGCGCCGTCGCACGGGGACGGGTCAGCAGGTGGGGTTTCTTCATGCCTTATCCGATCGAAATGACAGACCGGTCGCCTTCGCGCCGACCGATGATGTTCAACAAGTTGTCGAGCGCGCCTTGCTCGGCCGGGGTGGCCCGGGCTTCACCCCGGAAACGCAGGCCACCGGCTCCGCTGCTGCCTTGACCACTCAGCTGCAGCGCGCCGTCCAGCGTGGACAGCGCCATCTGCAGCTGGCCCTGCGGGTCGGCCTGCACGTCCAGGCGGTAGGAGCCCAGCCGGGCCAGCGTCGTGACCCGTGAAGAGACGTTGTCGAGCGACACCGACGCACGCCCCTCCACCCGCAGGCGCCCACGCACCCATTGCAGGGTCAGGGCCTGCGTATCCAGGCGCAGCACGCCGCCCAGCTCCAGCGTGTTCCACGGCGTGCCCAGCCCGCTCAGCCAGGCCGCCGGCCAGTGGCCCACCGCGCCGGTGTCGCGCGGGGTGGGGGCGCCCGCGTCCTGCAGCAGCACGCGGGCCTGCGCGCCGCCCCAGCCGGGCCGGATCTGCACCAGCACCGGCACCGGCATGCAGCAATCCTGCTGCAGCTTCAACTGCAGCCCGGTGAAGGTGGGCCGCAGCGTCCATGTGAGGCGACCGGGCAGCGCACGGGCGTCGCGGCTGCCTGGCCCGCCCGTCAGCACCGCCACGGCGTCGCCCTGCCACACCGTGCCGCGCGACTCGGCCAGCAGCAGGCGGCCGTCGGTGCCACTCAGCACGGCCTGCGCGAGCCAGGGCGCGGGCGCACAGGCCACGATGCCGAGCACGGCCCCCACCACCGCGCCCCAGACGCCCCAGCGGCGCCCGGCCTTGCGCATGTTCTCCCACCGCGCCACTTCCAGCGTGGACTCGAGCCAGCGGGTCGTGAGGGCGCTCGCCCCCTTGAACCAGACGGGGCGGCGGCGACGGAAGGAGGACAGCCAGGCCATGGGGGGTTCGTCCTGCCGTCAGCGAGCGGCCGGCCCGGGCACCAGGGCCACGACGACGTTGCCGGCGTACTGGCCGGGGCGGGTCTGGTTCAGCGTGGCTTCGAGCGGGCGCACGCGGGCGCCCGCCCGGGCCTCTTCCAGCCACGTGGCCAGCGCCTCGCCCGACACGCTTTCGAGCACGAGCGTCGCGCGATCGCCCTGCACCATCAGGCGAGCCCCAGGGCCCAGTCGATCACTGGCCGCGCGCAAGGCGGCTTCGGCCTGGGCGGGCGGCACGGGCGGTCGGTTGCGCAGGGCCTGGGCCTCGTCGGCCAGCCGCCGCATCTCGTCGAGCTGCAACCCCAGCTCGCGTTGCTGCACCGGGGTCTGCTCCAGGGTGCGCCAGGCCGGGCGGATGCCGATCAGCACGAGCAGCGCAAGCGCGGCCAGCCACAGGGCGGCGGTGACCAGCCGGCGCTCGCGCACCGCCATGGTGGCCCAACGGGCCTCGATGGTCTGGCGAAGGCCCTGGAAAGAAGAAGCGTCGATCGAAGCCATCAGAATTCCGTGGTCAGGCGCGCGGCGCGCGACGCACCGTCATGCGGGCAGCGCCCGGGTCCAGGTCCAGCTGAACGCCCGCGGCACCCAGGCGTTCGCGCAGGGCCTCCAGTTCGGTGGGCCCCCATCCCGGCGGCGCCGCCAGCGTGAGGCTGCTGCCGTCGTATTGAAGCGAGGCCGCAGGCTGATCGGCCGGCCAGGCGGTCGCCACCGCGCCCATCAGGGCCTCGAGGTCGTTGTCCCCCGGCTGCCCTGCCGCGGCGCGCAGCAGCTCGGTTTCCTTCTGCATCTGCACGGGCGCGTCGAGCACCACCTGCACCTGTGGATGCGCCTGCTTGAGCAGCTGCACCATCTCGACGCGCTTGCGCTGCACGTCGCGCTGCTGATGCCAGGCCCACAGATTGAGCCCCAGCACCTGCACCACCACCAGCGCCATCAGGCCGGCGCGCACGGGTCGCCACTGTGGGCTCATCACGCGCCGCCACTGGTCGCTCAAGGCATGCAGGCCCTTGCTGCGCGGCGTCAGCTCGAACTGCAGGATGTTCCACAACGAACGCGCTGCCTGCAGCAGGTGCTCGGCCGGCGTCTGCACGATCACCGGGCGCCCCAGCCAGCGCTCGGCCGGCGAGGCCACGGCAGGCGTCGCGAACCAGCGGGCGTCGTCCGGCAGGGGATCGGGCAGCAGCGCGCGCGCCATCGAGCCCTCCACCGGCCACGTGGCCACGCCATCGGGCGATGACCAGGTCAGGGCCATCTCGCCGGGGGTTTCGGCGCCCTCCACCCAGGTCTCACGCTCCTGGAAGTAGCCCGAGGCCGGCTCGTCCGGCCACACCGCTGGCACGACCCGGTCAATGCGCACCTTGGCCTTTTCCAGCGACATCATCAACCCGGTCAGCCAGGTGTGGTCGCAGGCGGCCACCCAGGTGGGCTGCCCGGCCTTGGCCAGCGGGGCGACCGCCAGATGCAGGTCATCCGGATCGTCGAGCAGGGCCTCTTCCAGCAGGCCGGCCAGCGCAGCACGCAGCCGCCCAGCCGGCGCCTTGGGCAAGGTGACGCGGTGCCAGCTCAGGTCCTGCGCCGGCATCACGGCCACCACGGTCTCGGCGCGCGGGAGCATGGGCGCCGCGCAATGGCCATGGCGCACCACCGAAACACCGTCGTTGCTCAGCACATAGCCGAACTCGCGCGGACCCGCCGCAGCGGGAGACACATCGGCGGCCTCCTGCTCGGCCTCGGTCCGCAGGCGCGCACGGGCTGGCAATTGAATGATCAGGAGGCTCATGCGGGACTGCGTCGTGAGGGCGAAATCAAAGAAACAGATCGCACCAGCATAGGTGCTTGCACATTGTAGGAGCGCCGAAATAGCACCCCTTTACGGATTGATACGTGGATGGCAGACGGTCGTCCCACTTCCCCCGCGAGTCAAGGTCGGGTCTGCCCGGAGCCGCCGGACGGCTCCAGTCCCGAGAAGCGCGTCTGGTAGCGCACGAGCACGTCCATGCCGACGCGCTGCACCAGGTGGCGCTGCTCGATGACGTTGTCCTCCAGCCGCAGGCGACCACGTACCTCGAAGAAGTCCGAGTTCACCCGCAGCCGCGAGAAATCCATCCCCGTGGTGACGCCCAGCGCCCGCCCCACGTCGCCCGTGTCCTTGAAGGCGGCGCGCTGGCGGGCCTGCACCAGACGCTCCGCACTGGCCAGGTCCAGCCGTTCGACCACCGCGGCGATCACCTCCTTGGGCGCGGTGTTGGCGTTCACGCCGGTCGCGTCGGGCAGCACCGTCAGATACGGGCGCAGGCGTTCGACCGTGGCCGCATCCAGCCCCAGCCACACCAGCTGGTCGACCGACTGGGGCATCAGGGCCGCCTGGGCCAGGCCGCTCTCGCCACCCAGCCGTGCCAGCATGGCCGGATCGGCCGATTGCTGCGCCAGCCAGGCGCGTCGATAGCTGGCCGCCAGACCATCGCCCAGCGATGGCGGCAGCCCCAGCGTCTCGCACAAGCGGCGCAGCACGGCCGTTTCCTGCGGATCGAGTTCGCCGTTGCCATCCACGACGTTGCGCAGGTTGTAGCGCGAGGTGGCGTCCTCCACCCGGCCGGACAGGAAAGCCTCCGGGGCATCGTCGGTGTTGGCGTTGTCCACCGCCAGGAAGGTGGAGAGCCGCGCCTCCGCCAGCGGCGTGGCCCAGGCCTCACCCAGGTGATCGGCGCCACCGTTGCGGGCGTCTTCGCGCAGGATCAGCCGCGCCCAGTCCAGCGCGCCGCTGAGCACCCACATGGCCTGGGCGCGCACCCGTTCTGCGCCCTCCACCTGCACCGCCCGCCACTGCTGCCACACCATCGACGCCGCAAACGTGGCCACCAGCGTGACGATCACCATGGCCATCAGCAAGGCTGCCCCGCGCTGGGCAGGGCGCGTGGCGGGGGCGCGATGGGGACGGGTGCGCATCACGACCACTCAGTTCGGTTGCGGCGCCAGCATGACGTCGCGTTGCAGCCGGCCACTCTGCCCGCTGCCTTCTTCAAACACCATCTGCAGGCGCACGGCCTCGGGCAGCTGCTGCCGCAGCACCGTCGGCGCACTGGCGCCCTCGGCCGCCACCGGCGCCGCCGCCACATTGCCCGTGGACTGGCAGTTCGTCAGCGACCCATTGCGGAAACAGAACACCTGCCACTGCGCGACGCCGCGCAAGGCCGTCAGCGCGCCGGGCTCGGTGCCCTGCAGCTGATACGTCGTCTGCCATGCCTGCTTCAGCTCGCCCACGCGCACGGCAGGCGGGCTGGCCCAGCGCACCCAGCGCCCGCTGCGCAGCACCCAGGCCACCACCTGCACGCCCGCGGAGTGCCGGCGCGTCAACCGCATCGTGCCGCCGTCGTACTCCAGCCCGGGCACCACCTGGGTGTCGAGCACCTGGGCCATGTCGGCCTCCCACTGCACCATCACCGACTGCAGACGCAGCGTGCGGCGCAGGTTGTCGTCGGCCACGGTCCGGGCCGAGCTGATGGCGTCCAGCCCCTTCCATGCGGTGGCCGCCAGCACCGACAGAATCATCAGCGAGACCAGCACCTCTACCAACGTGAACCCCTGCGCACGCGCATGCGCCGCCGACACGGCGCCGGAGCGGGCAGAAGAGGGGCGGTGGGCAAAGGACATCGGGATCGGGCTCAGAACCGCGGCAGGATGGTTGACAGCCGCACGATGGGCTGGTTCGACTCATCGAGCACCTGCGCATCGACGCGTCGGAAGTTGAGGTTCGGTGTGGGGCGGACCACGAGGCGGCCGGGCAGCGTGCGGCCCATCTGCTGACACGCGAAGTCGCTGTCGCCGACGGGCGGGAACAGGCGTGACAGCTTCATCGCGGTCAACTGGTTCTCGGCGCACATCTGCGCGAGCGTCAGGTCCGTCATGCGCTGCGCATTGACCCCCAGGCCACCTGCCGCCTTGATGCCGGCAGACAGCGTGACGGCCACGATTGCGAGCGCCACCAGCACCTCGATCAGCGTCATGCCGCGGCTGCAAGCGGGCTCAGCGCGGCGCACCGACCGTCCCTTCATCGCGGGCCTCGCCCGTCACGACATCGAACGGCGACAGCCCGTCGCTGGCCACAACGACCTGCCTGTCCTCCAGGCGCAGCACGACGCTCTGCGGCCCGATGACAGGCTCGGGCCCCAGCACGACACTGCGCGCACCCATGACCTCGGCACGGACCTCACGGGTCTGCCACTGCAGCGGCGGCTGAAACGCCGGCGGCAATCCCAGAAACTGGTAGTCGGTGTCGGCCGCGCCGGGCTGCGGCACCCACAACACGGTGAGCGCGCCAGCCCGCGCCTGCGTGCGCGCCGACTCGAGCAGGGCCACCAGTCGCGCGGCTTCTCTGTCCAGCCGTGTGGCAGCCGGATCGGGCAGGGCCAGCGACACCACGGCCGTCGTCAGCCCGATCATCGCGATGACGACCATCAACTCCAGCAGCGTGAAACCGCGCTGCCGGCGGCCGGCCTCACTGCCAGGAACCGACGTCCGCATCACGGCCTTCGCCCCCGCTCTGGCCGTCGGCCCCGAAGCTGAAGACGTCGACCTGGCCCTTCACGCCCGGGTTCACGTACTGGTAAGGATTGCCCCACGGGTCGGTGGGCAGCTTCTCGAGATAGGGCTTCCAGTTCGGCGGAATGGGCGCGGTGGTGGGCTTGGCCACCAGGGCCTTGAGGCCTTGCTCGCCCGTCGGGTAGCGCTGGTTGTCAAGGCGATACAGCTTGAGCGACTGCATCAGATTGCCCACGTCGGTGCGCGCCGCAGTCACGCGGGCATCGTCGGCACGGTCCAGCACGTTGGGCACGATCAGCGCGGCCAGCAGACCGATGATCACCAGCACCACCATCAATTCGATCAGTGTGAAGCCACGCTGCACCCGTCGGGCTGCGGCCCGGCCGCCTTGAGAAATCCTGTGAAACTTGCTCATCTTGCTTTCCGATACACACATCACGCGTTGCGCCGCCCTGTGGCGTGTCCTGGCGTCAGCATGCCCCACGCCATGCGGGGCCCGACGCCGGATGTACCCGGGGTTGCCCCCGCAGTTTCCGGCACGTCCGCCAGGCAACACCCATCATAATGGGCCAATATGGCATCTCGTTTTTTCGCCCTCCTGACGTGGGCCGCGGTGGCGGCCAGCCTGGCCTTCTGGGGCCTGCGTTGGCTGGCGCCGCCCACCGGGGTGCCCGCCAATGCCAGCCCGGTCTCGCTCGACTCTGCCGCCCGCGGCGACCTGCGCCGCCTGCTGGCCGGGCCAGCCAAGGCGACCGAAGCCACGCCCGTCGTGAACGCCTCGGCGGAGTTGCTGGCGCGCATCAAGGTCCTCGGCGTCGTGGCGCCCCGCACACCGGGCGGCCGGGGCGTCGCCCTGGTTTCGGTGGATGGCAAGCCCCCGCGCGCGTTGCGCCAGGGTGACCGCGTCGATGGCGATCTGGTCGTCAAGGCCCTCACTCAACGCGGCGTGGACATCGGCCCGGCCCAAGGCGACGGGGTCATCACGCTCGATCTGCCGCTGCTGCCGGCGCCCGCTGCGGGCAGCCTGCCGCCCGTGAGCGGCTTCTCGCGCGAAGGCGCACGCCCCGCCAACCCCATCGATGGTCCGCCCGCCGCACGCGGCACCCTGGCCTCGCCCGAGCAACAGATGCAGGGCAACGCCATGCCGCCGCCGCCCGTGCCGGCCAATCCGCCCCCCGCTCAGCGGGGTCAACCGGGTGCCGACTCCGCGGTGTGAGCGCGGCCTCCGGCCCGACTCAGCGCAAAAAGAGGCGGTAGACGGGGTTGCGCGTTTCGTCGACGTATGGATAGCCGAGGCGGCGCAGCAGGGCATCGATGCGCGACACCTCGGCCTTCGGCACCTGCAATCCCACCAGGATGCGACCGTAGTCGGCGCCCTGGTTGCGGTAATGGAACAGGCTGATGTTCCAGCCCGGTGGCAGGCTGGTCAGAAAGCCCATGAGCGCGCCCGGGCGCTCCGGGAACACGAAGCTGTACAGCCGCTCGCCTTCGGCCAGCGATGAACGCCCACCCACCATGTGGCGGATGTGGGTCTTGGCCAGTTCGTCGTGGGTGAGGTCGACCGTGGCGAAGCCCTCGCCCTCGAAGGCCTTGGCGATCTTCTTCGACTCGCCCTTCTCGCGCGTGGTCAGTCCGACGAACACGTGCGCCTGCTTCTCGTCCGAGATCCGGTAGTTGAACTCCGTCACGCTGCGCGGGCCGATGGTCTCACAGAACCGCTTGAACGAGCCACGCTCCTCCGGGATGGTGACGGCCAGCAGCGCCTCGCGCTCCTCGCCCACCTCGGCGCGCTCGGCCACGAAGCGCAGCCGGTCGAAGTTCATGTTGGCGCCACAGTTGATGGCGATGTAGGTCTTGCCCTGACTGCCATGGCGCGCCGCGTACTGCTTCACCGCCGCCACGCCCAACGCGCCCGCCGGCTCGACAATGGAGCGCGTGTCCTGGTAGATGTCCTTGATCGCCGCGCACACCGAATCGGTGTTGACGACGATGTAGTCGTCCACATAGAGGCTCGCCAGGCGCATCGTCTCTTCGCCCACCAGCTTCACCGCCGTGCCATCCGAGAACAGGCCAACGTCGGGCAGGGTCACCCGCTCACCGGCCTTCACCGAACGCACCATGGCATCCGAATCACTGGTCTGCACGCCGATCACCTTGATCTCCGGGCGAACCGCCTTGATGTAGGCCGCCACACCGGCGATCAGCCCCCCGCCGCCAATGGCCACGAACACGGCATCGATCGGGCCGGCATGCTGACGCAGGATCTCCATGGCCACCGTCCCCTGGCCGGCGATCACGTCGGGATCGTCAAAGGGATGGACGAAGGTCATGCCCTTCTTCTTCTCGAGCTGCTTGGCGTGCAGGGCTGCATCGGAGTAGCTTTCGCCGTGCAGCACGATCTGCACGTTGTCGCCGCCGAAATGCCGCACCGCGTCGATCTTCACCTGCGGCGTGGTGACCGGCATCACGATGGTGGCCTGACAGCCCAGGCGCCGCGCGCCGAGGGCCACGCCCTGCGCGTGGTTGCCGGCCGACGCGCAGATCACGCCCTTGGCCAGCGCCTTGGCCGGCAACTGGGCCATCTTGTTGTAGGCCCCGCGCAGCTTGAAGCTGAACACCGGCTGCTTGTCTTCGCGCTTGAGGTAGACGTGGTGCCCCAGGCGACGGGAGAGCTCCCGGGCGGGCTCCAGCGGCGTCTCGACCGCCACGTCGTAGACCTTGCTGGTCAACACCTTGCGAAGGTAGTCCTGCAACCCCAGCGGGCCGGACGGCGCGGCGGGCGATGCGGCCTTGCGAGCCGACGTGGCGGCGACCGTCGAACGGCGGGGGGAAGAGGCGGCTGGACGCGCGGCAGGCATCAGAACACTCCGAAAAAGCTCAGTCCCGGGGCGGGAAACCCCACAGTCTACCCGGGCGTCATCGGCCACCGCGGGCGGGCGGGCCATGAAAAAAGCCCGTGGCATGCCACGGGCTCTTGCGTGCACCGCCCGGGGACCGGGCGAGCAGCGGATCACTTCTTGCGCAGGCGGCGAATGGCAGCCAGCTGGGCGACCAGCTCGGCCAGTTCGCTCTGGGCGCGGGCCAGGTCCAGCTCGCCCTTGGCAGACTGGATGGCTTCCTCGGCCAGACGCTTGGCTTCCAGCGCCTTCGCTTCGTCCAGGTCCTTGCCGCGGATGGCGGTGTCGGCCAGAACGGTCACGCAGTGCGGCTGCACTTCCAGGATGCCGCCGGCCACGAAGACGAACTCTTCCTGACCGTTGTCGGCACGCTGGATGCGCACGGCGCCCGGCTTGATGCGGGTGATCAGCGGGGTGTGGCGCGGCAGGATGCCCAGTTCGCCCGATTCACCCGGCAGGGACACCAGCGTGGCCTCGCCCGCGAAGATCGACTCTTCTGCCGAAACGACGTCAACGTGAATGGTGGACATATCGAGCTTTCAAAAAAAGGTTAACGAGCTTGCAGCGCCCAACGGTTTGCACACGACAAGACGCTGCAAGAAGCAAGCGATTGGTCCTCGATCAAGGCGCCGCGCACAGCCGGACTCAGAGTCCGGCGCGCACGGCAACGCCGAGTGAGGGCCAAGCGCGCCGCTTATTGCATCGTCTTGGCCTTTTCGAAGGCTTCGTCGATCGTGCCCACCATGTAGAAGGCCTGTTCCGGCAGGCTGTCGCACTCGCCGTTGACGATCATCTTGAAGCCGCGGATGGTTTCCTTCAGCGGCACGTACTTGCCAGGCGCGCCCGTGAACACTTCGGCCACGTGGAACGGCTGCGACAGGAAACGCTGGATCTTACGGGCGCGGGCGACAAGCAGCTTGTCTTCCGGAGCCAGTTCGTCCATGCCCAGAATGGCGATGATGTCGCGCAGTTCCTTGTAGCGCTGCAGCGTGTTCTGCACGGCGCGGGCCACGGTGTAGTGCTCTTCGCCGACCACGTGCGGGTCCAGCTGACGCGAGGTCGAGTCGAGCGGATCCACAGCGGGGTAGATACCCAGCGAAGCGATGTCACGCGACAGCACCACGGTGGAGTCCAGGTGGGCGAAGGTCGTGGCAGGCGACGGGTCGGTCAGGTCGTCCGCAGGGACGTACACGGCCTGGATCGAGGTGATCGAGCCAACCTTGGTCGAGGTGATGCGCTCTTGCAGACGGCCCATTTCTTCGGCCAGGGTGGGCTGGTAACCCACGGCGGAAGGCATACGGCCCAGCAGCGCGGACACTTCGGTACCGGCCAGGGTGTAACGGTAGATGTTGTCCACGAAGAACAGCACATCACGGCCTTCGTCACGGAAGGACTCGGCCATCGTCAGGCCGGTCAGGGCCACGCGCAGACGGTTGCCCGGCGGCTCGTTCATCTGACCGTACACCATGGCCACTTTCGATTCGGCCAGGTTGTCCTGCTTCACGACGCCCGCGTCGGACATTTCGTGATAGAAGTCGTTGCCCTCACGGGTACGCTCGCCCACACCAGCGAACACCGACAGACCCGAGTGAGCCTTGGCGATGTTGTTGATGAGTTCCATCATGTTCACGGTCTTGCCCACACCGGCGCCACCGAACAGACCCACCTTGCCGCCCTTGGCGAACGGGCAGACCAGGTCGATCACCTTGATGCCGGTTTCCAGCAGCTCGGTCGACGGCGACAGTTCGTCGTAGGCCGGGGCCTTGCGGTGGATGGAGGCCGTCTTGGCCTGGTCAACCGGACCGCGCTCGTCGATCGGGTTGCCCAGCACGTCCATGATGCGGCCCAGCGTGGCGGGACCGACGGGCACGGTGATCGGGGCGTTGGTGTTGAAGACCACCATGCCGCGACGCAGACCGTCAGACGAACCCAGCGCGATGGTACGCACCACGCCGTCGCCCAGAAGCTGTTGCACTTCCAGGGTCAGGACGGAGCCGTCCATCTTCAGGGCGTCGTACACCTTGGGCATCTGGTTACGCGGAAACTCCACGTCCACCACGGCGCCGATGCACTGAACGATCTTGCCCACTGCTTGCGTGTCAGCCATTTTTCGTTCCTTCAATTCAATATTCAGATCAGACCGCAGCCGCGCCGGCAACGATCTCGGAGAGTTCCTTCGTGATCGCGGCCTGACGGGTCTTGTTGTAGACCAGCTTCAGTTCCTTGATCACGTTGCCTGCGTTGTCGGTGGCGGCCTTCATGGCCACCATGCGGGCCGACTGCTCCGAAGCCATGTTCTCGGCCACAGCCTGGTACACCAGCGCTTCGACGTAACGCACCATCAGGTCGTCGATGACGACCTTGGCATCCGGCTCATACAGGTATTCCCAGGCATGAGTCTTCTCGCCAGCGAACTCGGTGGCCTTCAAGGGCAGCAGTTGCTCCACCAGCGGCTCCTGCTTCATCGTGTTGATGAAGCGCGTGAAGCACAGGTAGACCGCACTGAGCTCGCCCGCGGTGTACGCGTCGAGCAGCACCTTGACCGGACCGATCAGCTTCTCGAGATGGGGGGTGTCCCCCATCCCCACCACCTGGGCGACCACGTTGGCGCCGATGCGGTTGAAGAAGCCGGTGGCCTTGTTGCCGATGGTGACCACGTCGGCCTTGACGCCCTGACCATCCAGCTCACGGAGCTTGTTGGTCACGGCACGCAGCACGTTCGTGTTCAGACCACCGCACAGACCCTTGTCCGTGCTCACCACGATGAAGCCCACCTTCTTGCCAGCGCTTTGCTGCATGAAGGGGTGGACGTACTCGGGGTTGGCCAAGGCCAGGTTCGCCGTGATGTTGCGCACCTTTTCAGCGTAGGGTCGGGCCGCACGCATGCGATCCTGCGCCTTGCGCATCTTCGAAGCCGCGACCATTTCCATGGCCTTGGTGATCTTCTTGGTGTTCTCGACGCTCTTGATCTTGTTGCGTATTTCCTTGCCTGCCGCCATGGCGTGCTCCTTTAGGCAAAGGTCTTCTTGAACGCGACGATGGCTGCTTGCAGCTCGGCTTCGGCGTCCTTGTCCAAGGCCTTCTTCTCTTCGATCTTGGCCAGCAGCGCGCCGTGGCTGGTCTTCAGGAACTGGTGCAGACCAGTTTCAAAGGCCAGAACCTTCTTGACGTCGATGTCGTCCATGTAACCCTTGTTCACGGCGAACAGGGTGGCACCCATCAGGGAGATCGAGAGCGGCTGGTACTGGGCCTGCTTCAGCAGTTCGGTCACGCGGGCACCGCGGTCCAGCTGCTTGCGGGTGGCCGCGTCCAGATCGGAAGCGAACTGCGCGAAGGCAGCCAGTTCACGGTACTGGGCCAGGTCGGTACGGATACCGCCGGACAGGCTCTTGATGACCTTGGTCTGCGCTGCACCACCGACGCGCGACACCGAGATACCGGCGTTGATGGCGGGACGGATGCCTGCGTTGAACAGGTTGGTTTCAAGGAAGATCTGACCGTCGGTGATCGAGATCACGTTGGTCGGAACGAAAGCGGACACGTCGCCGGCTTGCGTTTCGATGATCGGCAGGGCCGTCAGCGAACCGGTCTTGCCCTTGACTTCACCGTTGGTGAAGGCTTCGACGTAGTCGGCGTTCACGCGAGCGGCACGCTCGAGCAGGCGCGAGTGGATGTAGAACACGTCGCCAGGGAAGGCTTCGCGGCCCGGCGGGCGACGCAGCAGCAGCGACACCTGACGGTAGGCGACGGCCTGCTTGGACAGGTCGTCGTACACGATGAGGGCGTCTTGACCGCGGTCGCGGAAGTACTCGCCCATCGCGCAGCCGGAGTAGGCCGACACGAACTGCATGGCAGCCGAGTCAGAGGCCGAAGCGGCGACGACGATGGTGTAGTCCATGGCGCCGGCTTGCTCCAGAGCGCGCACGACGTTCTTGATCGACGAAGCCTTCTGACCGATGGCGACGTAGATACAGGTGACGCCCTGGCCCTTCTGGTTGATGATCGCGTCGATGGCGACGGCGGTCTTGCCGGTCTGACGGTCACCGATGATCAGCTCGCGCTGGCCACGGCCGATCGGCACCATCGAGTCGATCGACTTGATACCGGTCTGCAGGGGCTGGTCAACGGACTGACGGGCGATCACGCCGGGGGCGATCTTCTCGATGGGAGAAGACAGCTTGGCGTTGATCGGGCCCTTGCCGTCGATGGGCTGACCCAGGGCGTTCACCACGCGGCCGACCAGTTCGGGGCCCACGGGCACTTCCAGAATGCGACCCGTGCACTTCACGGTGTCGCCTTCGGAGATGTGCTCGTACTCGCCCAGAATCACGGCGCCGACGGAGTCGCGCTCGAGGTTCAGGGCCAGGCCGAAAGTGGGCACGCCAGCGGCGTTGGCGGGGAACTCCAGCATTTCGCCTTGCATCGCATCGGACAAGCCGTGGACGCGCACGATACCGTCCGTCACGGAGATGACGGTACCCTGGTTGCGAATGTCGGCAGCCGCGCCGAGACCTTCGATGCGGCTCTTGATCAGTTCGGAAATTTCTGCGGGATTCAATTGCATTGCTTAGCTCCCAGTCTGGTCAAGGGCTGCACCTTGGCAAACCTCGTTGACGGCAACCGGTGGCACGAAGCCACCGGCAGGGTTGAGCGACTGTTCTTGGTTGAGGCCGGGCTCCGGATCACGCCAGGAGGGCCGACTTCATGCGTTCCAGGCGGGCCTTCACGGAGGTGTCGAGCACCTCGTCGCCGACCACGACGCGCACGCCACCGATGAGGTCGGCATCGACCTCAACCTTGGCTTCCAGCTTGCGACCGAAGCGCTTCTCGAGCGGCGCCACGATGTCGGCCACCTGGGCGTCCGAGATCGGGAAGGCGCTGACGATGCAGGCTTCGGACACGCCCTGGCGGGCTTGCACGAGCGCTTGGAACTGCTCGGCCATCAGCGGCAACGCCGCCAGACGGCCGTTCTCCAGAACGGTACGCAGGAAGTTGGCCACGACCGGCGCGAGAGCCACCTTGGCAGCCTCGGTGAGCACGCCGAACACCTGGTCCTGAGTGACACGGGGGTTGTCGGCGAAGCTCTGCACAGCGGCGTCGCTGGCGACCTGGGCCAGGGCAGCGACTTGCGCCACCCAGGCGGATTGCTCCGCCTCCGGCGTGGCCTTGAACAGCGCTTCGGCGTAAGGACGGGCGATGGTGGCAAGCTCGGCCATGATCACAGCTCCGACTTCAGGCGGCTCAGCAGGTCGGCATGGACCTCCGGAGACACCTCACGACGCAGAATCTGCTCGGCACCCTTGACGGCCAGACCGGCGACCTGCTCACGCAGGGCTTCACGGGCCTGGATGGCCTGCTGATCGGCTTCGGCCTTGGCGTCGGCTACGATCTTGGCGGCTTCTTGCGAAGCGCGCTGCTTGGCCTCCTCAACGATGGCCGCAGCACGCTTTTCAGCGTCGGCCAGTCGTTGGGCGATCTCGTCACGGGATTGGGCGAGCTGTTCCTGGACGCTCTTGTTGGCATTCGCCAGTTCCAGCTTGGCCTTGTCGGCGGCAGCCAGACCGTCGGCGATCTTGCTTGCGCGCTCGTCGAGCGCCTTCGTGATCGGCGGCCACACGAATTTCATCGTGAACCACCACAGGATCCCGAAGACCACGATCTGCGCGAACAGCGTTGCGTTCAGATTCACGGCTCGGACCTTTCTCGGTTAAATGGGATGTTCAGTCGAGAACGGACCGATTACTTGGCCAGAGCGGCGATGAAGGGGTTCGCGAAGGCGAACAGCATGGCGATACCGACACCGATCAGGAAGGCGGCGTCGATCAGACCAGCCAGCAGGAACATCTTGGTCTGCAGTTCGTTCATCAGTTCGGGCTGACGAGCGGTGGCTTCGAAGTACTTGCCGCCCATCAGAGCGATACCGATACAGGCACCGATGGCGCCCAGGGCGATGATCAGACCACAAGCCAGAGCGACGTTTGCCAACACCAGTTCCATGATTGCTCCTAAAGAAAGTAAGGTTGGTTTAGAGAAAAGGGAGAGAGGACTTTTTGTGAAACCTGATCAGTGACCTTCGTGGGCCTGACCGATGTACACCAGGGTCAACATCATGAAGATGAACGCTTGCAGCGCAATGATCAGGATGTGGAAGATGGCCCAGGCCGAACCGGCCAGCACGCCCAGGATCCAGAGGCCGATGCCTCCAGCCGACAGGGACGCACCGACAGCGGCGCCGAGCAGGGCGATCAGCATGAACACGAGTTCGCCTGCGTACATGTTGCCCCACAGCCGCATGCCGTGGGAGATGGTCTTGGCGCCGAACTCGACCAGGTTCAGGAAGAAGTTCGGAATCAGCAGCAGCAGGGTGCCGACGGTGCCATGCGCGTGGAACGGGGCCGTGAACAGCTCCTTGATCCAGCCGCCGACGCCCTTGATCTTCATGTTGTAGTACAGACAGATCAGCAGCACGGAGATGGACATGCCCAGCGTGATCGACAGGTCAGCGGTCGGCACGACGCGCATGTAGGCGTGGTGCGGATCGTGGCCGGCCGCAGCGTAGACGCCTTCCCAGACACGGGGCAGCAGGTCGACGGGCAGCAGGTCCATCGCGTTCATGAAGAAGATCCAGATGAACACGGTCAGGGCGGCCGGGGCCACGGCCTTGCGCGAGGTGGCGTTGTGCACGATGCCCTTGGCCTGCGTGTCGACCAGCTCGACCAGCAGCTCGACGGCAGCCTGGAAGCGGCCGGGCACTCCGGAGGTGGCCTTGCGGGCGGCCTTCCACAGCAGGAAGACGCCCAGGGCACCCATCACGACGGACCAGAACACCGAGTCGATGTTGATGTAGGACCAGTCGACGATGGCCTGCGGCTCGACCTTGTTCTGCAGGTGACGGAGGTGGTGCCCGATGTACTCGGGTGCAGTGAGCGCGTGTTCAGCGGCGTGAGCTTCGGCGGACATCGGCAGTTCTCGTTAAACAGATTTTTTCGCGCGGCCCTGCCCCAAGAGCAGAACCACTCCAATCACTTTCAGGCACAACACCAGGGTCACCAGCATGGCCGCCCAGTCGATCGGGCGAAGCAGCACGGGCGACAGCGCCAACATGGCCCCGCTCAACCCGAGCTTGAGCAACTCCCACACGAGGAGCACTCCCACACTGCGTCCCGCGCCTCGCCCGAAGATCCCGCGCGCCATCAGGGCATTGGGTATCACGACCACCGCGCCGCCATACAGGGCGGACACCGCAGAAGCCGGGCTTTGCGACAGGACACCCCAGACCAGCGCGACCAGCACCGCCACCGCAGCCTGCCAGGCGAGAATCCGCCAGACCGACATCGAAGGGTGCTTGGCGACAAGGGCTTGCGCTTCCTGTCGCGTCAGCGGCCGGACGGGGGGATCGATGTCTTCGGTCCAGTCGGAATCGTCGAAGGCCTGTTGCGCTGCATGCTGACCTCCCGGCTTGTGACTCTGAGGTGGCTGCATGACGACTCGCTTGGCGCATTCAACCCGCTGACTGGACGCCCGGCCTCCTGGATCTGACAGGAGACACAGCGCACGCGTGGACAGCGGCGACAGTGGAGCAAGACACCGACCTGCGTCGGCAAAACCTAAAGATTATACGCGGTTACCCGGAGCCGAACCAAGCCCCAGCACTGTACTGAGTTGACACATCCCTTACACGGAGGTCCGGGCGGCGGCGTGCCCGCGACGCACTTGATCACCCGCCCCCTCATGTCGGGGTGCACTGAGGGCAAGCCCGGTGCCTGCTCCAGCGGCCGGCCGGCATCCTGTGTTTAACAAGCGGCCGACAACGGGTCGCAGATGCAGTCACCCACACGGCCATGCACGCGCGCAGGCCGCGTTCCTTCCCGGAGCCCGCGATGTCTTCTTCAGCCTCTCGCGACAAGGTCAGCACGTTCTTCAGGCCGATCTCGGCCGTCACCGTCACCCACATCCGGCAGATGTACGACCTGTACGCCGGCTTCTACGAGAACACCTCGCTGGATGTCTTTCTCAATGACCTGAGCAAGAAGTCGGGCGTGATCCTCGTGACGCGCAAGGCCGACGACCGGGTGGTGGGCTTCTCGACGCAGACCTTCTTCGACCTGAAGGTGGACGGCAAGCGCGTGCGCGGCATCTTCAGTGGCGACACGATCGTCGACCCGGCCTACTGGGGCAACAACGCGCTGGCCAACACCTTCTACCGGCGGCTCGTCATCGAGCGGATCAAGCAGCCCTTCGTGCCCTTCTACTGGTTCCTGATCTCGAAGGGCTACAAGACCTACCTGCTGCTGACCAACAACTTCTACAACTACTACCCGAACGTGCGCGGGCACGACGAGAAGTACCGACGCATCACCGAGGCCTATTGCGAGCAGCTGTTTCCGCAGTACTTCGACCGCGAGAAGATGCTGCTGGACTTCGGCAACGACTACGTGCGCCTGAAGGGCGACGTCGCCGACATCACGCCCGAACTGCGCGCGGCCAATCCGCACATCGCCTTCTTCGAGAAGGTGAACCCGACGTGGCGACGCGGCACGGAGGTGCCGTGCATCGGCGCCTGCGACTACGAGAGCCTGTTCCGATCCATCGTGGACGTGCCGGTGAAGTGGGTGCGCAAGCACCTGCTGGGCACCCACCGGCCGGCGGGGCTCGACGTCGAGCGCAAGCCGGCGCGCAGCGTGGTGTGGCGAGAGACAGACGTCGAGGGCATCGAGCAGGGCCGGACCTCGTGAGCATGGGGACAGGCGCGACGTTGGGGCACCACCTGCTGAAGGCGCTGGTGGAACCGGGGCGGCGGCGGTTTGCACGCCACGTGGACGAGCTGGAGTCGGTGCAGCGGGCGCGGCTGGCGCGCTGGCTGTCGGCCGCGGCGCGCTCACCCGAGGGGCAGCGGCGCGGCGTGCGGGCAGACTGGTCGTGGGAGGAGTTTGCCCGTCAGCAACCGGTGACGACCTATGCCGACTACGCGACCGCACTGAGCGCCCAGCGCCAGCAGCGGCAGGCGCTGTTGATCGATTCACCGGTGATGCGCTATCAGCCCACCAGCGGTTCGACCTCGGCGGTGAAATGGATCCCGTACACGCGGCTGTTTCTGGACGAGCTCGATCAGGTCATCACGGCCTGGGTGGGCGACCTGTACCGCCAGTTCCCGAACCAGGGCCATGGCACGCATTACTGGTCGCTGTCGTGGATCCCGACGGCGCTGCGCGGCCAGACCGCGGGCGACATCAACGACGACATGAAGATGCTGTCGTGGGGCAAGCGCCTGCTGGCCTACCTGACGCAAGCGGCGCCGCAGGAGATCGCGCTGGCCGAGACCTCGGAGGATTCGCTGTTTGCCACGGCGGCCTGGCTGGCCGCCGACCGTTCGCTCGGCTTCATGTCGGTGTGGAGCCCGACCTTCGGCATCGGGCTGCTCGAGCAGATGGGGGCCTGGCGTGCCGAGCTGGCCGAGGTGCTGCAACGCGGTGACTGGGGCGCGCGGGCGCCTCGCATGACCAGCGTGCCCTGCCCACGCGCACCCCACGCCGCCCGGCTGCTGGCCGGTTGGGATGGCGTGCCGAACGGGCGCTTCTTCCAGGCCCTGTGGCCGGAGCTCGCGGTGCTGAGTGCCTGGGACACGGCGGCGGCGGCCCCGTGGGCGCGGCGCCTGCAAGGTCTGCTGCCGCATGCGGCCTTCCAGGGCAAGGGCCTGTGGGCGACCGAGGGCGTGGTGACCTTTCCCTTCGAGGGTCGCTATCCGCTGGCCTACCTGAGCCATGTCTACGAATTCGAGGACGCGCACGATGGCCGCGTGCTGGCGCCGTGGCAGCTGCGCACCGGCCAGGAGGTGATCCCCCTGCTGACCACGGGCAGCGGTTTTGCGCGCTACCGCATGAGCGACGTGCTGCGGGTGGAGGCGCCGCTGGGTCAGGTGCCGTGCTTCACCTTTCTGGGCCGCAACGATGGGGTCGACCTGGTGGGCGAGAAGACGAGCGCGCAGACCGCGCAGGCGGTGCAGGATGGCTTGATGCTGGACGGCGCCCTGCCCGTGACGCTGCTGGCCCTCGATGAGGCGCGCCACGGTCAACCGGGCTATGTGCTCCTGGTGGAGTGTGATGCCACGCGGCCTCGCCTGGCGCTGGAACACGACCTGGCCAGACAGGTGGAGCAGGCGCTGCAAGCCAACTTCCACTACAAGCTGGCGCGCGAGCTGGGCCAGCTGCAGCCGGCAGCCTGCGTGGCGCTGCCCCACATGCGCGCCATCTACCTCGAGCAATGCCGCGAGCGCGGAATGATCGAGGGCAACATCAAGATCGAACCGCTGCGCCACTGGACGGGCCCGGCGCCCGCTGTGCTGCGCGACGCGCTGGATGGCTGCGTGCTGTCGGCCGCCTGACCCCGTTCTCCCACCGCTCCTGTCGTTCCCTTTTCAAGCAGTCTCGCCATGGCCATCACCATCCGTCTGGGCACCTCCGCCGACAACCCGCGCATCCAGGACCTGATCACCAAGATCACCATGCCAGGGCTGGCGCAGATGTGCTTTCAGCGCACCCCCGACTTCTTCACCGGCGCACGGGTGATCGGTGACGAGTTCATCGTCGCGGTGGCCGAGGACGATGAGCGCCCGGAGGTGCTTGCGGGGCTCACCGTGATCTCGGGGCGGGACCTCTACATCAGTGGCCAGAAGCGGCGCGTGTACTACTCGGGTGACACGCGGGTCGACCCGTTCTACCGGCGACGGGGCATTGCATCGTCGCTGTTCATGGAGCAGAAGAAGTACCGCACCGACCAGGAGTTGCTGCAAGGCATCGTGCTCAAGGACAACACGGCCCCGCTCGAGGCGGCGGCCAATGTGGCCGACGGCGTGCTGTTCCGCTTCTGGGTCAGCCACACGATCGAAACGAGCTTCATCTATGTGCGCAAGCAGGCGCCCCGCATCCCGCATGGCGTGACGTTGCGTCAGGCGACCCGCGCCGATGCGCCGCGCATGCAGGCCTACTTCGACCGCGAGGCGCCACGCCGCAACGGCTACCCGGTGTACGACTTCAGCAAGTTGCTGGCCGGTGACCCTTACTACACCGGGCTGCGCATCGAGGACTATGTGCTGGCCGAGCGCCACGGCGAGATCGTCGGGATGCTGGCCGGCTGGGACCAGAAGGCCTACAAGCAGACGCGCATCGTGGGCTTCAAGCCGGTGGTGAAGGTGCTGCGGCCGCTCTACAACCTGTATGTGGGGCTGGCGGGTGGCTTCCGGCTGCCGCCGGTGGGGGGTGTGCTGAACTACCTGACGGTCTACAACACGCTGGTGAGCGAGGACGATCCGGCCGTGCACCGCGCGCTGCTGGACTGGCTGATGGCGCACCAGGGCCAGAAATACGATGCGATCGCAACGGCGTTCACCCACGGCGACCCGCTGGCCGAGGTGCCACGGGGCTACAAGCGGCAGAAGCTCATCTCGAGCAACTTCTGGCTGAGCTATGGCGACGACCCGCGGCCCGGCATCGATGCGCGGCCGCTGTATGTGGAGCTGGGCCGGCTCTGATGCGACCGGCCCGTGGCCCGGCCGTCAGGCGGCGCGGGCCTCTGGCATGGCTTTCGGCGCTTCGGTGGCGGACAGGGCCTCGTCGGCCATGCGGGCCAGCACCGCATCCACCCGGGTGAGGAAGGCGCGCACGTCGGCCTCGTCGGTTTCGGCGCGCTGCCAGGTCATGGGGATGCTGAGCCGGCCGTCGAGCTCGGTGAGCACCGGCAGCGGCGAGATGCTGTTGACCACGCCGACCATCTGCTCGACACGCACGCGCCCCACGGGCGGCTGGATTGCTGCGACATCGCCCAGGCTGGTGGCATGGCAGCTGATTTTCGGGAAGCGGCCCGCGCGCATCATCTTGACCGCGATGTGGCCGATCAGCGTGCGGCCCAGCCAGGGGGTGAGCTCGTCCCACAGGTAGGTCCAGGCCATCTCGCGACGGGCGTAGCGGGCCTGGCCTTCGCGGATGGCGGCGTCGACGGCGCGCACGCGGGCGAGCAGCGGCTTGCGGGGATCCGATTCGATCACGAGGAAGGCGCCGACGTGGTTGCCCCACAGCGGGCCATGCCCCGCCGCCGCAGGGTAGTGGCGGCGGAGGTTGACGGAGATGCGGATGACGGCCGCGGCCAGGGGGTCGTCAGGCGCCTGCTCGAGAAAGGCCTGCGCCAGACCGGACACGACCAGGGTGTTGAGCGACACACCGAGCCCCCGGGCGGCAGCGCGCAGCCGCGCCGTGCCGACAGGCACCTGGTGGTGGCACAGGCCGGTGGTGGTGTAGTGCGGCTGCAAGCGGGTGGGCAGTTGCTGCACGTGCAGCGCGGCCAACTGCCGTCGCTCGGCAACGCGGTGGGCGCGCGAGCGCCACAGCTGACGCGGCCACTGCCACCAGTGCGTGGGCGCGATGGCGCCGAGCATCGAAGGCGCCTCCAGCGGCATCGGCTCGATCAGGCTGCCCTCCAGTCCACGCAGCAGCTGTGACACCAGGTGCACCATGGTCATGCCGTCGGCAAAGATGTGGGGCACGCCGAAGATCAGCGCGGGGCGCTCAGGATGGGGCGCAAAGTGCACCCGCAGCCCCAGGCCCCGCTCCAGTGGCACCACGTCGTGCAGGGCGTCGCGGTGCCAGGCGAGCAGCACGTCCGGGTCATCGAGATCGAGGCCGGGGTGGACGCGCAGCACGCGCTCGAACAGCTGGTCGATCAGTGGCCCCTCGGGCAGCACGCGGAAATGACAGCGGTGCAGGCCGGGTTCGACCACCGACCGCAGCTTGGGGTAGGCCGTGACCAGCGCACGCAGCACGCCGCGCAGCGTTGCCTCGTCGACGGGGGCACTCAGACGCACCAGATAGGGCTGGATCATGGTGCCGGCCAGGCCCTCGATGGCGGCATAGCCGTGCTCGGTGCGGTTCATCGGCACCGTCGAAGGGGGCTCATCAGACAAAACGTGTGACATACAACGCATGCTGGCAGAGCCGGATGTGATCTGGCTCAGGACTTGCGCGCCCTCCCCCCTGAATGCGCTGAGGGGGACTGCCTACAATGCGCGGATGACCGTCGCCACCTCATCCCCCTCGCTGCCCCCTCTGGCCAACGACCGCTTTCTGCGCGCCTGCCTGCGCCTGCCCACCGACTGCACGCCCGTGTGGCTGATGCGCCAGGCCGGCCGCTACCTCCCGGAGTACCGCGCCACGCGCGACCAGGCCGGCAGCTTCATGGGCCTGGCCACCAACCCGGAGCTGGCCTGCGAGGTGACGATGCAGCCGCTGCGCCGCTACGACCTGGACGCGGCCATCCTGTTCAGCGACATCCTGACCGTGCCCGATGCCATGGGCCTGGGCCTGAGCTTTGCCGTCGGAGAAGGCCCGAAGTTCGCCAAGGTCGTGCGCGACGAAGCCGCCGTGGCCGAGCTCGCCGTGCCGGACATGGACAAGCTGCGCTATGTGTTCGATGCCGTGCGCACCATCCGCCGTGAACTGTCTGACGCCAACGGCGTGGGCAAGGTGCCGCTGATCGGCTTCTCGGGCAGCCCGTGGACGCTGGCCTGCTACATGGTCGAAGGCGGTGGCTCGGACGACTACCGCGCCGTCAAGACGCTGATGTACCAGCGCCCCGACCTGATGCACCGCATCCTGAGCGTCAACGCCGATGCGGTGGCCCTCTACCTGAACACCCAGATCGAAGCCGGCGCGCAGGCCGTGATGGTGTTCGACTCGTGGGGGGGCGTGCTGGCCGATGGCGCCTTCCAGCAGTTCAGCCTGGCTTACACGCAGCGCGTGCTCAGCCAACTGAAGAAGGAGCACAACGGCTTCCGCATCCCGCACATCGTGTTCACCAAGGGCGGCGGCATCTGGCTGAACGAGATTGCCGACAGCGGCGCCGACGTGATCGGGCTGGACTGGACCATGGGACTGGACAAGGCCCGCGCCCTGACCGGCGACCGCGTGGCGCTGCAAGGCAACCTGGATCCGAACGTGCTGTTTGCCAACCCCGAGCAGGTGCAGGCCGAGGTCAAGCGCACGCTGGATGCGTTCGGCAAGCACACGGCGCAATCGGGCCATGTGTTCAACCTGGGCCACGGCATCAGCCAGTTCACCCCGCCGGAAAACGTGTCGGTGCTGGTGGACACGGTGCACGCCCACAGCCGCGCGCTGCACGGCTGACCTTCCCGGGCGGCCCATCGACGCCGCTCAGCGCCGCTCGATGACCACCGGGCGCACCTGCAACGCATGCTGCGCCTGCCGAGCCGCCGCATGCGCCTGCTCGCGCGAGGCATACGGCCCGACCTGCAGCTTGAACAGCGACGACTCCTGGAACACCGCCAGCAGTGGCTGAAGCGCGTGCAGGTCGGTGGCAATGCGTTGCTGCAGGCGCTCGACGCTGTCACGGCGCGTCAGCGCGGCCAGTTGGACCCAGAAGCCGCGTGCGGCGGTGGTGTAGGCCCGGGCGGGCGCCGGTTCGGTCGCCAACGGGGTGTGTGCCGGCGGCGTGGCCACGGGGGCGGCTGCCCCTCCTGCGGTCAGCCCGACAGGCTCCGCCCCCCCTTCGAGGCGGCCCGAGGCCAGGGTTGCGGCCTCGCTTTCGGGCGAGCCGGGCAGCGCCGGGTCGAGCGGTGTGCCTCGGCGCCAGGCCCCGGAGCGGATCTCGTCGAAGGTCAGGCGCTCGACCTCGACCTCGCTGAGTCCGCCGGTGATGCCCAGCCGGTGGGCGGCCGCATAGCTGAGGTCGATGACGCGCTCGCGGTGGAAGGGCCCTCGGTCGTTGATGCGCACGATGACCTCCTTGCCGGAAGCCACATGCCGAACGCGGGCGTAGCTCGGGATGGGCAGGGTGCGGTGCGCGGCCGTGAGGCCGTAGACGCTGTACAGCTCGCCGCTGGCGGTGCGGCGACCATGAAACCGCGTGCCGTACCACGAAGCGAGCCCCCGTTCGCGAAATGCCTGATCTTCACGTTCCGGTGTGTAACGCTGACCCAGCACGGTGTAAGGCTTGTTGGCGCCACCGGAGCGGATGGGTTCGATCCGCGGCTCGGACGCCGCGGCCGCCAGCAGTTCGGGGGGCGGGTTCAACGGGGGGCCGTCGCGGTCGGGATGGCGCGCGACCACCGGGGGCACGCCGGCCGGCGTCCGGGCCGCCTGCCCTGCCCCGCGGTCGCTGCCCGGGCCGCTGGCACAGCCTGCCAGCACGCCCAGCAGGGCCAGCCACGGGGCCACGCCGGCACCGCGGCGCAGCATGTTCACAGTCGGGGTGGAGGGCAGGAGGCGGTGCATGCGCGCACGATACCGCAAGCCCACCGACTGAAGTGACAGGTCGTTTCCGCCCGAACAGGCGGCCGGGGCCCACCCTGGTGTTACACGGCGCCCCCTCCGTCTTGCCCCGATGCGCGCGGCAAGGAAGGCAACGCGGCACAATTCGCATCTCGTGGCCGCCACCCGGCCGCCCTTTCCAGACCGCCTGCCCTGCCCACGCCGCCATGTCACGACCAGAGGACCCCGTTTTCCAGCACGACTTCGAGCGCGGCATGCGCAACCGGCGCGCCGCGCTGGGTGATGCCTGGGTCGACAAGTCCATCGCCAAGGCCAACCGCTTCAACGCCGAGTTCCAGCACTTCATCACCGAGTACGCCTGGCACGGTGCCTGGGGCCGCCCCGGCCTGGACTGGAAGACCCGCCGCGTGCTGGTTCTGGCGGTCACGAGTGCGCTGGGCCGCTGGGACGAGTTCGAGATCCACCTCCGCGGCTCGCTGACACCCGGCAACGCCCACACACTGACCCCGGAAGAGGTGCGCGAGGCGCTGATCCAGATCGCCATCTATGCCGGCGTGCCGGCGGCCAACACCGGCTTTGCCAAGGCGGTGCAGATCCTGCGCGAACTGGGCATGGAGCCCGAACCCCACCCGGCCGACCAGGCCTGGCACACCGGCGTGGGCCGCTCGGTGTTCACGCACACCCGCCCCAAGCTGCACGCCACGGTGCGCGACGCCCGCAACAAGGCGCCGGCGCACACGCTCGTGCTCAGCCACGCACTGGGCCAGGACGGCAGCATGTGGGACCTCGTGGCCAACGAACTGGCCGCAGGCCACCGCGTGATCTGCCCCGACACCCGCGGCCATGGCCGCTCGCAGACGCCCTCCGAGCCGCTGACCCTGACCGAACTGGCCGCCGATGCCGCCCGCCTGATCGACGAGGTGGCCGGTGGAGAGCCCGTGGTGTGGGTGGGCCTGTCGATGGGCGGGCTGATCGGACAGGAACTGGCCTTGCGCCACCCGGACAAGGTCAAGGCCCTGGTGCTGGCCAACACGACGGCCGGCTACGACGAGGCCGGCCGCGAGGCCATCGGGCAGCGCATTGCCACGGTGGAATCGCACGGCCTGGGCGCCATCGGCACCTCGACCATGGCGCGCTTCTTCAGCGATGAATTCCGCCGCACGCAGGCCGCCGCCGTGGCCCGCCACCAGCGCCTGCTCGAATCCACCGACCCCGAGGGTTACACCGCCTGCGCCGCCGCGCTGTGCGAGGCCGACTACGGCTACCGCCTCGGCCAGCTCCGGCTGCCCACGCTGGTGGTGGCCGGCAGCGTCGACCAGACCACGCCGGTGGCGGCCGCCCAGGCGCTCGCACGGGCCATCCCGGGCGCGCAGCTGGCGGTGCTGGAAGGCTGCGCCCACCTGAGCGCCGTCGAACAGCCACAGGCCTTTGCCGAGCTGCTCAGCGAGTTCGTGGCCAGCCTCTGATGTCTGTTCCGACCATGAACCCGGCCCAGATGGCGGCCGTGGAGCACCTGGACACGCCCTGCCTGGTGCTGGCCGGCGCCGGCTCTGGCAAGACCCGCGTGATCACCCACAAGATCGCGCGGCTGCTGCAGCCGGGCTACGGCGCCGACCTGGCGCCCTCGCAGATCGGCGCCATCACCTTCACCAACAAGGCCGCCGCGGAAATGCGCGAGCGGGTCAAGAGCCTGATCGGCCCGCGGGCCGCGGCCAAACTGCTGGTCAGCACCTTCCACTCGCTGGGCGTCAAGCTGCTGCGCGAGGACGGCAGCGCGCTCGGGCTCAAGCAGGGCTTTTCCATCCTCGACAGCGACGACGTCACGAGCATCCTGCGCGACTGCGGCGCCACGACCGATGCCAAGCTGGCCCGGAGCTGGCAGTGGACGATCAGCCTGTGGAAGAACCAGGGGCTGGACTCGAACGCCGCCCTGAGCCACTGCAAGACCGACGACGACGTGGTGGCCGCGCGGGTGATGAAACTGTACGAAGAACGGCTGCTCGCCTACCAGGCGGTCGATTTCGACGACCTGATCGGCCTGCCGCTGAAGCTGCTGCAGGAGCATGAGGCCGTGCGCCAGAAGTGGCAGCGCCAGCTGCGCCACGTGCTGGTCGACGAGTATCAGGACACCAACGCCACGCAGTACGAGCTGCTCAAGCTGCTGGTCGGGCCGGACGGCGTGTTCACCGCGGTGGGCGACGACGACCAGTCGATCTACGGCTGGCGCGGCGCCACGCTGGACAACCTCAAGCGACTGCCGCAGGACTACCCCAGCCTCAAGGTCATCCCGCTGGAGCAGAACTACCGCTCGACCAGCGCCATCCTGCGCGCGGCCAACCACGTCATCCAGCTCAACCCCAAGCTGTTCCAGAAGACGCTGTGGTCGGACCTGGGCGAAGGTGAGCCCATCAAGCTGATGGCGTGCGACAACGAAGAGCACGAGGCCGAGCGCACCGTGGCGCACTTCCAGTTGCTGCGCAACCGCCTGCTGCACGACCACCCGGGCAGCGACAAGGCCGACTGGAGCAACTTCGCCATCCTGTACCGCGCCAACCACCAGGCGCGGCCCTTCGAGCAGGCGCTGCGCAAGGCCAACATCCCGTACAAGGTGTCGGGCGGGCAGAGCTTTTTCGACAAGGCCGAGATCAAGGACCTGTGCGCCTGGCTGCGCCTGCTGATCAACAACAACGACGACCCGGCGTTTTTGCGCGCGGTGACGACGCCCAAGCGCGGCATCGGCCACCAGACGCTGGGCGCCCTGGGCGAATTCGCGGGCAAGTGGAAGGTGAGCCTGTTCGAGGCGCTGTTCTCGGAGTCGCTGGGCACGGCGCTGAACCGGCGTGCGCTCGATGGCCTGCACGAGTTCGGCCGCTACGTGAACGACCTGGAGTACCGCGCCCGCCAGACCGTGGGCGCTGAAGCGGCCAAGGAACTGCTGCTGGAGTGGCTCAAGGAGATCGGCTACGAGCAGCACCTTTACGACAACGAAGAAAACGAGAAGGTCGCGGCGGCGCGCTGGGCCAACGTGCTGGATTTCGTCGACTGGGTGGCCAAGCGCTGCGGCGGTGAGATCGAGAACGACGGCGGCATGACGGTCGAGAGCGAACGCAAGAACGTGCTCGAGGTGGCGCAGCTGATCTCGCTGATCACCAGCCTGGCCGAGCGCGAGAGCGATCAGAAGCAGGTGACGCTGACCACACTGCACGCCTCGAAGGGCCTGGAGTGGCCCCACGTGGTGCTGGCCGGCGTCAACGAGGGGCTGCTGCCCTTCTCGCGCGAGGACGGCGAGATCAGCGGCCAGCAGGTCGAGGAAGAGCGCCGGCTGATGTATGTGGGCATCACGCGCGCGCGGCTGACGCTGGGCGTGAGCGTGCTCAAGCGCCGCAAGAAGGGCCGTGAGTACGTGCAGGCCACGCCCAGCCGCTTCATTGCCGAAATGAAGCTGGACGAAGGGGGCGGCCAGAAAGAAGACCCCCGCGAGAAGCTGAAGCGCCTGCGCGAAGAGATGGCGGCCAAGGCCAAGCTGAGCGCGGCCGCAGCGAAATCGCAGCTCTAGCCGTCACCGGGCCGAAAAAAAACCCGAGTCCTTGCAGACTCGGGTTTAAATCCACCAAAGGAGATGGGTGGAGGAGACAAACGAAACAAGCAGTGGAACGACTCCGCAACAGCAGGAAAAGTTCCATCGCGATGTCGCCAAGTGTACAACCACCCGCGATTGTTCACAAGGGTTTTTACGGATATCACCCGCAGCAGGACCGACACATGGAATGCACGATCAACTGGCAACCCGCCTCCGGCATGGCCTTCATGGCTGAAACGGGCAGTGGCCACATCATCAACATGGACGGCGCGCCCCAAGGCGGCGGCCGCAACCTGGCCCCCCGGCCGATGGAAACGGTGCTGGCGGGCACGGGCGGCTGCACGGCCTATGACGTCGTGCTGATCCTCAAGCGCGGGCGCCACGACGTGCGCGGCTGTCAGGTCAAGATCACGGCCGACCGCGCCGAGGTCGACCCCAAAGTGTTCACGAAGATCAACATGCACTTCGTGGTGACCGGCGTGAACCTGCCAGAGACGGCCGTGGCCCGCGCCATCCAGATGTCGCACGAAAAGTACTGCTCGGCCTCGATCATGATCGGCAAGACCGCCGAGATCACGACCAGCTTCGAGGTGGTGGCGGCCTGAGCCGCCGAGGGCTCAGATGCGGTGGGCGGTGAAGGTCATCACCTTGGCCGCCAGCTTCATGAGCCCGCGCACCGGGGCCGGCAGGGCCTGACCGCCTGCGGCCAGCGCGGCGTCGGCGTGCTCGACCTCGTCGTCGCGCATCTGGCGCACGATGGCCCGCGAGGCGGTGTCGCCCTCGGGCAGGCGGTCGAGGTGGCTGTTGAGGTGGGCCTCGACCTGGCGCTCGGTCTCGACGACAAAGCCCAGGCTGACGCCATCGCCCGCGCGCGCAGCCAGCAGGCCGATGCCGAAGGCGCCGGCGTACCACAGCGGGTTGAGCAGGCTGGTGCGCCCACCCAGTTCCTTCAGGCGCTGTTCGGTCCACGCCAGGTGGTCCGTCTCTTCGCGCGCGGCCGCGTCGAACTGCGCCTTCAGCGCCGGGTCCTTCGTGCCCCAGGCCTGCGAGGCGTAGAGCGCCTGCGCGCACACCTCGCCCACATGGTTCACGCGCATCAGCGCGGCCGACAGGCGCTTCTGCTCGTCACTCAGCGCGCTGCCTTCCGTTTCGGGTTGCGGGCAGGGCCGTGTGGCCGTGTGCTCGGCAAACACGGTGCGGATGGCCGAATCGAACGAGATGAGCAGGCGGTCCAGGCCGTCATGCTGGACGGCAGCAGGGGAAGAGGAGGCGGTGTGCATGGTCGCCGATGGTGACAGGTTGGAGGAGGGCCGACCCTGATCGTACGCAAAACCCCGCATCCGGGGCGGGCGCGACTCAGCGCTGCATCAGCCCGCGGCTCTTGGCGATCGACATCAGGATGCCGAGCGCCAGGCCAAGCGTGACCATGGCCGTGCCGCCATAGCTGATGAAGGGCAGCGGCACACCCACCACCGGCAGGATGCCGCTCACCATCCCCATGTTGACGAAGGAGTAGGTCAGGAAGCTCAGCGAGATCGCGCCGGCCAGCAGCCGCGAAAACAGCACGGGCGCCTGCGAGGCGATGTAGAGCCCGCGGAAGATCAGCGCCAGGAAGCCGGCCATGAGGCCGAGGCAGCCGATCAGGCCGAACTCTTCGGAAAACGCCGCGAAGACGAAGTCGGTGGTGCGCTCGGGGATGAACTCGAGGTGGGTCTGCGTGCCCTGCATGAAGCCCTTGCCCGTGACCCCACCCGAGCCGATGGCGATCATGCCCTGGATGATGTGGAAACCCTTGCCCAGCGGATCGGCCGTCGGGTCCAGCAGCGTGCAGACACGGGTCTTCTGGTAGTCGTGCAGGCCGATCCACTTCACACCGGGCTGGCACAGCTGCGGCTCATACCAGATGATCAGGCTGATGCCGATGGCACCGGCCGCCAGCACGGGCACGATGAGGCGCCAGCTGAGTCCGGCAAAGAAGATCACGTAGAGGCCGGACGACAGCACCAGCATGGCCGTGCCCAGGTCGGGCTGCTTGAGAATCAGGCCCACGGGCAGCATGAGGATGGCGCCGGCCATCGCGAAATCGGGCCCGCGCAACTGGCCCTCGCGACGCTGGAACCACCACGCCAGCATCAGCGGCGCGGCAATCTTGAGGATCTCGGACGGCTGGATGACCATGCCGACGTTGAGCCAGCGGGTCGAGCCCTTCTTGGTGATGCCGAACAGCTCGGTGGCCACCAGCAGCACCACGCCCAGCACGTACAGCGGCACGGCCAGGCTCATGAGGCGCTGCGGCGGAACCTGGGCCACGGCAAACATCACCAAGGCGGCCAGCACCATGTTGCGCGACTGGTCGGCGAACCGCGTGCCGTGGTCGAAGCCGGCCGAGTACATGGTGACCAGGCCGGTGGCACACAGCGCCATCACGATCAGCAGCAGCGGCAGGTCGAAGCCCTGGAAGACCGGGCGGATGCGTTGCCACAACGAGGGCTTGTCGAAGGCGATGCTCATGGCTGCACGCGGGGCGAAGAAGCGTGGACGGCCGCGGGGGGCGGCGCGGCCGGGGCCGAGGGCGCCGGGGCGGGCAGAGGCACCGGGGCGGGTGCCGGCGCAGACGGCGACGCCGCCGAGGCCGGTGCGCTGACCGGGGCGGACGCGCTGACCGGGGAGGCCGCGCTGCCGACGACGCGGGGCGGCTCGGCGCCGAACACATCGGTGGCACGCGGCAGCGGCACGTCGGCGACGCGGCGTGGCGTGCCGACGGGCGCAGCGGCCTTGCCCTGCTGCACCAGCGCGATGTCCTCCTCGCTGGGGTAGACGCCGAGCAGCAGGTAATCGAGCACGCGGCGGGCAATGGGGGCGGCCGCGGCGGCCCCGAAACCCGCGTTCTCGACGATGACGGCCAGCGCCACGCGCGGGTTGTCGACCGGGGCAAAGGCCTCGTACAGCGAATGGTCGCGCCGGTATTCATCCAGCCGCGAGGCCACGTACTTCTCGTTCTGCCGCAGCCCCACGGCCTGCGCGGTGCCGGTCTTGCCGCCGCTGGTGTAGCCGGCGCCCAGGAACACGCGGGTGGAGGTGCCCTGCAGCGTCACGCCCTGCATGGCCTCGCGGATCAGGCTCGTGTGCCCAGGCTGAAAGCGCAGCGGCGTCAGCGACGTGCGTTCGGGCACGTGGCGTTCGCGGGTCACGACGTTCTCGATCTCGCGCACGATGCGGGGCTGGTGGCGCTGGCCATCGCTCACCATCGTGCCCAGCGCCGAGGCGATCTGCAGCATGGTGAAGTTGTTGTAACCCTGGCCGATGCCCAGCGAGATGGTCTCGCCGGCGTACCACTTCTTCTGCTCGGGCCGGCGATAGGCCTTGCGCTTCCATTCGGTCGACGGCAGGATGCCTGTGACCTCGCCCTTGAGGTCGATGCCGGTGTGCCGGCCGAAGCCCAGCTGTGCCATCTGGTCGTGGATCAGGTCCACGCCCATCTCGTTGGCCAGCGAATAGAAGTAGACGTTGCTGGACTCGACGATGGCGCGGCGCATGTCCATGGCGCCGCCGCGCTCGTTCTCCGGGCTGCGGAAGCGGTGTCCACCGAACAGGAACACCCCGTTGTCCATGACGATGGTGTTGGGGTTGCGTTTGCCGGTATTCAGCGCGGCCAGGGCCATGAAGGGCTTGTAGGTCGAGCCCGGCGGGTAGGTGCCGCGCAGGGCGCGGTTCAGCAGCGGCTTGTCGGTGCTCTCGTTGAGCTCCTTCCAGTTCTCGCTGTCGATGCCGTCGACGAACAGGTTGGGGTCGAACGTCGGCTTGGAGACGAAGGCCAGCACCTCGCCGTTGCGGGGGTCGATGGCCACCAGCGCGCCGCGGCGGTTGCCGTACAGGCGCTCGATCAGGCCCTGCAGCTTGATGTCGATGGACAGGTGGACGGTGTTGCCCGGCGTGGCCGGCGTGGAGCGCAGCCGGCGCACGGCCCGCCCGCCCGCACTGGTCTCGACCTCTTCCACCCCGGTGATGCCGTGCAACTCGCGCTCGTAGCTCTGCTCGATGCCGAGCTTGCCGATGTGTTCGGTGCCACGGTAGTTGGCCTGGTCCTCTTCGGGCCAGTCCTCCATCGCGGCGGCCTCGCGCTGGTTGATGCGCCCGATGTAGCCCAGCACGTGGCTGGCCAGCGCGCCGTAAGGGTAATGGCGGAACAGACGCGCCTGGATGTCGACCCCGGGGAAGCGGTAACGCTGCGCGGTGAAGCGGGCCACCTCCTCGTCGCTCAACCGTGTGCGGATCGGGATGGACTCGAAGCTCTTGGATTCTTCGCGCAGGCGCTTGAAGCGGCGGCGGTCGCGGGCCTGGATGTCGACGATCTCGGCCAGCGCGTCGATCGTGGCCTCGACATCCTGCACCTTGGAGGGCGTGATCTCGAGCGTGTAGGCCGAGTAGTTGTTGGCCAGCACCGCGCCGTTGCGGTCGACGATGAGGCCGCGGTTCGGCACGATGGGCACCACCGCGATGCGGTTGCTTTCGGCCTGCGTGGCAAGTTGCTCGTGGCGCACCACCTGCAGCGTGACCAGGCGGAAGACCAGCAGACTGAAACAGAGCAGCACGAAGCCGGCCGCGGCCCACAGGCGGAGCCGGAAGCGGCTGAGTTCGGCTTCGAGGTTCTTGAGTTCGGTCATGGGCGGGCGCGCAACCCGCTATCGTAGCGCGAGCGGGTTGCCGGCGCCCCCGTGAGGGCGGCCGGCCGGCCTCAGAAACGCACCACGCTCTGCACCCACAGGCGGGTGCGGCTGTCCGGCTCGGTCTCGATGCGCGCGTCGCCCAGGCGGGTGGCGACCATGGCCTTCAGGCCGATGTCCGGCGTCGGTGCCCACACGAGCGACAGCCCGGCCCCGGTGAGGGTGCGACCGTGGCGGCCGGCCGACTGGAACCGGTCGAAGCGCACATGGCCGGAATCGACGAACAGGCCGAGCTGCACCGGCTGCAGCGGCAGGGTGTAGCGCAGCTCGGCCGTGCCCAGCACGCCCTGGTCGCCCAGCGCTTCGCCCTCCGGATAGGCGCGCACACCGTTGACGCCCCCGATGGACATCTTCTCGGACGGATCGAGGTTGCGCGAGGCGGCCTGGCCGTAGACCGAGCCGAACACCGACCAGCCCGGACGCAGCGTGGCATTCAGGTTGGCGGTCAGCACCGCCTTGCTGAAGTAGCCCATGGTGCGGCGACCGTCGTTGGCCACCTGCTCGGCGGCCGGCAGGTTCAGCTTGCCGCGTGACAGCACGGCCGTCCACGCGTGGCTGGTGGCGCCCTGGGTGCCGAAGCCGTTGAAGCTCGCCGACACGACATCCGCCTGCTTGCGGTTGAAGTGGTTGCTCAGCAGGGCGATCTTGTCGGCGTACAGCTTCTGATCCCAGCTGAGGCGGCCCAGCAGGCCCGCCCCCGGGGAGCGAGCCAGCGTGGCGGCCACGTCCACGGTGCCCATGCGGGCGGTGCCGCTGGCGCGCAGGTTTTCGTACTCGCGACGCAGTTGGTAATCGACCTGGGAATAGGCCGCGCCGACTGTGACGCCAGGGCGCGCCACCGGCACACGCCAGCCCAGACGCAGGTTCTGGGTCGACTCGTCCGTGACCAACGCGCGGGCCGTGAGCTGATCGCCCAGGCCCAGCGGGCTGTTCCAGGCGAGCTGCGCGGCCGCGCGCCAGTAACCGGTGTAGCGGTTGCCATGGTTGTCGAAGTCCAGCTGCCCGGTGACGGCGGGGGCCGGGTCGACGCGCACCGTGAGGTCCGATTCACCGGTGCGGGTGCCGGGTTCGAGCACGACGCTGGCGCGGCTGGTGCCCGGGATGTCGCCCAGCGTCAGCAAGCGGGCCTCCAGCTCGGGCCCGCGCACCACCGAACCGCCGGGGATGTCGCCCAGCAGGCGGGCCACGGTGGCATCGGTCAGACGGGAGGTGTTGTCCAGCCGGACCTGCCCCACCTGCCCCTCCAGCACACGCACCTCGATCGCCCCGTCGACGATGTCCTGCGCGGGCAGGATGGCGCGGGCAATGGGGTAGCCGCGCTCCTGGTACAGACGGGTCACGCGGGCCACGGCGCGCTGCAGTTCGATCAGTGACCAGCTGCGGCCCACGAGTTCGTCCAGCGGCGCGCGGACCTCGGCTTCGGGCAGCACGGTGACGCCGGTCAGGCGCACCGCGCGCACCAGCACGCGGGGGCCCGCCGCATCGGCCTGGGCTGCGGGGGCCGCGGGCGCGGTCAGCGGGGCGGCACGGTCTTGTGGCACGGCCGGCGCCACGGGGGGCGTGAGCGCACGCTGCACGTCGCCCGCACCGGGCAAAGTCGGGGTCTGGGCATGCAGCCCCACGGCGGCCATCAGGCCGGCTGCGGCCACACCGAGGTCACGCGGGCGGAAGGGGATCGGTCGGGACATGGCAATCGGAGGGAATGAGCACGGCGGCCGACATCGGCCGGCCGCCGTGAGAGGTCTCGGGCGCGCCGGACCCGACGGGCCGGCGCAAGGTCATTTCAGCGCAGCGTGGCCGGCACGCGGACGCCGCCGTCCTTCACCTGCAGCGGGCTGTTGCCCGACAGACGAACCGTGCCGAGCAGGTCCGGATCCTCCTCCTCACCGGCCGCGGTGGCCGGGAAGCGGCTCAGCAGGTCAGACAGGCCGGCGAGGTTGGCACCCAGACCGGTGGGCTGGCCACCCTGCTGCACGGTGCCGATCACGGTGCCCGGCACGGACGGGGTCGTCGGTGTGGTGGGGGTGGTCGGGGTGGTGGGGTTGGTCGGCGTTTCGGGCACGACCACGGCCGGCACGATGCGCCCGCTGGTCACGAAGACCGGGCCGGGGGACAGGCTGGTGGCCGCGCCCTCGGGCAGCAGGGCGAAGGTATAGTTGCCGGCTTCCGAACCGGAGAACGTCAGCCCACGGAACTGCACGCGAATGTGCTCGGCACTGGCCTCGGCCGAATCGAACAGGATCTCTTCCACCCGCAGCGGATCCACGTTGTCCCCGGCGATCAACTGCGTGCTGTCAATGCCGATCAACTCGGCCGTGCGGGTGCCGTCGACCACCTTGGTCTTCACCAGCACATCCAGCGCCTTGGGCAGGATGGCGGCCAGCACGCGGCCTTCATCGGATTCACGCGGCGCCGCCATGATGTAGCCCTCGCCGTCGAGGCTGGCCCGGATCTCGGTCGCCACGTCCCAGCGCGGATCGGCCTCGTCGGACACAAAGGCCGCATCGAAGCGCGCCTTCACCACCTCGATCGCGGTGGGCACGTTGCTCGGCAGCCCGCGCAGGTCGAAGCGCAGCGAAGCCACGTCGGTGCCGTCATACACCTTGTCCATCGCCTGGGCCTCGACGAAGTACTCGCCCCAGTTCTTGCCGGCGCCTTCGATGGCGGCCTGCCAGCGCAGCACACCGCCCTCGGCCAGCTCTGCGCTCACCGGCATGGTGCGCCAATCCACGGTTTCCAGATCACCGGCCCGCAACTGGCCCTGGACGTCGATCTGGCTGCCCGGCGCACCGAGCGCCACCAGCCGGATCACGCCCTGCGTGCCAGCCTCGATGCTGCCGGCTTCGAGCACACCCGAGGTGTTGACCACCGCCTGTTGCAGCGAACGCGCGTCGAGCACGACGGTACCGCCCTGGGCGGACACGGTGCCGGACTGCTGGACCAGGGCGTCGACCGCCGCCTTGTCGAGCACATAGGACAGCGCGCCGCTTTCGCCATTCGGCTTGAAGACGACCCGGTCGCCTGCCAGCATCAGCGCCTGGCCCTCTGGCGCCGACAGCAGGCCGCTGTTCGTGACCTGGCGGCCGACCAGGGCCACCGTGCCCCCGGCGCTCGTCACGATCTCGCCCTCGTTCGTCACGACGCCGGCGCTGCCCGTGCTCTTGAGCACGACCTTGCCCGTTGCGGGCTCCAGCATGGACAGCCCCAGCGCGCTGCCGACGAAGCTGCCGACGTCCACGCGAGCACCCTTGGCAATGAAGAGGCCGTTGGGGTTGATCCAGTAGACCGAGCCCGGGGCCGTCACCGTGCCCAGCACCTGCGAACCGGTGTTGCCCGTCACGACGTTGACGGCCACCTGCGTGGCGCTGCCCTGCGCGAAGGCCAGCGTGTGCCCCGTCGGCACATCGAGCGAGGTCCAGTTCAGGCGCAGCACCGCGCTGCCCTGCGTCACGGTGGTGGTCGTGCCGCTGGTGCTCACCGAGCCGATGCCCGACACCACGGTGGCCTGCGATGCGTCCAGCGTCAGCGCCCAGGCCGGTGCCTGGCAGACAAAGGCGGCAGCCAGCGCCAGCGCGCCACGTTGAAAACGATGAGACATGGAAGCTCCAATCGGCCCGCAGTGCGGGCGCAACATGGTTCAGAACAGGGATGGCGTGCTCAGTGGCCCGCAGCCACGCGGCGGCGGCGCGCCGACCAGGCGAGCACACCGAGGCCGGCCATGGCGAGGGCCATCGTCGACGCTTCGGGCACGGGCGCCGCCGGGTAACGCATGTCCTGCGCCGAGAACGACAAGATGTCGAAGTTGGCGCGCTCGCCGCCCAGCGTGCTGGCGCCAAAGCCGATGCGCACGTCACTCCAGTCCGAGAAAGTGCTTTGCGAGACGGTCGACGTCGCGAAGGTGCGCCATGCCTCGCCCGGGCGGCTGTCGTCCATCGACAGGTTGAGCGTCCAGCCCTTGTCCTTCACCCAACTGAACTGCAGCCTTGCGTGCACCAGCGTGCTGTCCAGCATGTCGACCTTGTCGGCCCCGAATTTGAGCTTGGACGCCGCCAGCGTGGTGGCCGGATCGCTGGTGGCCCCCGCCTGCCGCGACAGGGCCTTGTTCGCGGCCGGGTCGATCAGGAAGGCCATGCCATCGTCGAACGCGTTCAGGCCGAACGCACCCGACGCCGTGGCGAGCGGCGCCTGGCTGGACACGAACACCGCGAACCCATCGCCCCAGTTGCTCTTCACCCCGGTGCCGGTGACGCGGAAGTCGAAGAGCACCTCGACGGGCTTCTTTTCCTCACGGGTGAGCAGGGTGCCCAAGTCCAGCGAACCCGGGCCCCAGGTGACACCGACCTGGCTGGCCTGGTTGGCGGTCAGGCGCACGGTGTTGCCGCCGTCGATCAGCGCGGCCGATCCGTTCAGGTCCCAGCTCGAGAACGTGGCGGCCTGAGCCGAGGCGCCCCACAGCAGGACGACAGACGTCAGAACCGAAGACATTGCAGACCGCATCACACACTCCATTAATTGCAACAGAGTGTGTCTTGAGTATCGACTCCGCACCATCCCGAAAACAGAGGGGGTGAGTCGACGACCGACTCGGGGAATCGGTCAAGACTGTCCGGAATCCTTCGCGGTGACCGATTTTCGGGGTTGCCGGTCACAGAGGTCGGTTCTTGTCGCGGTCGGGCGGTCGCCGCTGCGGGGCCAGCAGCAACCAGTTCGCGACCGGCCACAGCAGCGACTCGAACAGCGGCGCCAGCACCAGCGGCCAGCCTGGCCACCCCGCCCCGGCCATCAGCCGCACCAGCAACGAGACGGCATGGGCGGCAATGAACAGCGGCACGATCTGCGCGGCCTGCGACGGCACGGCGAACCACAGCAGGCGGCGGTGCACCGTGATGGCAAAAAAGCTCAGCAGCGTGTAGGCCAGCGCGTGCTGCCCCAGCAAGGCGCCCTGGTGCACGTCCATCAGCAGCCCGAACACAAAGGCCGCGCCCACACCGACGCGCCGCGGCTGGTGCACGTTCCAGAACACCAGCACCACGGCCAGCAGGTCCGGCACACCGGCCCAGCGCCCCCACGGCAGCATGTTGAAGAGCATCGCCACGAGCAGCGAAAACCAGATGAAGACCGGGTTGACCGGCAGCAGCAGCTCGCTGCCACGCGGCATCATGGTCGCACCCCCGACGGCGTGACGGTGACCGACGAGGCCGCCTTGTGGCGTCCGCCCGCGGCCGACGCGCCCGAAGCAGCCGCATCGGCCGGCTTGGCGGGCATCTGCGATGACAGCGGCTCGAGCAGCAGGACATGGCGGGCGCTGTCCGGGTGAGCCAGAGGGCCCAGCGCGATGCGCGCGAAAGCCGAGTCCGCGCGCCGGTCGACACGCACCACGCGGGCCACGGGCAGCCCGGGCGGGTAGACCCCGTCCAGGCCCGAGGTCTGCAGCACGTCGCCCGCCTGCACATCGGCGTTGCCCGCCATGAAGCGCAACTCCATGCCACTGTTTTCCGGCTGGCCGTAAGCCACGCCCCGCTGCCGGGTTCGCACGTTCACCACCGGCACGGCCGCGTCCTTGTCCGTCACCAACGTAACTTCGGATGTGAGCGGGTAGACCCGCGTGACCTGCCCCAGCACCCCGGTCTCGTCGATGACGGGCGAGCCCAGCACCGCGCCATGGCGACTGCCCTGGTCGATGACGACCTTGCGGGTGTAGGGGTCGGGGGCGTCGTACAGGATTTCGGCGGCGCGGGTGCCGACCTCGATGCGCGGACGGAGTTCGAGCAGCGCGCGCAGGCGGTCGTTCTCGCGTTCGAGCTGGCTCATGCGGGTCACACGCTCGGACTGGGCTGCCAGCAGCAGTTCGGCGCGGGCCTGCGTGCGCCTGGCTTCATCGACGCCGGCCAGATACTGGCTGGCGCCGTCCCACCAGCGCGAGGGCGCCAGCAGCACCTCCTGCACCGGGTGCAGCACGGTGGCCACCAGCGCACGCAGCGGCTGCGTCATCTGCCAGCGGGCGTCGGCCACCATGAGGAAAACAGCCAGCGCAGCAAAAAACATCAGGCGCGTGAACGCCGACGGCCCCTGCTTGAAGAAGGGCGGCGGCGTGCGGTCCAGCGTGGCCAGGGGCATGTCGGCGGCTCAACCCGGGCAAGGCGTCGGCAAACGGGGATGCGGCAGGATGCCTGCGCCTTCCGCCTGCGCCAAGCGGGAATTACTCCGAGGTGAAGATGCTGCCCAGGCGCTCCATGCGCTCGAGCGCCATGCCGCAACCGCGCACCACACAGGTCAGCGGGTCTTCGGCCACCAGCACGGGCAGGCCGGTTTCTTCGGCCAGCAGGCGGTCCAGATCGCGCAGCAGCGCGCCGCCGCCGGTCAGCATCATGCCGCGCTCGGCGATGTCGGCGCCCAGTTCGGGCGGGGTCTGCTCCAGCGCGTTCTTCACGGCCGAGACGATCTGGTTGAGCGGGTCGGTCAGGGCTTCGAGGATCTCGTTGGACGAGATGGTGAAGCTGCGCGGCACGCCTTCGGACAGGTTGCGGCCCTTGACTTCCATCTCCTTGACCTCGGAGCCCGGGAACGCGCTGCCGATTTCCTTCTTGATGGCTTCGGCCGTGGGCTCGCCGATCAGCATGCCGTAGTTGCGGCGGATGTAGCTGATGATGTGCTCGTCGAACTTGTCGCCGCCGACGCGGACCGAGCCCTTGTAGACCATGCCGCCCAGCGAGATCACGCCGACCTCGGTGGTGCCGCCGCCGATGTCGACCACCATCGAGCCAGAGGCTTCCGACACGGGCAGACCGGCACCGATGGCCGCGGCCATGGGCTCTTCGATCAGGTAGACCTCGGAGGCGCCGGCGCCCAGCGCCGATTCACGGATGGCGCGTCGCTCGACCTGGGTCGAGCCGCAGGGCACGCAGATGATGATGCGCGGCGACGGCTTCAACACCGAGCGCGGATGCACCATCTTGATGAACTGCTTGAGCATCTGCTCGGTGACGGTGAAGTCGGCGATCACGCCGTCCTTCATCGGGCGGATGGCCTCGATGTTGCCGGGCACCTTGCCCAGCATGGCCTTGGCCTCGGCACCCACGGCCTGGATGGTCTTCTTGCCGTTGGGTCCACCCTCGTGGCGGATGGACACCACCGACGGCTCGTCCAGCACGATGCCCTTGTCACGCACATAAATCAGCGTGTTGGCGGTACCCAGGTCGATGGCCAGGTCGGTCGAGAAGTACTTGCGGAACATGGAATACATGAATCAGGGCTCCAGCGCGGGCGGCGCATCCCTGCGGGCGGCACGGCGGACTCACGTGCGGCGGCAGGCGGACAGCGCAGCCCCTCGGAAAACGACACGCGCAGCCTGTGTCCGAAGACCCCGGCTGCGCGTCATGAAAGCTTCCCCCAGGCCACCTTTCTGCGCGTCTCCGGCCGGGCTCTTTTGTGAAGAACACGCGACCCGCTTTCCCTGCAGAAACGTGGCTTGTGGATAACCTAGGATAATACCCCAAGGCCCCGCCTTTGCCGCCCTCGAAGGGGTGCGGAAACGCGTGCTTGCACTTGCACACAGGCATGACCCCGTCTGTGCAGCGCGACACGCCGCCGGCGGTCGGCCATCCATTCGAGAACCTGGACAGCACCCATGGCCCTGACCCCCACCGACGTCAGCCGCATCGCCCAGCTCGCGCGCCTTGAACTGCGCGACGACGAGCAGGCTGCGATGCTCACGCAGCTCAATGATTTCTTCGCCATCGTCGAGAAGATGCGCGCCGTCGACACCTCCGGTGTCGCGCCCCTGTACACCCCCCTGTCTGCCATCCAGGACGTGACCCTGCGCCTGCGCGAGGATGCGGTCACCGAAGGTGACGCACGCGAGGCCAACATGGCCAACGCCCCCGCCCGCGACGGCGGCCTGTTCCTGGTTCCGAAGGTGATCGAATGACCGCCGCTTCCACTGCACTGCACGACCTGACCCTGGCCCGTCAGGCCGATGCCCTGGCCGCCGGCCTGACCACCTCCGTGGCCCTCACGCAGCACGCGCTCGACCGCATTGCCGCGCACACCCAGCTGGGTGCCTTCCTGCACGTCGACGCCGAGGGCGCCCTGGCCGCCGCAGCCGCGTCGGACGCCCGCCGCGCGGCCGGCCAGGCCCTGAGCCGGCTGGACGGCGTGCCCATCGCCCACAAGGACATCTTCGTGACCGAAGGGCAGCCCACCACCGCCGCCTCGAAGATGCTGCAGGGCTACCAGAGCCCGTTCGACGCCACCGTGGTGGCCCGGCTCAAGGCCGCCGGCGTGGTGAACCTGGGCAAGCTCAACTGCGACGAGTTCGCGATGGGCGGCGCCAACGAGAACTCGGCCTATGGCGTGGCTCGCAACCCGTGGGACACCAGCCGCATTCCCGGCGGCTCGTCGGGCGCCTCGGCCGTGGCCGTGGCCGCGCGCCTGGTGGCGGCCACCACCGGCACCGACACCGGCGGCTCGATCCGCCAGCCCGCGGCGCTGACCGGCATCACCGGCATCAAGCCGACCTACGGCCGCTGCTCGCGCTACGGCATGATCGCCTTTGCCTCGTCGCTCGACCAGGCAGGCCCGATGGCCCGCACCGCCGAAGACTGCGCGCTGATGCTGGATGCCATGAGCGGCTTCGACCCGCGTGATGCCACCAGCGCCGAGCAGGTGCGACTGCATGACGGCAGCCTGGCCGCCAATCAGCCCGGCGTGATCGGCAAGGACCTCGCCGCGCTGACCCTGTCGGCCGAACTCGCCGACAAGGCCCGCCCGCTGGCCGGCCTGCGCGTGGGCGTGCCCAAGGAATTCTTCGGCGAGGGCGTGGAAGCCGGCGTGCTGGCCGCCACGCGCGCCGCACTGGCCCAGCTCGAAGCCATGGGCGCCACGCTGGTCGACATCAGCCTGCCGCGCACCGAGCTGTCGATCCCGGTGTACTACATCATTGCGCCGGCCGAGGCCTCGTCCAACCTGAGCCGCTACGACGGCGTCAAGTTCGGCCACCGCGCGGCCAAATACAGCGACCTGAACGACATGTACTGCAAGACCCGCGCCGAAGGTTTCGGCGCCGAGGTCAAACGCCGCATCATGATCGGCACCTATGTGCTGAGCCACGGCTATTACGACGCCTACTACCTGCAGGCCCAGAAGCTGCGCCGCATGATTGCCGACGACTTCCAGGCCGCCTTCCAGCAGTGCGACGTGATCGCCGGCCCGGTGGCGCCCACGGTGGCCCGCCCGATCGCAACCACGTCTGGCTCACAGACTGATCCGGTGGCCGAGTACCTGGCCGACATCTTCACGCTGCCCGCCTCGCTGGCCGGCCTGCCGGGCATGAGCGTGCCCTGCGGCTTCGGTGAGCACGGCATGCCCGTGGGCCTGCAGCTGATCGGCAACTACTGGCAGGAGGCCCGCCTGCTGCACGCGGCCCACGCCTTCCAGCAGGTGACCGACTGGCACCAGCGCGTGCCCGCCGCCCTGGCCTGACCCGAACGCCCAGCGAGACACACACCATGAGTTCCCTTCTTGTCCGTGGCTACGAGGTCGTGATCGGCATCGAAACCCACGTCCAGCTCTCGACGCAATCGAAGATCTTCTCGGGCGCCTCGACCCGCTTCGGCGCCGAGCCCAACACCCAGGCCTGCCCGGTGGACATGGCCCTGCCCGGCACGCTGCCGGTGATGAACCACGGCGCCGTCGAGCGCGCGATCGCGTTCGGCCTGTCGGTCGGCTCGCACATCGCGCCGCGCTCGATCTTCGCGCGCAAGAACTACTTCTACCCCGACCTGCCCAAGGGCTACCAGATCAGCCAGTACGAGATCCCCGTCGTGCAGGGTGGCACGGTGAGTTTCTTCGTGGGCGACAAGCCCCACACGGTGCGCCTGGTGCGCGCCCACCTGGAAGAAGACGCAGGCAAGTCGCTGCACGAGGACTTCGCCGGCTTCAACGGTGAGAAGTCGTCGGGCATCGACCTGAACCGCGCCGGCACGCCGCTGCTGGAGATCGTGACCGAACCCGACATGCGCAGCAGCGCCGAGGCCGCCGAGTACGCGCGCGCACTGCACGCGCTGGTGGTGTGGCTGGGCATCTGCGACGGCAACATGCAGGAAGGCTCGTTCCGCTGCGACGTGAACGTGTCGGTGCGCAAGCCGGGCGGCCCGCTGGGCACGCGCCGCGAGATCAAGAACCTCAACAGCTTCAAGTTCCTGCAGCAGGCCACCGACTTCGAGATCAACTGGCAGATCGACCAGATCGAGGACGGCTACGCCATCCAGCAGGCCACCGTGCTGTTCAACCCGGACACGGGCGAGACGCGGGCCATGCGCACCAAGGAAGACGCGCACGACTACCGCTACTTCCCGGACCCCGACCTGCCGCCGCTGGTGATCGCCCCCGAGTGGGTCGAGCGCGTGAAGGCGACGATGCCCGAGCTGCCGCGCGTGATGGCCGAGCGCTTCGTGAAGGACTACGGCCTGCCCGAGTACGACGCGACGATGATGACGCAGTCCAAGGCCTTCGGCGCCTTCTTCGAGACGGCGGCCAAGGCCTGCGGTCAGCCGAAGCTGGTGTCGAACTGGCTGATGGGCGAGGTCTCGCGCCGGCTGAATGCGGCCGAGCAGACGCTGGATGCGTCGCCCGTGTCGCCCGCGCTGCTGGCCGCGATGATCGGCCGCATCAGCGACGGCACGATCTCGAACGCCGGCGCCAAGCAGGTGTTCGATGCGCTGTGGAACGGCGAAGGTGCGGGCGACGATGTGGCCCGGGTGGACGCGCTGATCGAGGCCAAGGGCCTCAAGCAGATGAGCGACACCGGCGAGCTCGAGCGCATCCTCGACGAGGTGCTGGCGGCCAACGCCAAGTCGGTGGAGGAGTTCCGCGCCGGCAAGGAGAAGGCCTTCAACGCGCTGGTGGGCCAGGCCATGAAGGCCACCAAGGGCAAGGCCAACCCGGCGGCTGTCAATGAGCTGCTGAAGAAGAAGCTGGCGGGCTGATCCCCCGACGCGGGGTGGCCGCGCGTTGTGAGGGGGCCGGCTTTCCTCCAGAATCGGCCATCCCCCTCACCGGACCTGCGCGTGAGCCGCCCCCTTCACCCCGACCTGCTGGACTACCTGCGCATCGGCCTGTCGATCCACCTCGGCGGCCGCACGGCGCAAGGCTTGCCCTTGCTGAACCGGGCGCTGGCCATCCGGGTCGAGCCCGACCACCGCCTGTCGGTGCTGCTCTCCTCGCCCGCGGCGGACGCCCTGCTGGACGCCATTCGCGAGGTGCCCCAGGTGGCCGTGGTGCTGTGCCAGCCCACCACGCACAGGACCGTGCAGATCAAGGGGCGGGACGCGGCGGTGTCGCCGGCGCAGCCCGAAGACTGGCTGCACCGACGCGAACACAAGCTGCGCTTCGTCACGGAGATCCGCCCCTTCGGGTTCGACGAGGTGTTCGCATCGGCCTGGCTCGATGTCGACAGCCCGGACCGCCTGCACGCCGTCACCTTCACGCCCTATGGGGCCTGGAACCAGAGCCCCGGCCCCGGCGCGGGCCGCCCGATCGAGGTGCACGCGTGAGCCCCGGCACGCAGGCCATCACGCTCGGCGGGCTGCGCCGGATGTTCGAGGGCGTGATCCCCGCCACGATGTGCACGGTGTCGGCCGAGGGCGTGCCGCACCTGTGCTACCTGTCGCAGGTGGAGTACGTGGACGAGGCCCACGTGGCCCTGTCCTTCCAGTTCTTCAACCGCAGTCGCGAGAACATCCTCGCCACACGGCGGTGTGCGGTCACGGTCGACGACCCCTACACCGCGGCCGGCGTGCGGCTGCAGCTGCGCTACCTGCGCACCGAGCACGCCGGCCCCGTCTTCGAGCGGATGAAGGCCAAGCTGGCCGGCATCGCCGCGCACTGCGGCATGGAAAAGGTCTATCACCTGCAGGGCGCCGACTTCTATGAGGTCGAGTCGGTGGAAATGATCCCGGGGCGCAAGACGCTGCAGGCGCCCGCGCCCCGGTGCGACATCGGGGCCGGCACCCGCGCCGTGATGGACCGGCTGAGCGCCTGTCACGACATGGCGACGCTGCTCGACGAAACCCTGGCTGCCATGCGGGACCACCTGCGCATCGAGCACAGCATGATCCTGCTGATCGACCCGCAGCAGCACAGCCTGTACACGGTGGCGAGCCTGGGCTACGAGACATCGGGCGTGGGGGCGGAGGTGCCGCTGGGCCAGGGCGTGGCGGGCATCGCGGCGCGCGAGGGCGTGCCCATCCGCATCGGGCACATGGCCATGTCCCAGACCTACGCACGCGCCATCCGGCAACGCAGTGAGGACGTGGGGCTGGATGGCGGCCTGCGCGAAGAAATCCCCCTGCCCGGCCTGGCGGCCCCGCGCAGCCAGCTGGCCGTCCCGCTCAAGCTCATGGGGCGGGTGGTCGGCGTGCTGATGGCCGAAAGCACCGAGGACCAGCACTTCAGCCACGACGACGAAGACGCCCTGGTCTCGGTGGCCGCGCCCCTGGCCCTGGCGCTGTCGCTGCTGCAGCCGATGGAGGCGGCCCCGGACGAGGCCACGGTGGGCGGCCCGCCACCCACCGCTTCGGCGCCGATCACGCCGGAGGGCGCCCCGCGCATCAGCGTGCACCACCACCCGCACACGCACAGCGTGTTCGTGGACCAGGACTACCTGATCAAGGGCGTGGCCGGCGCCATCCTGTGGCGTTTGCTGCGCTGCTGGCATCAGGAGGGGCGACAGGACTTCAGCAACCGCGAGCTGCGCCTGGATGCCAGCCTGGGGCTGCCCGATGTGGCAGACAACCTGGAGGCCCGGCTGATCCTGCTGCAGCGGCGCCTGGCCGAGCGCGAGGTCCCCATCCAGATCGTGAAGACCGGGAGGGGGCGTTTCCGGCTGGACGTTCAGGCCGAACTGGACCTCATCGAGCGCGGCTGAGGGTCGGCCACGAGGTCATCCGTGCGCCGGTGCGCGGACCGCAGGCAGATGGAGCGGGAGCCCGAGGCCCTGCAGCACGGCTGCCGCATCGTGGACGCTCAGCACTTCGTGAGCCAGGGCCAGAATGCCCTCGAACGCACCGGGGGGCATCTTGGCGCGCATGTCGGAGAGCATGCCGAGGCGCTCGCACGGCGCGAGCGCCGGCAGCATGTGGCGCAAGGTTTCCGCCATCTCCTGCGGCGTGATGCTCTGCACCAGCGCATCGTGGGCCTGCATCAGCTGCGCGTCGGTGTAGCAGGCCCACAGCGTCTCGTTGTGCACCGTCTCTTCCCAGTGCATGTGCGTGAGGTTCTCGGCCACGAACACCGACAGCGCGCGGTACAGCGTCATCAGCATGGGATCCCGTTCGGCGGGGCTGGATTCGCGCACCTGGCTGACGAGGCTGCGCAGGCGCGCGATGTCGCGGGCATGACCGGCGTGGGCCTGGTCGGCCGCCTGCGCCGCATTGTGGCGGCCCTGCTCCAGCAGGGGATGGAGAAAGACCTGCTCGTGGTGGATGTGGCTCTCGCAGACGGCGAGGAGCGACGCCACCCGGGACAGGGTCTGCTGAAGGCCCTCGGCATCCAGGCCGTCGGTGCGCCCGACCCTCATCACGGTGTCGAACATCCAGGCGCGCAAGGCCTTGTGAATGGGGGCGTACAGATCCAGACGGGGGGTGGCCTGGGCTTCGGCGTGGGGGTGATGGGGCATGTCGGCTCTCCTGTGAATGGAGAGCCCAGCTTAGAAAGGCACGCCCCGGCGCGCTGCTAAGACTCTGCTAGCGCAACCTTAAGAAAACACTAAGGGATCGGATCGCAGCCCGGCGCCGGTCAGCGGCCGGCCGAGGCAGCGGCGCTCGGCGCATCGGCCTCCAGCGACCCGGGCGCGGCGCCCGCCCACAGCTTGCGCAGGCGCGCCAGCTCGGTGTCGTAGAACGCGTTGATGCGCCCCATCTCGGCCTGCTGGTTGAGGATGATGTCGCGCTGGGCCTGCTGCTGCGCCTCGTTGGCATCAAGCTGGGACTTCAGCTTGACCGGGATGCGCTTGCCTTTGTAGAACTCGGCCTCGGCCATCAGGCCCTTGCGCTCGTCCTGCAACTGCGCCACCTGGCGCTCGGACGAGGCAATGGCCTTGCGGAGGTCGTCGAGCGCGCCTTCGCGGGCGCGCTGGTGGGCGCCCTCGTTCGGATAACGCAGCACCAGATTGCGATCACGCCGGATGGCATCCTTGCGGGCGGCCTCGGCCTGCGCGCGCTGGCGCTGGCGCTCTTCCTCGGCCGCGCGCTCCTCGGCATTCATCCGCGGGGGCAGCACCTGCCGCTGGGAGCCATCCCGGTTGAGCACACGCTGCTCGCGGTCGAGGCATTCCGGAATCGGCCGGTCGGAGGTGTAACGGCGCCCGGCGCTGTCGATGCAGGAATAGATGCCCGACCCGGAGGCCGCCGCCGCGACCGGGCCGCTGCCTGCAAGGGCGGCCAGCGTGAGGGCGACGAGGCCCAGCCGGCGCCCCTGCCCGCGCACGCCGGCGTCGCCGCACAGGGCGCGGACGCGGGACACGGAACGGCGAAAGGCAATCGGGCTCATCACGGACTCCATCATGACGCAGACCGCCGGTGGCGGCCACATCAGTCTGCCACCATCGGTGGCTCAGACGCCGTAGCGTTGACGATAGGCTTCCACCGCCGGGTGGAACGCGGACAGCGCCGGGTCGGACTGGGCGCCCAGGTACTGCAGCAGGTCGCGCAGGGTGGCAATGGCCACCACCGGCAGGCCATAGTGCTGTTCGACCTGCTGGACGGCGCTTTCGGCAGCATCCTGCCCGTTGGCCGTGGCCTTTTCCTGGCGGTCCAGTGCGATCGTCACGCCGCAGGGGGTGGCGCCGGCCGCCTTGATCAGCTCGATGGACTCGCGCACCGAGGTGCCGGCCGAGATCACGTCGTCGATGATGAGCACGCGGCCCTGCACGGGCGCGCCCACCAGGGTGCCGCCCTCGCCATGGTCCTTGGCTTCCTTGCGGTTGTAGGCAAAGGGCTTGTTGTGGCCCAGACGGGCCAGCTCGATCGACACGGCAGCCGCCAGCGTGATGCCCTTGTAGGCCGGGCCGAACAGCATGTCGAACTGCAGGCCGGACGCGATCAGCCGGCGTGCATAGAATTCAGCCAGACGGCCGAGCTTGGCGCCGTCGTCGAACAGGCCGGCATTGAAGAAATAGGGTGACAGGCGCCCTGCCTTGGTCTTGAATTCCCCGAACCGCAGCACCTGCGATTGCACCGCGAAGGCCACGAAATCCTGGGCCAGAGAGTCGTTCGAAAGGGTGGTGCTCATGATGGATGGTGTCTCGTGTTTCGTCTGGTCTCTCTGAACGTCAATGGCATCCGCTCTGCGGCCACGAAGGGCCTGGTGCCCTGGGCAGAATCGGTGTCGGCCGATTGTATGGGCGTGCAGGAACTGAAGGTCCACGCCGACGACATGCCGCCGGCACTCCGCACGATTGCGGGCATGCAGGGCCATTTCCACCACGCCGAGAAGAAGGGTTACTCGGGCGTGGGCATCTACACGCGCCACGAACCGTCGGACGTGTTGATCGGCCTGGGCACGCACGATGTGACCACGCAGTTCGACGCCGAGGGGCGCTGGGTGGAACTGCGCTTCGACAAGCCGGGGCGCAAGCTCTCGTTGATCAGCTGCTACTTCCCGAGCGGCTCGAGCGGCGACGAACGCCAGGCGGCCAAGTACCGCTTTCTGGACATGATCGCGCCGCACCTGGCGCGGCTGCGCGCCGAGCGCGAGTTCATCCTGGTGGGTGACGTCAACATCGCGCACAAGGAAGCCGACCTGAAGAACTGGAAGGGCAACCTGAAGAACTCGGGTTTTCTGCCGGAAGAGCGCGCCTGGATGACGGCGCTGCTGGACCCGGCCGGGGGCGCCGGGCTGGTCGATGTGTACCGCCGGCTGCACCCGGACACGACCGACGCCTGCTACACATGGTGGAGCAACCGCGGCCAGGCCCGGGCGAAGAACGTGGGGTGGCGCATCGACTACCACCTGGCCACGCCGGCCCTGGCCGAAACCGCCCGCGCCGCCAGCGTCTACAAGGACCAGTGGTTCAGCGACCATGCCCCGCTGACGGTGGATTACGACTTCAGCCTGTGATCGCTTAAAACCAGAAATAATATTTCTTACTGAAAATATTATTTGGTGATATAAAGTGCGCTTGCGCAGGCCCCTGAGCCTGCGCCACGTCCGACCGACTGCGGCCCCTGCCGCCTCGCTCGGTCCACCTCACTCAGGCCGGCAGCCCCATGCGCAAGCCGGCCCTCCCCCCGTGCCGAAGGACCTGCGCACCGCAGATCCGTTCCCACACCCCGTTGCTGCGGACGCGTTTCGCACACCCGCATCGTGACGGTGCACCTCATCCAGAAAGGCTCTTCCATGAGCAGCAAGATCTACGTGGGCAACCTGCCCTACTCCGTGACCGACGACAGCCTGAAAAGCAACTTTGCCGAGTTCGGCCGTGTGGCCTCGGCCAAGGTCATGACAGACCGTGACACCGGCAACTCCAAGGGCTTCGGCTTCGTGGAAATGGGCTCGGCCGAAATGGCCCAGGCCGCCATCACCGGGCTGAATGGCATGTCCGTCGATGGGCGCTCGATTGTCGTCAGCCTGGCGCGTCCCCGCGAAGACAAGGGCAGCAGCGCGGGCGGCTACGGCGCCGCGGGCTACACCGCCACCAAGCGTGCGGACGTGGGCTACGGCACGGGTGGCTACGGTGGCGGTCGCTACTGAGCCCCGTCGCTTCCAGTGAAAGACCGGCTCTCCTGAGTCGGTTTTTTTTTCGTCCGGGCCGCGGCCCATCCGCCTCAGACCGCGCTGCCTGGCGCCACACCGGCCCGCTTGAGCAGCTGACGGCAGCGCGGCGACAGGTGCACCACGCGCAGGTGCTTGCCCGCGCGGGCATAGCGCTCGCGCAGGGTCCTGAGGGCCTCGATGGCCGAATAGTCGACGAAACTCAGGTGTGCGCAGTCGAGCGTGACCTCGGGCGGATCGCCGGCCGGATCGAACTGTTGCAGGAAGGGCGTGACCGACGCGAAGAACAACGTGCCGTGCACCCGGTACAGCTTGCTGCCGTCGGGCTCGGTGTGGCTGTCGGCATAGAGTGCGCGGGCGTGCTGCCACGCGAAATCGAGGGCGGCCAGCACGATGCCGCACAGCACGGCGGTGGCCAGGTCGGTCAGCACGGTGATCACGGTGACGAGCACGATCATCAGCACGTCGTTGCGCGGCACCTTGCGGACCACGCGCAGCGAGGCCCACGCAAAGGTCTGCTGCGCCACGACGAACATCACGCCCACCAGCGCGGCCAGCGGGATGCGCTCGATCAGCGGCGACAGGAAGAGCACGAACAGCAGCACCATGACGCCGGCCACGACGCCCGAAAGGCGCCCTCGTCCGCCGGATCGCAGGTTGATGACGGTCTGGCCGATCATGGCGCAGCCGCCCATGCCGCCGAACAGCCCGGAGACGATGTTGGCGCCGCCCAGGGCCACACACTCGCGGTCAGGGTCGCCACGGCTTTCGGTGAGCTCGTCGGTGAGGTTGAGCGTCAGCAGGGTCTCCAGCAGGCCCACCATGGCCATCAGCACCGCATAGGGCGCGATCGTCTTCAGCGTGTCGAAGTTCCAGGCCAAGTCGGGCCAGGCGAACACTGGCAGGCCCCCCGCAATGTGGGCCATGTCGCCCAGCGTGCGCGTGGGCAGGCCCAGCGCCGACACCGCCAGCCCCACGCCCACGATGGCGACCAGGGCAGGCGGCACGGCGCGGGTCAGGCGCGGGAGCAGATAGACCACGGCCATGGTCGCAACGACGAGGCCGACCATCAGCGCCATCGGTGTGCCGGTCAGCCAGACGCCATCGTGCTTGAAGTGTTCGAGCTGGGCGGTGGCGATGACGATGGCCAGCCCGTTGACGAAGCCCAGCATGACGGGGTGCGGCACCATGCGCACCAGCTTGCCGAGCCTGAGCAGCCCGAACGCCAGCATGATCAGCCCCGACATGAGCACCGTGGCCAGCAGGTACTGCACGCCGTGCTGCACCACCAGGGCCACGATGACCACGGCCATCGAGCCCGCCGCGCCCGAGACCATGCCGGGCCGGCCGCCGAACAGCGCCGTGATCGTGCACAGGATGAAGGCGCCGTACAGCCCCATCAGCGGATGGAGGTGGGCCACCAGCGCGAAGGCGATGCACTCGGGCACGAGCGCAAACGAGGTGGTGATGCCGGCGAGCACGTCGGCCCGCAGGTGTCTGACGTTCATGAGGGGATCCATCCGCAGGGACACCGCAGCCGGCCGGCCGCGGGACCGCGATGGTACAGCCCCGGGTATTCAGCTGAAACGGTGGTGCGCGGGCTTGAAGGCCCGGGCCAGCTGGCGGAAGGTGAAGCTGAAGCCGGGGAACATGGCGATCACGCGCCCGCTCTTGCTCTTGTACCAGCTGTTGCAGCCGCCTGCGTGCCACACCGTTTGCGTCATCTCGCGATGGATCATGGCGGTGTAGTCGGCCTCGGCCTCGGCCTTCACCTCGATGGCCTTCGCGCCCTGCTTCTGGGTGGCTGCAATGGCGCGGCGGATGTACTCCATCTGCGCCTCGATCACGAAGATGGCCGAGGTGTGGCCGATGCCGGTGTTGGGCCCCGTGACGATGAACAGGTTCGGAAAGCCGGGCATGGCGGTGCCCAGGTAGGCACGCGGGTAATCGGCCCAGAAACCCTGCAGGGTCTGGCCGCCCTTGCCGATCACGGGGTAGGAAACAACCCCGTCGGTGGCGTCGTAGCCCGTGGAGTACACGATCAGGTCAAGGTCGATCTGCTGACCCTGGGCCGTGAGGATGCCACGCGCGTTGATCTCGGCGATGCCGTCGTCCTTCGGGTGCAGCTGCACATTGGGCCGGCACAGCGCCGGGTACAGCGTGCTCGACAGGATGATGCGCTTGCAGCCGATGGTGTAGTCGGGCGTGACGGCTTCGCGGAGCTTCGGATCGGCAATCTGCCGGCGGATGTGCTTGAGGGCGGCCTGCTGGGCGACCACGTTGAGCATGGTCTTGGAGTACTTGAAGCCGATGATGCGGCTCTCCAGGCCCCAGTAGATGGCGGTGCGCAGCGCCTTGTAGATGACGCGGTTCTTCAGCAGCGCGCGCTCGAAGCGCGAGAAAGTGTGATCGGGTCGCGGCAGCACCCAGTGCGGGGTGCGCTGGAAGACGTGCAGCTGCCCCACCTCGGGGGCGATGGCCGGGATGACCTGGGCGGCGCTCGCGCCGCTGCCGATGATGGCCACGCGCTTGCCCTGGAGGTCGTAGCCGTGGTCCCAGGCGTTGGTGTGGAAGCTGCGGCCCTGGAAGGTGTCGCGGCCCTTGAAGTTCGGGATCACGGGCGTGCTCAGCGGGCCCGAGGCGTTGATGACGTACTTGGCCTCGAAGCGGCCCGCTGCTTCGGTGTCCACCTGCCAGAGCTGGCGGGCCTCGTCCCACTGCACCTGGGTGACGTTGGCGTCCAGCCGGGTCTTGTCACGCAGGCCGTGTTTGGCCAGCACATGGTTGGTGTACTCGACCAGCTCGTGCTGCTCGGCAAACATCTGCGTCCACGGGTAGGGCTCGAACGAGAGCGAGTACAGCGGCGACTGCACGTCGACCGCGGCACCGGGATAGCTGTTCTGGCTCCAGGTGCCGCCCATCCACGGGCGGCGCTCGAGGATCAGGAAGTCTTCGATGCCGATGCGGCGCAGGTTGACAGCGGCAGCCTGGCCGCCGAAGCCGCTGCCGATGATGAGGGCGGTGTGGTACTGCATGGGGGCATTGTGCGCAATTGACCACGGTCATTGTCAGAATGAAAACCCGCCCCCGGGTGCGGGGCTTGCCGCGTCAGGCGGTCTGCGCGCTGCGGTTGGCCGGCGCCGACACCTGCGCCATCAGCGCCGGGATGCCGCTGCGGGCGTTGGCCTCGGCCGCCAGGCGGCGCTCGTCGGGCGTGGCGTAACGGCGATCCCAGTCCAGTACCTTGGGCGTCATCAGGCGGTGCCACAGCGGCGGGATCATGGCCACGACGATGGTGGTGAGGTAGCCGCTGATCATCATGGGCGCATCGGGGAAAGGCTTGAGGTCCTGGTAGGGCACCTCGCCCTGCGCGTGGTGGTGCGAGTGGCGCGTGAGGTTGAACATCGACCACGAGCTGATGCGCTTGTTGGTGTTCCACGAGTGGCGGGGCTGCACGGGTGTCTTCGGGTCGCGCACCATGCCGTAGTGTTCCATGTAGTTGACGATCTCGAGCAGGGCCTTGCCCCACAGCGCGCAGGCCACGAAGAAAGCCGCGCCCGCCCACCCACCGATGGCACCGGCCACGGCCACGAGCAGCAAGCTCATGAGGTGCCCGCGGAGGACGGCGTTGCCCGGGCCGAACACGGCCTGCCCGGTGCGCTGCAGGCGGCGGCGCTCGATGCGCCACGCGCTCACGTTGCCCTTGATGGTGGAGGCCACCACATGGAAGTACACGTTGCGGCCGCGCGGCGCGGTGGCCGGGTCGTCGATGGTGGACACGTAGCGGTGGTGGCCGTAGACGTGTTCGATCGAGAAGATGGTGTCGAAGCTGAAGGCCAGCAGCCAGCGGCCGATGAACATCGAGACCGGATCCCAGGTGCGGTGCGTGAGCTCGTGGGCGGTGATGGTGCCCACCATGCCGATCATCAGGCCCGTGAGCAGGATGGTGGAGACGTGGTGCGCCCAGAAGGTGCCCGCGCGCGCGGCCAGCACGTCATACCCGGTGAGGCCGGTCAGGGCCGCCCCGAAGCCCAGCGGATCCCCGGGGCTGACGGACCACACGGCGGCAAACACGATCAGCGCCAGCAGCGGCAGGGCCATCCAGAGCTGGAAGGTCAGGATGCCGGGGTGCCGGAAGACGGGCGTGGCGGTGTCGTCACCACAGACCGCATCGCCCACCATGTAGATGACGAGGACCGTGAGCAGCCCGCCGGTGACCCACGCGCCCCCCGCGAGGATGAAGGCCAGGGACATGAGCCCGATGGCGTGGAAGAGGAAGTACTTGAGGTAGTGGAAGAGGGCCATGGAGCGTCTCCGTGTTCTGGGTGTGGGATGGCGGGCCCGGGCTCAGGCGGCCTGCGGACGGTCGTACAGCGTCGTGAAGCGGTCGGCGTGGATGTCGGCGTCGGCCACGTTCTGGCGCAGCAATGCCGCGCGCGCGGTGTCCACCATGGGCGGCGGGCCGCACAGGTAAGCGTGGGCGCCGGGGAGCACGGTATCGGGCAGAAAGTCGGTGACCAGCCCGCGGGCGCCGAGCCAGGTGCTGCCCGGCGTCTCGGCCGACAGCACCGGCACGAAGCGGAAGGGAGCCGGCCAGCTCCGGGCGAAGGCCTCGATGGCCGCCATGCCATACAGGTCGGCCTGCAGGCGGGCGCCGAACAGCAGCGTGACGGGGCGCGCCACACCCTGCGCCCGCGCATCGGCCAGCATCGCGAGCATGGGCGCCAGACCGCTGCCGCCGGCCACCAGCACCAGCGGTGCGTCGGCCGGCCGCAGCCAGAAGTCGCCGCCCGGGCCGTGCACCGTCAGGCGCTGGCCGCTCAGGTCGTGGTCGACCACCAGGGTCGAGAAACGCCCGCCCGGCACCTTGCGCACGAAGAAGCTCACCTGCGCATCCGGCTGCACGGGCGTCGCAAAGGAGTAGCTGCGGGCCACGCCGGGCAGGCTGTCGAGCGTGAGGTCGGCGAACTGACCGGCCTTGTAGGCCAGCGCCTCGTCGAGCTGCACCCGCAACTGCACGATGTCGTGCGTGAGGCGCTCCTGGCCAACGATGCGGCCCCCGATCTGTCGGCGCGCCGGCAGGGCCGACAGGTCGACCTCAATGCGCACATCGGTCTGCGGCACCGCCTGGCAGGCCAGGATGTAGCCCTGGTCGAGCTCCTCGTCGGACAGGATGTAGCCGCTCTGCGTGAGCTCGCGCACCTTGCCGGACACCAGCCTGCACTTGCAGGTGGCACAGCCCCCGACGCGGCAGCTGTGCGGAAAGGCGATGCCCTCGCGCAGTGCCGCCTGCAGCAGCGTTTCCTTCGGCGCCACGGCCACGGGGCGGGCGTTGATGTGGGCCGTGACCGGCCCCTTGGGGGCCAACAGGCGGGTGACGAGGGACAGCATGGGGTGTCGACGGAGAGGGCTTGGGGATGCCGGGATCGTAGAAATCGGCGCCCTCGCTGCACAGGGCGCGGATTGACATCCACAGGTCATTTTTTGACAATCGCGCCCCATGGCCGACTTTGCCCTGCCCGTTCAGTACCTGCGCCTGATCGCCGACCTGCTGGCCGGCATGCGCATGGACGTGCCCGCCTGGCTGCGACGCCACGGGCTGGATGAAGTGTGGCTGGCTCAGGCCGATGGCGCCCTGCCCTATCCCGCCTTCCATGCCCTGCTCAGCGACGCGCACGCCAGCACGGGCGAGCCGGCACTCGGCCTGCTGGTGGGCGAGCGCCTGCGCATCAACACGCATGGCATGCTGGGCTACGCCGCCCTGAACAGCAGCACGCTGCGCCAGGCACTGGTGCTGTTCGAGCGTTTCGTGCCCGTGCGGACCACGCTGGTGACCGTGCGCCATGCGGTGGTGGCTGACACCGTGCAGGTGCAGATCGAGCCGGCACGGCCGCTGGACGGCCTGGAGCAGCTGGTGATCGAGGCCGTGATGCTGACGGTCAAGAACCTGATCGACCACATCACCCTGGGGGCCTGCGCGGTGCGCCAGGTGTGCTTCGACGGGCCCGCGCCGGCCCACGCGGCGCTCGCTTCATCGATGTTCCGCTGCGAGGTGCGCTACGGCGCCGGCTGGCATGGCCTGGTGCTGCCGCTGGCCGACATCGACCGCCCGCTGAGCACGGCGGACCCGGCGAGCTTCGAGGAGGCGGCCCGCATCTGCCAGCGCGAACTGGATCGCCGCGACGCCGAGGCGTCGATGAGCAACCGGGTGCGGCGCCTGTTGCTCGACAAACCGACCGGGTTTCCGTCGCTGGTGGTGACCGCGCGGCTGTTCAACATGACGCCGCGCACGCTGCACCGGCGCCTCCAGGATGAAGGCACCACGTTTGCGCGGCTGCTCGATGAAGTCCGCCACCGGTTGGCCGTGCAGCACATGAAGGCCGGTCAGCTGACGCTGCAGGACATCGCCTTCCACCTGGGCTACACCGACCCCGCCAACTTCCGCCGGGCGTTCAAGCGCTGGGAAGGCGTGGCGCCCTCGGCCTACCAGGCGGCACAGACCGCCGAGCGCACGGGCATGTGATGGCATCATCGACGGTCCCTGTCCGTCCGTTGTCACCCATGTCTGCTGCCCCCACCTGGGATCACCCGGATCCGTTCACCCTGCCCCTGCGCGTCGATGCGAGCTGCATCGACCTGATGGGCCACACCAACAACGTCGTCTACCTGAAGTGGCTGGAGGACGTGGCCTGGGCGCATTCGGTGGCGCTGGGCCTGGGCCCGGCGCAGTATGCGGAGCTGGGCCACGGCGTGGTGGTGCGCCAGCACGAGCTGACCTACCTGCAGGCCACCCGGCTGGGCGAAGACCTGCTGCTGGCGACGTGGATCACCGGCGTGGACAAGCTCTCGCTGCACCGCGCCTTCCAGTTCGTGCGCGCGGCGGACGGCGCCACGGTGTTTCGCGGGCGCACGCACTATGTGTGTGTGGACATCGAGCAGGGCCGCGTGCGCCGCATGCCAGAACGCTTTTTGCAGACCTATGCACCGGCCGTGCTGAAGCCGGCCTGAGCGGCGGGCCCGCGGGCACGGGGCTTGCCGCCTGCGCGGCACCACGATCCCCGCACGAGGCCCCCGATGAGACGATCGCCCTTCCCGGCCCACCGCGTGCTGGCCGCCAGCTGTCTGGCGCTGGCATTCGGCCCCCTGCCCGCCCCCACGCTGGCCCAGATCACGGCCGACGCCCAGCCGCCCGGGGCCGACAAGACCCGGCGCACCCGCGCGCTCGAGCTGGGCGCCCGGGCGCTGCAGACCCACGCTCCCGTGGGCGCGCTGGACATCTACCTCAACGGCTTCCACCCGATGAAGGACGACCCGGCACACCAGGTGGAAGCGCACCACTTCTGCCGCCAGGTCAATGAAGACTTTGCGCAGTGCGCCCTGTTCGACAGTGCCGCGCGCACCGCCAACCTGACCGGCATCGAATACATCATTTCCGAGAAGCTCTTCCTGCGCCTGCCCGAGGGCGAGCGCCGCTACTGGCATCCGCACAACGGCGAGATCCTCTCGGGCCAGCTGATCGCGCCGGGCATCCCACGTGCGGCCGAGAAGGCGCTGATGCGCGACAAGGTCAACAGCTACGGCAAGACCTGGCATGTGTGGCACACCGGCGCCTTCGGCATCCCGGGCGACGCCCTGCCCATGGGCGAGCCGCGGCTGGCGTGGTCGTTCAACCGCGATGGCGAGATCATCCCGGGCCTGTTGTTGCAGCGGGATCAGCGCCTGCGCCAGCAAAGCACCGAGCGGCGGCGGGAACGGGCCGACCTGCAGCAGCTCGCCAAGCCGCAGGAAGGCGTGGACGCGTTGCTGGGCGCCTTCCCGCGGGACACCGGCCCGATCCCCGGCGTGGTGGACAGCCGGGCTGTGGCGCCCTCGGGCCAGCCCGTGCCCGACGCCGCCAGCGCGCCACGTTGACTGGCGCCGACCCTGACCGCTGCCGTGACCACGCACCGCATCGAGGACCAGACCGTGCGCACCCTGCTGCAGATGGCGCAGGCCGGCCCGCCCGCCATCGCGCAACGCCTGAAGGACCTGGACCGGGAGTGGGGCACCGACCGGGTGACCGAGCTGGATGCCGCCGTGACCGGGCGATCCCTCCGCGCGATCGACCGCTGACCGCGCTCACGCCCGCACGGGGCCATCCTGGGGCGATCACCGCGCGGCAGGGGCCGCGGCGGCCTGCTCGGCGCTGTAGCGGGCCTGGGCACGCATGGCCCGCTCCTCCAGCGAGGCCGCCGGTGCGGTGTCCTCGCGCATCAGCTGGATCAGCCGCGCCGTCACCGCCTCGTCTGCCCCGAAGAGCTGACGGGCCGCAGCCTCGCCAAACCACTGCTGTCGCTGTGCCTGCAAGGCCTGCAGGTCGGCCGCCATCTCGTCGACCGACTGCGGCGCGCGCTCGGGGCTCACCACCTGGCGCAGCGACTGCTCGTAGCGACCATAACGCTCGGCCAGCTCGATGGCCTGGGCCTGCGCGCGCTCGGGCAGCGCCGACGTGGCCTCGCGGGCCGCCTCGGCCACCGGGCGGTCACGGCGAAAGGCGAGCACCTGTTCCAGCGTGCGCAGGGTGTCGGTGTCGAGCACCAGCGCCCCCTGTGCATCGGCCCGGAATCGGCCGACGGGCTCAAGAGGCGTGGCCTCGCCGGCCGGGGCCGGGCGCCCAGCCGACACCGTGAAGCCCGGCTCCGGCCCCTGGGGCCACAGCGTGCCCCCCGGGCCAGCCGCCCCTCCGGCCTGGGCCACGGTGCCGCCCTGTACGACGGCCTGGGGCGCGGCCGGCGTCGGCTCCCCCCCGCGCAGCAGCAAGGCCACCCCGGCCACCGTGAGGGCGGCGAGCACCAGCCCGCCCGCCACGCGTCGCCCGCCGTGCGGGCTGGCAGTCATGATGATCATGAGAGGCCTTTCTGTGCGAGGGCTGCGCTCAGTACGGGCAGTTCTGGCTGTAGCGGTCGAAGACCAGCGACGTGGCGTACGCCTGGTGCGGCGCACCGCACAGGAACGGCGAATAGCGGGTGTCGCTGTCGACGAAGCGCTTCATCCACGTCACCGCATAGCGCCCGATCGGCGTGTTGGTCATGTTCGGCGCGAAGTGCGTCGCGTTGTTGAGCTCGCCATAGGCCTTCGACGTGGTCGACGGCAGGTTCTGGTAATACACCCGCGACATGGTCGCCACCGGTGCGATCGTGTCGCCATCGGCCCCGATGATCATCGTGGGCACCCGAACGGTCGAGAAGTTCGATGTCGGGCTCCACGGCGTCATGGGATACGAGGCCTTGAGCGTCGGGTAGTCGCGCGCGGCAATCAGCGAGCCGCCGCCCCCCATCGAGTGCCCGGCCACCGCCGTGCGCGTGCCATCGGCCCGGCTGCGCACTGCCGAGGGCGACGAGTTCAGCACGTAGTTCAGCGCGGCCATCAGCTGGTTGGCGCGGCTGGCGGGTTGGTCGAGCGTGGTCAGCGTGTTCATCGTCAGCACCACGAAGCCGTGGGTGGCCAGACGGCGGCCCAGCCAAGCGATGCTGCTCTGCGTGGCCGTGAAGCCGGGGCTGATCGCAATGACGCCGTACTTGCCCGTCTGCGTGGGGTAGTAGACGGTGCCGCCGCCAAAGCCCACGGGCAGCGTGACCGACGAAGTCGACACGCTGTAGGGGCCGGCGGTGGCGTTCAGGCTGGACGAGGTGGGTGCGGTCGTCTGCGCGAGGGCGGGCTGAGCGAGGGCAGCCAGTGCCACAGCGGCACAGGCGGACAGGGCACGAAGCCGGTTCTGCGGTGCGTTCATGGGGATCCCTTTTTGATGGAGCCAGGTTGTCGAAGCGCGCCGCCCCCGAGGGAGGGTGGCCGGCGCACCGACACTGTGCAGACGCACCCCGCCGACGTGAATGGTGGATCCGGACAGAAAGCGGATCGCGCCGGCCAGCCTGCATCCAGATGTCACAGGGGCTGGGCCACCGCGGCGCGCCCGCCCGCGCGCTCGCGGAAGGCCCGTGGCGTCAGCCCCGTCCAGCGCTTGAACGCATGCCGGAAGCTTTCGGCGTCGCTGAAGCCGAGCGCCGCCGCAATGTCGTCGGAGCCCATGCGGGTCGACAGCAGGTAGTCGGAGGCGAGGCTCTTGCGCACGCTGGCAAGCAGTTCGCTGTAGGTCACGCCCTCGTCCTCAAGGCGGCGGCGCAAGGTGCGCGACGACATGCACAGCCGCTGCGACACGGTCTCGATGTCGGGGAAGCGGCCGGGCGTGCGCGTCAGTTCGTCGCACACCTGGCGCGTGACGCCCGCGCGCCGGCGCAGCTCGTCCATCAGGCGCATGCAGTGCTGTGCCATGTGGCTGGCGGTGATGGGGTTGGCCAGCTGCGGCGAGCGCGTGAGCCAGGCGGCGGGAAAGACCAGCGCATTGCGTGCCGCGCCGAAGCGGACCTCGCAGCCCAGGCGGTCACGCAGCGCGTCGGCATGCGGTGGCCGGGGCCCGGTGCACTCGGCCCACTCGGGCAGGAACCAGTCTCCCATGACGTCCTTGCCGATGGTGACGTGGGCCGCCAGCTGCAGATCGATCATGAAGCGGTAGAGCCGCTCGTCCACATCGGCCCACGGAAAGGCTGCGCGGGTGGGGAAGGTCCAGACGGCATGCGCCCCTTCACGCCCCCAGTGCAAGGGCAGCATGCCGCCGGACAGGGGATGACAGCGCACCGCCAGGTCCCACATCTGCGCCACGGTTTCGGAACACAGCAGGGCGTAGCCATACATGCCATAGCTGGACGCGCGCAGGCGCGTGCCGACCAGCAGGCCCAGGTCGCTGCGGGCGCTGAGCCGCAAGGCGTTGCGACTGACCCGCATGAACTGCGCGCACGAGGTGAGCGTGGCGGGGTCGGCCACTGCCCCGGGGCTCAGGCCCGTGCCCTCCAGCAGCGCACCGATCGGCACACCGACTTCCTGCATGGCCCCCACCAGGGTGGCCAGCCGCGATGGCGACAGACAGCGGTCCCCGGCAAAGGCAATGAAGAACGGGCTGGCTTCCTGGCCGGGGGCGCCCGCGTCCTCCCCCGACGGCACACCGCAGGTCTGCAGCATCCGCGCGTCTCATCCTGGTTTTATGGTTTGCTCGCCGCGTGCGCAGACGGCCCCCCGGACGAGGCGACGACAGGCACAACGTGGCCTGCGCAGTATTGCTGCCGCACCCGTGACGTCAACCATCCCCTGCCTGAACGGGGATCATTGCACGCCAGTCGCGTGACGCGTCAGAACTGGAAGAGCGACAGACCGACGCCGAGGCTGTCCTGCCGGTGGTTGTAGTCGAGCAGCGTCTCGCCGTATCCGGAGAACAGCTGCACGTACCAGCGCAGGCCGGCGGGCTTGTCCCGGTGCACCGGGTGCGTCCAGTCCAACTGCCAGGCGCCGCGTCGGCCTTCGGGCAGCCGGGTGCGCCACGCCAGCGACACCGTTGACGGGCCGCCCAGCCACGAGGCCACCAGTTCGGCATTGCCCAGGTAGCGCTGGATGTCAGGGTTGTCGTCGTTGCGGGCGTCCTCTTTCAGCCGGCGATACATGCGCAGCGTGAGCGCGTACGGGCCGTTGTCGAAGGCGGCGCTCACGTAACTGCGGTTCCAGCTGCGCGACAGCGCATCGCTCTGGCCGTTCGACTGGTGCAGCAGCCCCACCTGCGTCATCCGCCAGCGCCAGCCGCCGGGCAGCGCGGGCAGGTACTGGCTCATGGGCACCACGTAGATCATCTCGGGCTCGTGGTCGGTGCTGCGGAACGGGGCCGACTCGCGGCCGTTCCACAGCTGCCACAGCGAGCGCTGCGTATAGGCAAACCACAGGTCGGCATCGGGCAGCAGCAGCCCTTCGGCCACCTTGGTGCGCAGCGAGACCTGCACCTTGACCTCGACCGGCTTGTAGTCGATGCGGGCGGGTGTGGTGCCGCGCGTCGGCGAGCCCGGCGCCCGGTTGACGCGCGAGCTCACGTGCATCGGCAGCACGAAGTTGGGCAGGTAGGTCTTGACCGCAAAGGTGCCGCGCTTCTCGGCGGGCGTCAGCTCCCAGGCCTTGTCGAACAGGGTGGCAGCAGGCGGCGCCTCGGCCAGATCCAGCGGCTGGCGTTCCGGCGGCACCCCGGGCAGGGCCGCTGCAGCCGGTGCAGCGGGCTCGCTCGCGCCCACCGGGGCCGGTGCAGCCGCCGCAGCCGGCATCACACCGGGCGCCGGCTGTGGCCCCAGGCGGAAGACCGCGTCATAGCAGGCCAGGCGGGCCGCGTCATCGGGCAGGCGGGCACACTGCGAAGGCGGGGTGCCCAGTGCGCCACCGGCCGCCAGCGCCAGCGGCAGCCCCCACATCCATCGCCCCGCGTGCCTTTGCCCCGTTGCGCGCGGTGTCGCGCTGCGCCGCTGCCCCGGCCATCCTGTGGCCCGCGCCGTGTCCTGCATGCCTGCATCCCCTCTGTCGCTTGTGGTGGCACACAGTGTCGGGCAGAGCGCGCCGCGTGGTGTGACACGCGCGGTCGGTTCCCCCGGAATCGTGGGGCCATCCGCCTGGCCCGGCGCCTTCACAGGCTGTTGTGGATGGCCGTCGCCGCCACCGCGCCCTGCGCCATGGCCACCACGATCTGGTCGAGGCCACTGGTCACATCGCCCGCGGCAAAGAGGCCCGGGCAGGTGGTCTGGCACCGGGTGTCGATGACCAGGTTGCCCCCCGCCTCGCACTGCGCCTGCACGGCGCGGCCCAGGTCGGCTGCCGGCTGGCAACCCAGGGCGGCGTAGAGCACGTCCACGGTCAGGGGCTCACCGACCACGCGGTGCACCTGCAGCCGCCCGCTGCGGTGCTCGACATGGTGGATGCCCCCCGGCCGCCAGCCGATCTGGCGCGCCTGCAGCGACTCGAAGTCCTCGCGCGCGAGGATGTCGGACGGGCGAATCGGCAAGAGCTGCACGTCTTCGCTGAAATGCCGCAAGAACAACGCCTCGCGCACCGCGTGCGGGCTGCAGCCGATCACGCCGATGCGACGGCCGCGGTGCTCGTGCGCGTCACAGATGGGGCACTCGCGCAGGAGACCCACCGAGCGAACGGCGCGCAGTCCGGGAATTTCGACCTCGCGGTCGCGCGCGCCGGTGGCCAGCAGCACCCGGCGCGCAGGCCATCGCAGCCCGCCCACGTGCACCATGAAGAGGTCGTCGCGATGCGCCAGCCCGGTGGCCCGTGCCCCGGTCACGGCCCCGCCCTGGCGCAGCAGCTGCGCCCGCAGGCGCGCCAGCAACTCGGGCCCCGCGATGCCATCGGGAAAGCCGGGCACGTTGTGCGAGCGCGGGATGCGCAGCGCGCGGGCCTCCCCGCTGTCGAGCACGCGGATCGTGCGCTGGAAGCGCGCCAGGTAGATCGCCGCCGTGAGCCCGGCCGGCCCGCCGCCCACGATGACGCAGTCGACCGGGGGCTGGCTCACGGGGTCCATGGCGGGGCCCCGATTCAGCCCGCGCGCTCGGCGGCCACGTCGGCCGAGGCCTCGGCCGCCTGCTGCATGCGGGCGTAGTGTTCGGAGTGCCCGGTGCGGTAGAGGTCGTACCACGCATCGAGCACCGGCGGGTCGTACAGATCCAGGCAGCGGAAGATCTCGCGCGCGAACTCGAGCGGCGCCATCCCGGCCGCGGTGATCAGGGGCCCGTCACGCCAGGCTGGCTGCGCCTCGTAACGGTCGCTGCCCTCGTAGGCGGGCACCCCCTTGAGGTAGGCCAGCGCGTTGCTGGTGTGCCGGCGCCCATTGAGCAGCCCCGCCCGCGCCAGCCCTGCCGTGGCCCCGCAGATGGCGGCCACCGGCACGTCGGCCGCCAGAAAGCGCCGCGCTGCCTCGACGGCCGCCATGTGCTGCCCCTCTTCCCATCCCAGCCCACCAGGCAGGATGAGCATGGCGCTGTCGGCAGGCGACAGCGTGTCCAGCAGCTGGTCGGGCAGCACCGCGACGCCGCCCATCGAACGCACAGGCGACTGGCTCAGCCCCACCGTGCACACGGTGTAGCGCCCGGGGGCACGCTGAAAGGCCGGCTGCTGGATGCCGGCCACGGCGAAGGCGGCTTCCCAGTCGGCAAAGCCGTCGTAGACGAAAAGGTGGACAGAACGGGCCATGCCGATGGGCCGGCAAAGGCCGTGCCCATCGGGCCGGTGCGTGTCAGGCGAAATGCAGGCGGGGTGCGCCGGCCTGCGCGGGGGCGGCCAGCGTGCCGATCACGGCCGCCTCGCCACAGCCCTCGGCCTGCATGGCGGCCAGCACGGCGGGCACGGCCTCGGGCGCGCAGCTCACGAGCAGGCCGCCGCTGGTCTGCGGGTCGGACACCAGGGCCTGTTGCCAGGCCTGGGCGTGGGCCGGCCAGTTCACCTCGGCGCCATAAGCCGCCCAGTTGCGGCCCGACGCCCCGGTCACGATGCCTTCGCGCGCAAAGCCGGCGGCCACCTCGATCAACGGCAGCTGCGACAGCGTCACCTGCGCATCCAGCCCCGAGCCGCGGCACACCTCGAGCAGGTGGCCGGCCAGGCCGAAGCCCGTCACGTCCGTCATCGCGTGCACACCGGGCAGCGCGCCCAGCGCCACACCGACCCGGTTGAGCTGCGTGGTGTGGCGGATCATCTGTGCATAGCCTGCCTCATCCAGCCGCCCTTTCTTGAGCGCGGCCGACAGCACGCCCACACCCAGCGGTTTGCCCAGCACCAGCACGTCGCCCGCGCGGCCATCGGCATTGCGGCGCACGCGGTCAGGGTGCACCAGTCCCAGGGCCACCAGGCCGTAGATCGGCTCGAGCAGGTCGATGGAATGCCCGCCGGCGATGGGGATGCCCGCCGCCCGGCACACCTCGGCGCCACCGCCCAGAATCTGGCCGATCACCTCGGGCGGCAGCTTGGCGATCGGCATGCCGACCAGCGCCAGCGCCATGATGGGCGTGCCGCCCATGGCATAGATGTCCGACAGCGCGTTGGTGGCCGCAATGCGACCGAAATCCCGCGGGTCGTCGACGATGGGGGTGAAGAAATCGGTGGTGGCCACCAATGCCTGCTGGTCGTTGAGCCGGTAGACGGCCGCGTCGTCGCTGGTCTCCAGGCCGACCATGAGCTCGGGCGGCACGAGGCCCTGGGGGGCCCGTGACAAAATCTCGGACAGGAGGCCCGGGGCGATCTTGCAGCCGCAGCCGCCACCGTGAGAGAACTGGGTCAGCGCAATGGACATCATCGGTCAACAGAAGTACGAGGCGATTGTGCCAGCGGGGGCCCCCGCATGAGCGCACGCGGTCCGGTCCGCGTCGAGGACCGCCATGCATTCGACTGCCTGATCGACGCCCGCTCGCCCGCCGAGTTCGCGCTGGATCACATCCCAGGGGCCATCAACCTGCCGGTGCTGGACGACGAAGAGCGCTGCATCGTGGGCACGATCTACAAGCAGCAGGGCGCCTTCGAAGCCCGCCGTGTGGGGGGCGCCATGGTGGCCGCCAACCTCGCGAAGCACCTGCGCGAACAGCTGGCCGACAAACCCGCCAACTGGAAGCCGCTGGTGTACTGCTGGCGCGGCGGCATGCGCAGCGGCTCGATGGTGACCTGGCTGCGCCTGGTGGGCTGGGACGCCCAGCAACTGGCCGGCGGCTACAAGCGCTGGCGCCACCACGTGCTGGAAGTGCTCGATCGGCAGTGTGCGCAACTGCGCCTGCGTGTGGTGTGCGGCGCCACCGGCAGCGCCAAGACGCGCGTGCTGCACGCGATGGCCGCCCAGGGCGCGCAGGTGCTCGACCTGGAGGGCCTGGCCTGCCACAAGGGCTCGCTGCTCGGCGCCATGCCCGGCCAGCCACAGCCTTCGCAGAAGGCGTTCGACACGCAGCTCGTCGAACACCTCGAACGCCTCGACCTGAGCCGGCCCATCTACGTGGAAGCCGAAAGCCGCCGCATCGGCCGCATCGCCCTGCCCGCGCCGCTGATCGAGCGCATGCGCGCCAGCCCCTGCATCGAGCTGAGCGTGCCGTTCGAGGCGCGGCTCGCCTTTCTGCTGCGCGACTACGCCTACCTGGGCGACGACCCGGCGCTGCTCGCGCGCCGGATCGACCCGCTGCGCCCGCTGCTGGGCAACGAAACCATCGACCGCTGGCAGAAGTGGGCCCTGGCCGGCGAGCTGCCGCCCCTGTTCGACGAACTGGCCCGCCTGCACTACGACCCGCAGTACGCCCGCTCGCAAAGCCAGCACTTCCACCGCTGGCCGCAGCGCCAGACGGTGCCGGGTGACACGCTGGACGAGGCGGGCATCGACGCCCTGGCCGCCGCCGTGCTGGCCGTCGAGGTGAACGACGATGTCCGCTGAGCTTCAACTGGAGGGCGTCAGCCGCCAGTGGGGCGGCAAGCCTGTGCTGCGCGACATCAGCCTGCGCGTGCAGCCCGGTGAGCGCATCGCCCTGATCGGCCCCAGCGGCGCCGGCAAGTCCACCTTGATCCGCCTGATGGCCGGCGCGCTGCGCGCCACGGCGGGCCACGTGCGGGTGGACGGCGTGGCGCTCGACGCGATGGGCTGGCGCGCGCTGCAGCGCCACCGCGCCCGCTGCCGCATCGTCGAGCAGCAGAACCTGCTGGTGCCGCAGGCGACGGTGCACCGCAATGTGGTGGCCGGGCTGCTGCCGCACTGGCCGTGGTGGCGCACGCTGGCCGCGGCCCTGTGGCCGCTGGAATCGGCGCGCGTGGCCACGCTGCTGCAGTCGCTCGACATGGGGGGGCACCAGTGGGCCCCGGCCAGCGCACTCAGTGGCGGGCAGATGCAGCGCGTGGCCATTGCCCGCGCCCTGATCGCCGAGCCCGACATCCTGCTGGCCGACGAGCCCACCGCCTCGCTCGACCCGCACACGGCCAAGGCCGTCACGCGGCTCATCACCGAACAGGCCCGCCAGCGCGGCATGACGCTGGTGTTCTGCACGCACTGGTTCGACATCGCACGGCGCGACTGCACCCGGGTCATCGGCCTGCGCCGCGGCGACATCCTGTTCGACTGCGCCCCCGAGGATGCCACCGAGGCCCGCCTGGAACAGCTCTATGCCGGCAGTGACGAGCGTCTCTGACGCGCGGCGCCAAGCCAGGTGGCGCTTTGCGGGGTGGCTGGCGATCGCGCTCTCGGGCCTGCTGTGCCTGTCGCTGACCGGCGCCGACCTGCGCCGCCTGCTCGACGCCGACGGGCTGCGCAATGCCGGCGAGATCCTGTCGGGCTTTGCGCACCCAGACCTGTCGGCCGACTTCCTGGCCCGCGTGCTCGACCTCTCGGTCGAAAGCCTGCTGATCGGCATCCTAGGCACGGTACTGGCCGCGCTGCTGGGCACGGTGCTGGCCTTCTTTGCCACGCGCGTGCCCGAGCTGGACGACCCGCCGCGTGGCCCGCCCGCCTGGGCGCGCACGGGGCTGGCGGCCACTCGCAGCGCCGCGCGCGTGCTGCTGGGCGTGGGCCGCTCGGTGCCCGAGATCGTGTGGGCCTACCTGTTTGTGCAGCTGCTGGGCCTGGGCCCGGGCGCGGCGGTGCTGGCCATCGGCCTGACGGTGGGCGGCAACATCGGCAAGCTGTTTGCCGAACTGGCCGAAGCCGTGGACCCGCGCCCGGTTCAGGCCCTGCGGGCCGCCGGCGCCTCGCGCTGGGCGCTGTTCCTGCACGCCGTGCTGCCCCAGGTGGGCCGGCAGTGGACGGGCTACGCGCTGTTCTGCCTGGAGTGCAACATCCGCATCGGCACCATCCTGGGCGTGGTGGGCGCGGGTGGCCTGGGCAGCGAGATCGCGCTGAGTCTGCGCTACTTCCAGTACGACAAGCTGGCCACGACGCTGCTCGCCGTGCTGGCCTTCGTGGTCGCGCTCGAGCTGCTGAGCAACCGCCTGCGCCGCGCCGCCATCGGCTGGACGCTGGGCCTGAGCGCCGCCGGCACGCTGTGGGCCTGGGTGCGGCTCGACGTGCCGTGGGCCGACCTGTTCTCGGGCGCCGGCCTGGCGCTCATGCCGCGCATGGACACGCTGGCAATCGACCTGGCCTTTCTGAAGACCGCCGCGGGCCAGATTGGCGACACGCTGCTGATGGCCTGGGTGGCCACGCTGCTGTCGGCCGCGCTGGCCTTCGTGCTGGCGCCGCTGGGCGCAGCGCGGCTGAGCACCGGCAGCTACCTGCCCGACCCGCCCCGGCCGCGCGGCATCGGACGGTGGTTGCGCCCGCTGGCCGCCGCGCTGAGCCGGGTGGTGCAGCAGCTGACCCGCGTGATGCCCGAGCTGACGCTGGCCCTGGTCTTCGTGGTGTGGGTGGGCGGGGGCCCGCTGGCCGGCATCCTCGCGATTGCCGTGCACAACATCGGCGTGATGGGTCGCCTGTTTGCCGACGTGCTGGAAGAGGCCGAGCCCGGCCCGCCCGCCGCGCTGCAGAGCCTGGGCGCGGGCACGCTGGCCACCTTCCTGTTCGGGGTGCTGCCCCAGGTGCAGGCCCGGCTGGCGGCGCTCACGCTCTACCGTTTCGAAGTGAATGTGCGTGCCACGGCCATGGTCGGCTTCGTGGGCGCTGGCGGCATCGGCGACGCACTCAACACCGCCATCAGCCTGTTCCACCTGCATGACCTGGGCGTGCTGCTGCTGACCATGCTGCTGCTGGTGGCCGCTGTGGACGCCCTGGGCGACCGCGTGCGCGCCCGCATCCTGCGCGGCGATGGCACGCGCCTGCCGCTGCCCGGCTGCGCACCCGAAGCGCACCTGCCCGTCCCCCTTTCATCCTCAACCCGGAGCCTCACACCATGAGCCACCCGTCTTCGCCATCCGTCCGTCCCCGTCGCACCACGCTGGCTGCCCTGGCCGCGCTGGCCCTCGCGCCGCTGCTGCCTGCCATCGCGCAGGCGCAGGCTCAGGACGTGATCCGCGTCTCGGGCATCCCCGACGAGAACCCCACCGAGCTGGCCCGCAAGTACCAGCCGCTGATCGACCACCTGCAGAAGCACCTGGGCGTCAAGGTCGTCTATGTGCCGGTCATCGACTACGGCGCGGCCGTGTCGGCGCTGGCTGCGGGCAAGGTCGATTTCGCCTGGCTGGGCGGCTTCACCTTCGTGCAGGCCCGCGTGCTGGCCGGCGCGCGCCCGGTGGTGATGCGCGACATCGACCGCGAGTTCCACAGCGTGTTCATCGTCAACACGGCCTCGGGCATCAGCAAGCCGGAAGAGCTGCGCGGCAAGAGCTTTGCGTTCGGCGCCAAGAGCTCGACCTCGGGCCACCTGTTCCCGCGCCACTTCCTGAGCACGCGCTTCCACATCGATGCGGACAAGGACTTCGCCGGCGCGCCCATCTACAGTGGGGCGCACGATGCGACGGTGAAGATGGTGGAGTCGGGCAAGGTGCAGGCGGGTGCGCTGAACATCGAGGTGTGGAACCGGCTGGTGGCGGGCGACAAGTTCGACAAGACCAAGGTGAAGGCGATCTGGACCACGCCGGCCTTTGTGGACTATGTGTGGGCGGCCCGCAAGGACCTGCCACCGGCCACGGTGCAGAAGTTCGCCAATGCCTTCATGACGCTGGAGGCGAGCGACCCGGCCGACCAGGCGGTGATGGCACTGCAGGGGGCCAAGCGCTTCGTGCCGGCCAAGGGCGAAGACTTCGATGTGATCGAGCAGGTGGGGCGGTCGACGGGGTTGCTGAAGTAACGGCTGTTGGCTGGTGGCGTAAGGCTACCGCGACCGTGGCCCGCCACCAAGCGGGGCCAAGAAGGGCGCAGCCGGTCTCCGTGCCGGCGCTGCCTCGCAAAAGCGCCCGCTCGCCGCACCACATCCGTGCACGCCGCACCACCGCGGGTACGCCTCCCCCCTCGTCCACCCATTCTCCCAGGGCAAAGCCACCCGGCACACATATTGCGTAAACCCCTCCGTGTGCCCCGAGTAGTGACGCTCCCGCACACCCCCATTCGTCTCCGCTAATGACGGCGGACAAGAGTCGGCCCCACCGAGGGTGCCCGCCGCTTATCCCACCCTCCCCCGTCGCAGGAGCACGCATGAAGATCGTCGTCATTGGCCATGGCATGGTTGGCCACAAATTCCTGGAAAGCCTCGCCGAAGCCGGCGTGCGCGACGCGCAGGTCACCGTCCTGTGCGAAGAAGTCCGCCCCGCCTACGACCGGGTCCACCTCTCGGCCTACTTCTCAGGGCAGACCGCCGAAGACCTCTCCCTGGTCGAACCCGGCTTCTTCGAGCGCACCGGCTTCGACCTGCGCCTGGCCTGCCGCGCCGCCAGCATCGACCGCCGCCACCACACCGTCACCACCATCGACGGCGAAGTGCTGCCCTATGACAAGCTGGTGCTCGCCACCGGCTCCAACCCCTTCGTGCCACCCATCCCGGGCCGCGACCGCCCGCACTGCTTCGTCTACCGCACCATCGACGACCTCGACAAGATGAAGGCCTCGGGCGCGAAGTCCCAGGTCGGTGTCGTCGTCGGCGGCGGCCTGCTGGGCCTGGAATGCGCCAAGGCGCTGTGCGACATGGGCCTCGAGACCCACGTCATCGAGTTCGCGCCCCGCCTGATGGCCGTGCAGGTCGACGACCAGGGCGGCCGCGTGCTGCGCGCCAAGATCGAGGAACTCGGCGTGCACGTGCACACCAGCCACAGCACCGTGCGCATCGAGGACGGCGCCGAGCACCGCCACCGCATGATGTTCGAGGACGGCAGCCACCTCGACACCGACATGATCGTGTTCTCCGCCGGCATCCGCCCGCGTGACGAACTGGCCCGCCAGTGCGTGCTGGCCATCGGCCCGCGCGGCGGCGTCGTCATCGACGACCACTGCCGCACCAGCGACCGCAACGTCTACGCCATCGGCGAATGCGCCTCGTGGCAGGACCAGACCTTCGGCCTCGTGGCCCCAGGCTACGACATGGCCCGCGTGGCCGCCCGCCACATCGCCGGCGAGGCCGAGGCCGCCTTCACCGGCGCCGACATGAGCACCAAGCTCAAGCTCATGGGTGTGGACGTGGCCTCGATCGGCGATGCGCACGCCCGCACGCCCGGCTGCCGTTCCTTTCAGTACGTGGACGAGGTCAAGCAGGTCTACAAGAAGATCGTGGTCAGCGCCGATGGCAAGAAGCTGCTGGGCGCGGTGCTGGTCGGCAATGCCGATGAATACGGCACGCTGCTGCAGATGGCGCTCAACGGCATCACGCTGCCTGCCGAGCCCGAGTTCCTCATCCTGCCCAGCAGCGACGGCAAGGCCAAGCCCGGCCTGGGCCCGGATGCCCTGCCCGACAGCGCCCAGATCTGCTCGTGCAACAGCGTGAGCAAGGGCCAGATCTGCGCGGCCGTGGGCGACGGCGCCACCACCATCGCGCAACTGAAGTCGTGCACCAAGGCGGGCGCCACCTGCGGCGGCTGCGTGCCCCTGGTCACCCAGGTGATGAAGGCCGAGATGGCCAAGCGCGGCATGGCGGTCAACAACCACCTGTGCGAGCACTTCCCCTACTCGCGCCAGGAGCTCTACCACCTGGTGCGCGTGGGCGAGATTCGCTCATTCGATGAGCTTCTGGCCCGCCACGGCAAGGGCCTGGGCTGCGACATCTGCAAGCCCACCGCGGCCTCCATCTTCGCGTCGGTGTGGAACGAGTTCGTGCTCAAGAAGGACCTCGCCCGCCTGCAGGACAGCAACGACTACTACCTCGGCAACATTCAGAAGGACGGCACCTACAGCGTCGTGCCCCGCATGCCGGGCGGCGAGGTCACGCCCGACGGCCTGATCGCCGTGGGTCAGGTTGCCAAGAAGTACGGCCTGTACACCAAGGTGACCGGCGGGCAGCGTGTGGACCTGTTCGGCGCCCGCGTCGAGCAGCTGCCGCTGATCTGGGAAGAGCTGATTGCCGCCGGCTTCGAATCCGGCCACGCCTACGGCAAGAGCCTGCGCACCGTGAAGAGCTGCGTCGGCTCGACCTGGTGCCGCTACGGCGTGGGCGACTCGGTGGGCCTGGCCGTCGAGCTGGAGCACCGCTACAAGGGCCTGCGCGCGCCGCACAAGATCAAGTTCGGCGTCTCGGGCTGCACCCGCGAATGCGCCGAGGCCCAGGGCAAGGACATCGGCATCATCGCCACCGAGAAGGGCTGGAACCTGTACGTGTGCGGCAACGGCGGCATGAAGCCCCGCCATGCCGAACTGATCGCGTCCGATCTGAGCAAGGAAGAACTGGTCCGCCTGATCGACCGCGTCCTGATGTTCTACGTGCGCACCGCCGACCGCCTGCAGCGCACCAGCACCTGGCGCGAAAACCTCGAAGGTGGGCTCGACTACCTGAAGGACGTGCTCATCAAGGACTCGCTGGGCCTGTGCGCCGAACTCGAAGCGCAGATGCAGCACGTGGTGAACACCTACCAGTGCGAATGGAAGACCGCGGTGACCGACCCCGAGGTGCGCAAGCGCTTCCGCTCCTTCGTCAACTCCGAGGTGCCCGACGAGCGCATCGTGTTCGTCAAGGAACGCGGGCAGATCCGCCCGGCCACCGCCGACGAGCGGGACGGCGCCCCCACGACCACCGCCTGAGCCGAACGAGTACACCATGCTGACCGACATGATCCAAGCCCGCCCCGACACCACCGCCTGGACGGACGTGTGCGCCGTCGACGACATCCTGCCCGACACCGGCGTGTGCGCCCGCATCGGAGACCGCCACGTCGCGGTGTTCCGCGTGGGCGCGAGCCGCTTCCATGCCATCGACAACGTCGACCCCAAGAACGGGGCCAGCGTGCTGTCGCGTGGCCTGGTCGGCAACCTGGGCGACCGGGTGGTCGTCGCCTCGCCACTCTACAAGCACCACTTCGACCTCGAGACCGGCGCCTGCCTCGAAGACCCTGCGCTCTCGGTGCAGGCCCATGCCGTGCAGGTGGAAGGCGGGCGGGTGCGGGTGCGCTGCGCCTGAAACCCGGCGTTTGCGGGCGGCATCGATCCTTCCTACAATGGGTTCATGACCGCCCTGCGCCACGCCCCTGCACGCACCACCGGCCGCCACGCCGTGGTGGGCCCGTGCGTGCCCCCGCGCGACGTGCCCGCCTGCAGGACGGTGCCCCGGATCACGGCCGCACATCACTGAGCCCGGCGACCGCCCTTTCCCCATCCTGCGCACACTGGTCTCCGGGCATTCCGCGCGATCCCCGGAGCACCCGTATGTCGATCCCTGCCTCCCGCGTGGTCACCGAAGTCGACCACAGCCGCCTGTCCGCCCTGCTTGAACGCGCGGCACCCTGCCCGCCCGCCACCTGGACGCAACTGAACGAAGTCCTGGACTTCGCCGACCTCGTGCCGCCCGAAGCCGTTCCGGAACAGGTCGTCACCATGCGCTCGAGCGTGGTGCTGCTGGCCCACGAAGATGGCCGCACGCTCAAGGTCACGCTGAGTTACCCGCACGACACCCCACCCGACGGGCTGTCGGTGCTGACCCCGCTGGGCGCAGCCCTGATCGGGCAACGCGTCGGCGAGGCCGTGCGCTGGACGGGGCTCGATGGCGTGCCGCGGCAGGCCGTCCTCGCGGCCATCCCCTTCCAGCCCGAAGCGGCCGGGCAATTCCACCTCTGAGGCCCAGGCAGGACCCCGTTGCGGGCTCAAATTGACGACAATCGGGGCCCGCCTTCCGTGCCCCGCTGTCCCATGCCTTTGTCCGTCTCCCAACTCGTCCTGCGCGCCCGTCAACTCGAGATCGAGGCCCTGCGCCAGCTCGCAGGCCGCGTGGACCTGGCCGACGTCATCGGCCGTCTGGTGCACGCGCTGCAACGCGAACGGGGCGCGGCCAGCCTCCATCTCGCCTCGGGCGGGCAGCGCTTTGGCGCCGAGCGGCTGGCCGCCGTGGCGCAGGCCCAGCCGGTCGAAGCCGCGCTGCGTGAGCTCTTTGCGGCGCAACTGAACCCGGAAGCCGGCGCGTCAGCCCGCAGCCTGTCGCTGATGGCCTGGGTGATGCTCGACCTCGATGCCCTGCGCGCGCTGCGGGCCGCCATCGAACAGCGCGCGCCCTCGGCCCACGATGTCGTGGCAGCGTACAGCCGCGTCATCGCCGGGCTGGTCGAGCTCGTTTTTCACCTGGCCGATGCCACCGCCCACCCGGCCATCTCGCGCCTGCTGGTGGCCTATGTCCATCTGGTGCAGGGCAAGGAATCGGCCGGGCAGGAGCGTGCCGTGGGCGCGCAGCTCTTCGGCTCCGGCGCCTGCGACGACACCGAACAGCAGCGCATCGTGCACCTGATCGACGCCCAGGAGCGCAGCCTGCGCGTGTTCGAAGAGTTCGCCGACGACGCCCTGCGCGCGCAATGGCAGCAGCACCAGCTCACGCCCACCGTGGCCCAGCTGGAACGGCTGCGCCGCACGCTGTGCACGGCACGCCCCGGCGCTGCGCTGGACACGCAGCTCAGCGAAAGCTGGTTCGACGTCAGCAGCGCCCGCATCACCGACATGGGGCAGTTGCAGGACGACCTGGTGCGCGGGCTGCGGCAGGCCTGTGCCGACCAGATCGCGCACGCCGAACAGGCACTGCACGATTCCGAAGGGCTGCTGCGCCATCTGCGTGACAACCCGCCGCCCCACACGCACGCGGTGGACCGCTTCTTCAACGCCCCCGGCCAGCCCGATGCGGCGCCGGTGCTGTCGGCCGTGTCGGATGCATCCAGCCCGTCCGGCAGCGCAGCCATGAGCTCACTGGTCGAGCTTTTGCAGACCCAGTCGGCGCGCATGGCCAGCATGGAGGCCGAGCTGGACAGCGCGCGCCGCGCGCTGCACGAGCGCAAGATCATCGAGCGCGCCAAGGGGGCGCTGATGTCGCGCCTGGGCCTGACCGAAGAGGCGGCCTTCCGCGCGCTGCAGAAGTCGGCCATGGACCACAACCGCCGCCTGCTGGATGTGGCCGAGGCCACACTCGCCCTGCCCGACCTGGCCTTTGCCGCCCGACCGGGCACGATGCACCAGAAGTGATCGAACCACCCCACGTGGCGCACCACGCAGGGGCGGAAACGGGCGATGCGGTGCACGACATCGCGGCATGCTTCACGGCACCATTCCGGCACAGAACGTGCATACAGACGGTGCACCTCAGGCCAAAGGCGGCCTGACGCGGCGCCGGCGCACCCGCCCGGCCCACCTCACACGCGGATGAAGGCGTCCCGTCCTGCACCGGCCTCACGGTCGGCGCATGGAAGGGACGCCTTTTTTCTTGCCCACGAGTTCCCTGCACCCGATTGCCCTTTCTGGAAGGACGCCCCATGGCCTACCTCGCTCCCACCGAGTTCGTCACCAAGATGGTCGACGCCGGCGAATCCAAACTCCTGATGTCCACCCGCGACACACTGATCCGCGCCTACATGGCGGGCGCCATCCTCGCGCTGGCCGCGGCCTTCGCCGTCTCGGTGTCGGTCAACACCGGCAACCCGCTGGTGGGCGCCCTGCTCTTCCCGGTGGGCTTCTGCATGCTCTACCTGCTGGGCTTCGACCTGCTGACCGGTGTGTTCACCCTGGCCCCGCTGGCCGTGCTCGACAAACGGCCCGGCGCCACCTGGGGCGGCGTCATGCGCAACTGGAGCCTCGTGTTCGTCGGCAACTTTACCGGCGCCATGACCGTGGCGGTGTTCATGGCCATCATCTTCACCAACGGCTTCACCGAGGCGCCGAATGCCATCGGCCAGAAGATCGGGCACATCGGCGAGGGCCGCACGGTGGGCTACGCCGCACACGGTGCCGCCGGCATGCTCACGCTCTTCGTGCGCGCCGTGATGTGCAACTGGATGGTGTCCACCGGCGTGGTCGCCGCCATGATGTCGACCTCGGTCTCGGGCAAGGTCATCGCGATGTGGATGCCCATCCTCGTGTTCTTCTACATGGGCTTCGAGCACAGCATCGTCAACATGTACCTCTTCCCCTCGGGCCTGATGCTGGGCGGCAACTTCACCTTCATGGACTACATGATCTGGAACGAGATCCCGACCGTACTGGGCAACCTGGTGGGCGGCCTGACCTTCGTGGGCGCCACGCTGTACTCGACCCATTACAAGACGGCGCCGAAGCGCGTGGCGGCCTGAGCCGGCGGTGCACGCAGTGGCTCATGAGGTGAGCGCCTTGCAGGTGGCGGTGGGGCAACACAGCCGCGCCGGCCGCAAGGCCCAGAACCAGGACTTCCACGGCGCCTGCGTGCCCACAGGCCCGCTGTTGCAGACCAAGGGCGTGGCGGTCGCCCTGGCCGACGGCATCGGCAGCAGCGCAGTCAGCCAGATCGCGAGCGCCGCGGCGGTGCGCGGCTTTCTGGACGACTACTACGGCACGTCGGAAGCGTGGTCGGTGCGTCGGGCCGGGCAGCGTGTGCTCGAGGCCACGAACTCGTGGCTGCATGCACAGAGCCAGCGCACCGACGCGCGTTTCGACCGCGACCGCGGCTATGTCTGCACTTTCAGCGCGCTGGTGTTCAAGGGGCGTGAGGCGCACCTGCTGCATGTGGGCGACACCCGGGTCTACCGGGTGCACCCTCAGGCGCTGGAGCAGCTGAGCGAGGACCACCGGGTGCGCGTCTCGTCCACCGAGACCTACCTCGGCCGGGCCCTGGGCGCCGGCCCCGCCGTCGAGATCGACTACCGGAGCTGGGACACCGAACCTGGCGAGGTCTACCTGCTGGCGACCGACGGCGTGTGGGAGCACGTGGATGCGGCGGCCGTGCGCGCCGCCCTCGTCGCCCACCCTGACGACCTCGACGCCGCCGCCAGCGTGCTGGCCGACACGGCGCTGGCCCGCGGCAGCGACGACAACCTGACCGTGCAACTCGTGCGCGTGTTGGCCCTGCCCGCGGCCGACGCCCATCCGCTGGGGGCGCAACGCGCCGCGCTGCAGTGGCCGCCCCCGCTGCAGGCGCGGGCCACGTTCGAGGGCTACACCCTGGTGCGCGAGCTGCACACCAGCGCGCGCAGCCAGGTGTGGCTGGCCATCGACGAGGCCACAGGACGGCAGGTGGCCCTCAAGACACCGGCGGCCGAACTGCGCGAGCACCCTGCGCTGCTGGACCGCTTTCTGCTGGAAGAGTGGATCGCGCGCCGCATCGACAGCCCACATGTGCTCAAACCCTGCGCCACCGACCGGCCCCGCACGCACCTGCACGTGGCCATGGAGTACGTCGAGGGTCAGACACTGAGCCAGTGGATGACCGACCACCCCGCGCCCGACCTCGACACCGTCCGCGACCTGCTCGGGCAGATCGCCAAAGGGCTGCAGGCCTTTCACCGCAAGGAGATGCTGCACCAGGACCTGCGGCCCGAGAACCTCATGCTCGACCGCACGGGCACGGTGCGGCTCATCGACTTCGGCTCGGTGCATGTGGCCGGCCTCACCGAAGGCACGGTCGCTGCGCGCCCCGATGCCATCACCGGCTCGCTGCAGTACACCGCGCCCGAATACTTCACCGGGGGCGCGGGCACCCCGCAGTCCGAACTGTTCTCGCTGGCCGTGCTGGGCTACCAGATGCTGACCGGGCACCTGCCCTATGGGCTGCAGGTGCCGCGCGTGCGCACCCCGGCCGATGCACGGCGCCTGCGCTATGTGCCACTGCGCGAGCGGCGCCCGGATCTCCCGGCCTGGCTCGACGCCGTGCTGCGCCGCGCCCTGCACCCTGACCCGGCCCGGCGGCAGGAGGCGCTGTCCGAGTTCGTGCACGACCTGCACGCCCCGGGCGCGTCCTATCTGGGCCACCGCGCGCCGCCGCTGGTCGAGCGCAATCCGGTGGTGTTCTGGCAGACGCTGAGTGCGGTGCTGGGCGCCACCTGTCTGGTGCTGCTCGGCCTGCGCCTGACCGGGCACTGAGGGCCACCCCTGGGTTTTCCAGACAGGCGTCCGCCGGCAGATCCGGCCACACCGCACAAGTCGCACCATATCTGGCGGGATATCGGCGTTTTGCACGCGCCTGAACGTCGCACAATGGATGCCTCACGTTTTGCAGTACCCCGACCGGGAGACGGCCGCCCCCGTCGCCTGGCCCCACCATGGCCTTGCCCCCCACCAGTCCGCCGCCACGCGCGCCTGCCGGACGCGCGACCACGCTCGACGGCTTTGCCGGCTTTGTCTGCCGGCAGCTGCAGGTTCCCCTGTCGGCGGTGTCGTTGCCACAGGGCAAGGGTCAGCACCTCGTCTGCGTGGTCTCGGCCGAGCACGGCCCGCAAACCGACGACCTCTCGCTCGACTTCCCCGCACGGCCTCATCCCTTTGCCGTGGCCGACCTGCGGACGGAGCCCGCTGTGGCGACCGCCTGGCAGCACGCGCCCTGGCTGGACGTGCGCGCCTGCGCGGCCGTGCCGCTGCGGGGCGACGACGGCGCCGTGATCGGCACCCTGTGGGCACTGGCGCAGCAGCCGCGCGCGTTCACGATCGAAGAGCTCGGGCTGCTGGACAACCTGGCCCCCCTGGTGGCCTCGGCGCTGCACGAGTCGGACCCGACCGAGCAGGCGCGGCTGCACCGGATCATCATGGACAACGCGCCGGTGGGCATCGCCGTGGTCAGCCTGGAGGGCCGCCTGCGCCGGTTCAATCCCGCCCTGTGCACCCTGTTGGGCCGCCCGCCCGAGCAGCTCCTGCAGGCGCACCTGCAGGACCTGACCCCGGCCCAGGACGCGGCCACCGAGCTGCAGCTGGCCCAACGCCTGCTGGACGGCGAGCAGGACACCTTCACCATCGAGAAGCGCTACATCCGCCCGGATGGCAGTCTGGTGTGGGGCGAGCTGAACGTGGCCCTGGTGCGCGACAAGGCCCACCGCCCGCGCCACTTCGTCATGGTGGTGGAGGACATCACCGAGCGGCACCGCGCCCAGGCGCACCTGCAAGAACTGCACGCTCAGCTGGAAGAGCGCGTGGCCGAGCGGACCGCCGAACTGCGCGCCGTGCTGGCCAATGCCTACGATGCCTACATCTGCATGGACGCGTCGGGGGCGGTCGTGGAGTGGAACCGGCAGGCCGAGCGGACCTTCGGCTGGCAGCGCGAGGAGGCCATCGGCCGTCAGCTCGATGAACTGGTCGTGCCGCCCGCCCACCGCGGACGCCATCGGCGTGGCATGGCCGACATGCAGGACGCGAGCATCGCCCGCGTGGTGGACCGGCGCCGCGAACTCCCCGCGGTGCGCCGCGATGGCACCATCTTTCCGTGCGAGGTCACGGTCACGACGCTGCAGTCTGCCACCCGGGGCACGCTGTACGCCGCCTTTCTGCACGACATCTCGGAGCGGCAGGAAGCGCAGAAGCGCCTGGCCGAGTCCAAGCGCCACCTGGAAGACCTGTACGAGAACGCGCCCTGCGGCTACTACTCGCTGGATGCGTCGGGCACCTTTGTCGACATCAACCGCATGGCCGCCGAAATCTACGGCGAAACGAAGGAAGCCCTGCTCGGGCGCCGCAGCCCGCGCGAGTTCTTCACCGAGCAAGGCAAGGCCCGCTTCGCCGAGGTCTATCCGCGCTTCATCCGCGAAGGCCAGTTCGGCCCCGAAGAGTTCGACCTGCTGGCCGCAGACGGCCAGACCCGGCGCGTCAGCGTGATGGCGACCGCGCTGTACGACGACCAGGGCCAGTTCCTGCGCAGCCGCACCGTCATCATCGACGTGACCGAGCTGCACCGCACCCGCCAGGCGCTGCAGGCGGCCAACCGGCAGCAGCACCTGATGCTGGACAACGAGATGGTCGGCATCGTCAAGATCGCTTCACTGCGCGTGACGTGGGCCAACCGCGCCTTCGAGAAGCTCTCGGGCTACGAGCTGGCCGAGCTGATCGGCAGGAACAGCGCCATGCTGTATGCCGATCCCACCGCGTTCCAGCGGGTGTCCACCGAGGCCTATCCGATCGTGCACAACGGCGGCATCTACCGCACGCAGGAGCAGATGCTGACCCGGGACGGGCGCCGCCTGTGGGTCGACATGAGCGGCACGCTGCTCACGGCCGATGAAAGCGAATCGGTGTGGATGATGCAGGACATCACCGCGATGAAGGCGTATCAGGAGAAGGTGGAAGAAATGGCCTTCCACGATGCCCTGACCGGCCTGCCCAACCGGGCCCTGCTGCTCGACCGGCTGAAGCAGGCGATTGCCGGCACGGCGCGCAACGGCAAGCATGTGGCCGTGTGCTTTGGTGACCTCGACGGCTTCAAGGCGGTCAACGACCGGCACGGCCACGACGCCGGTGATCGCCTGCTGTGCGAGGTGGCCAACCGGCTGCAGGGCGTCATCCGCGCCAACGACACGGCCGCGCGCCTGGGGGGCGACGAGTTCGTGCTGGTGCTCACGCAGCTGGCCTCACCGGAGGAGGTGCATCTGATCCTCGCGCGTGCCCGGCAGGTCGTGGCCCAGCCGGTCGCGCTGCCTGGCGGGCAGCAGGCCGCCGTGACGATCAGTTTCGGCGTCGCGTTCGCGCCGGACATGGGCACCGATGCCCATCGCCTGCTCGACACCGCGGACCGGGCCATGTACGTGGCCAAGGGTGCGTTCAAGAGCCGGCAGGCACAGCAGCAGGCCGGCTCCTGACGCGGCGACGCGCGGCCGCGCCCACCCACAGCGCACCGACCAGGGCCAGGACGCTGGGCGTCGGCTCCGGCACCGCGCTGGTCACCGACAGGGTGCCGGACACCGCGGCCGCACCGCCGTAGCCCTGCCCCGCCAGCAGGGCCACGCCCGAGGTCGAATCGAGCATCACCCGCGTGAACGCCGACACCGTCACCAGGTCCCCGGCGCGGGCGTCGTAGGTCAGTTGCAGCGGCTGCTGTCCCTGGTACATCAGCACGTTCAGCACCGTGGTGTCGCCGATCTTCATCTCCAGGCCGCTGACGCTGCCCGCGTCCGGCGTCACCTGGACGATGTCCGAGAGGGAGAACATCTCGGCGAGCCCGTCGAAGTGCAGCTTCACGTGGCTGCCCAGCGGCTCGCCCTCGTCGCCCACGATGCGCCACTGCATGTTCAGCAGCGCCATCTCGCTGGACACCGCGGCGCCTTCCGAAGCCAGAGGCCGGGGCCCCTGGGCCGTCAGGCTCGCCGAGGTGTAGGTGGAGATGTAACCCTTGCCATTCGGCGCCTCACCACCGAAGAGCCCGCCGTCCCAGCTGACCTCGGCGCCATCGGCCACACTGCCCCCTGGCAGGGTTGCCCCCCCGGCGCCAGCCATCGCACGCTCGCGGGCCGACGACGTGTCGGTAAGGGCGCCGCTGAGCACCAGGTCATGCACCTGCCCCGCCACCTGGGCCGAGGCCAGCACCATGTCGAGGCTGTCGCCCAGCCCCACCAGCTCCAGGTGCACGGCGTGCGCGCCCGGCGCAAACAGGCCGGTGCTCAGGCTGGCCACCAGCACGGCCATCACATTGCGTGTCATGTCGGTCTCTCCTGTGATGGCGCCGCTCAGGGCAGGCGCGTGATGCGGTTCTGGGCCCCGGGTGCCACCCCGGCCGGGTTGGCCTGCAGGTAGGCCTCGAAGGCATCGGTGTCGACCGCGCCACCCAGTCGGGCCTCGCCCTGCTGCAGCACGGCAAAGCCGTCGCCGCCATCGGCCAGGAAGCTGTTGACCGTCACGCGGTAGCGCGAGGCGGGCTGCACCGGCGTGCCGTTCAGCGTGATGGCGCTGACGCGCGCGCCGCAGGCGCCGCTGGCCGACCAGCTGTAGCTGAAGCCACGCGACACCTGCAGGATGCGATCCTGCGTCTGGCCGTTGCAGCCGGCGAACTGGGTCTCGAGCAGCGTGCGGATCTGCAGGCCGTCCAGCGTCATCGTCACCAGCGAATTGCCGAAGGGCTGCACGGTGAAGGCATCGCCATAGGTCACGATGCCGCCGGCGTTGTAGGGCAGGTCGGCGCGGATGCCGCCCGGGTTCATGAACGCGACCACCGCCTCGCCGAAGCCGGCGTCGTCGGTCGCGTCCAGCTGCGCGTCGGCGATCACATCACCCAGAACCGACTCGCCCGCTGCGTTGGCGGTGCGGCTGATGGCCGCGGTGATCACGCCGATCGGGCGGGCCTTGGGCACGGCGGCGAGCGCGTCGTAATGCGCCACCAGGTCAGTCAGGTAGGCGGCCTCGGCGGTGGTCGTGCCGGTGGCCACGTTGTTCGCCGTGGTCGACACCACATCGCGTGTGCGCGTGTCGATCACCAGGTCGATGTCGGTGAGGTTGCGCGCATACTGGCCCGACGAGGTGACCCGCACCGGCTTGCCCGCGCTGTTGGGCAGCAGGCAGTTGTAGGCCGCATGCGTGTGACCCGACACCACCAGGTCGACCGCCGGATCGAGGCGCTTGACGATGTCCACGATGGGGCCCGACACGCCGGTGCAGCCGTTGATGCCGCCCGAGGCAAAGCCGCCTTCGTGGATCAGCACGACGATGGACTCGATGCCTTCGGCCTTCAGCTTGGGCACCAGGGCATTGACGGTGTCGGCCTCGTCGTCGAAGCGCAGGCCGGCCACACCGGCGGGCGACACGATGGTCGGTGTGGCTTCCAGCGTCATGCCGACAAAGGCCACCTGGTGCCCCAGGAAGCGCTTGACGCCATAGGCCGGGAACACGGTCTTGCCCGTGGCGGTGTCCACCACATTGGCCGACAGGAAGTCGAAGCGGGCGCCCGCGAATTCGCCATCGGCGCGCAGGTCCTTGTCCATGCCCTTGCCCGAGTACGGGTCGGTCGGGTGGTTGCCGCCCTGCTTGAGGCGCAGCAGCTCGGCCTTGCCTTCATCGAACTCATGGTTGCCGGTGGCGTTGAAATCGATGCCGATGCGGTTCATGGCCTCGATGGTCGGCTCGTCCTTGAACAGCGCCGAGGTCAGCGGGCTGGCGCCCACCATGTCGCCGGCCGACACCACGGCATTCAGCGGGTTCTTCGCGCGCAGCTCGTCGATGCGCGTCGCCATGCGGGCAATGCCCGGGTTGCTCGACGAGCCCTCGCCGGCCTTGATGTAGCCATGGAAATCGTTGAAGCCGATCACCTTGACGGTGATGGTGGTGCCGATCTTCGAGGCCTGCGCGGCCTGCAGCAGCCGGGCACGCTCGGTCACGCTCAGGCGACCTTCGCGCATCAGACCGAACGTGACGTTGGAGACGTGGGTCAGGAAGCCGGCCTGGCTGCCCCACTGGACCTCGTCCTGGATCAAATCATCTAGGCTGCAGCCCGACGGCAGCAGGCGGTTCGGCACGCCCGAATCGGCCGTGCCGAGCACCACGGTGGGCGACGGGTCGGCGGGGGAACAGGTCTGGGCGAACGCGGCGGGCGCGAACAGGGCGACGGCCGCGGCGGCGGCGATCAGGGTGGTGCGCATCTGGGCTTCCTCAGGGGGCGATGACGGAACAGGACCGGATGCACAGCGTAGAGACGAGACGTGACGCGCCGTCGGCCAACGCAACGGGCACCATGATCCGAACAGACCATGGCACACGGGCGCCCCTCGGGCATGCCGGTTGCCCGGCTTCCTCATGTTCATGCAATGGTGCCTGGTCATCGGCGTGCTGCTGGTGGTCATCGGGCTGACCGATACGCTTCGGCGCAGGCTGCCCGTGGGCACCTCCGCCATCTACCTGCTGTGCGGCTACCTGCTCGGCCCGCACGGGCTCGGCTTCATCCGACTGGATCTGATGCGCGACGCCGCGCTGCTTGAGGTGCTGACCGAGATCGCCGTGCTCGTGTCGCTCTTTGCCGTGGGCCTGCGCCTGCGGGTGCCCTTGCGAGACGGCCTGTGGCGCGCCCCCGTGCTGATGGCCACCCTCGCCATGCTGGTGACCATCGCGCTGTTGACCGGCCTCGGCATGTGGCTGGGCCTGTCGCTGGGGGGCGCCGTGCTGATGGCCGCCGTGCTGGCGCCGACCGACCCGGTACTGGCCTCCGATGTGCAGGTGGCTCACCCGCAGGACCACGATGGCCTGCGCTTCAGCCTCACCGGCGAAGGCGGGCTCAACGATGGCGCCGCGTTTCCCGTGGTGATGCTGGCCCTCGGCCTGATGCGCCTGCATGACCTGGGCAGCTGGGGCCTGCACTGGGTCGCTGTCGACCTCGTGTGGGCCACCGCCGGTGGGCTGACCCTGGGCTGGCTCACCGGCCTGCTCTTCAGCCGCATCGTCGTCTACCTGCGGCGCGAGCAATCCCAGGCCTTCGGCATGGAGAGCTTCTTCACGCTCGGCCTGATTGCCCTCACCTACGGTCTGGCGCTGCTGCTGCACACCTACGGCTTTCTGGCGGTGTTCGCCGCCGGCCTGGCCATGCGCCAGTTCGAACGGACGGACAGCGACAGCCACCGGCACGAGCGCACGGAGGTCGACCTCGCCAGCACGCCGGACGATGGCGTCGAGAACCTGGGACCGTCGGCCCAGGCCAGCCCGGCGATGGCCTCGGCCTACATGGCCAAAGAGGTGCTCGATTTCACGCTCGATCTCGAAAGAATTGCCGAACTGGCGGTGATGCTGATCATCGGCAGCCTGCTGTCGCTGGCCACCTTCGATGCCTTCAGCCTGCCGGTGGCCCTGGGTCTGATCTTCGTGGTGCGTCCGGTCGCCATCTACCTGATCACCCTGCGGTCCGTGTTCACCTCGGCACAACGTCGCTTTGCAGCATGGTTCGGGGTGCGGGGCGTGGGATCGATGTACTACCTGATGTTCGCGGTGACGCACGGGGCCAACACGCGGGAGTTGCCTGCAGTCGCCGATGCGGTGCTGGCCACCATCGCCCTGTCGGTCCTGTTGCACGGATCGTCGGCGACACCGGCCATGCGCGCGTACCAGCAGGCCCTGGCGCGGCGGCGATGACACCCCGTGGGTCACCCGCGTGATCCACGCCCTCAGCGTTGACAGGGTCAGCAGCGCACTGGACACTGAATGCTGCTTTTGAACGCACCGGCCACCCTCCGGTGGTGCAGCGGTGCGCCCGCCGGCATCAGAACAAGCTCACTGCATGAGCCTGCGTGCCATCCACATCCCCCTCTGAAGGAGCAAGCACCATGAGCTACATCGACGGCTTCATCATCCCCGTGCCCTCTGGCGATCGCGAGCGCTACCGCGCCGCCGCACAGCAGTTTCACGAAAAATTCAAGGACTGCGGGGCGCTGCGCCAGGTCGAGTGCTGGGGCGACGACGTACCCGACGGCAAGGTCACGGATTTCAAGCGCGCGGTGGCCGCCAAGCCGGACGAGACGGTGGTGTTCGCCTGGATCGAATGGCCATCGAAAGAGGTGCGCGATGCCGCCAACAAGAAGATGATGGAAGACCCCGAGATGGAAAAGCTCGACATGCCCTTTGACGGCAAGCGCATGGTCTTCGGCGGCTTCCTGCCCATCTTCGACACCGCGGAACCCAAGGGCTGAGGCGTTCTCAGCCGGGGCCGGGCTGGCGGTGAGCGCTCGCCCCGGGGCGCGGGCGGATCCACTGCCGCAGCGTGTCCAGCAGATGCGCTGGATGGATCGGCTTGGTCACGTGGTCGTTCATGCCGGCCTGCAGGCACGCTTTGCGGTCGGTGTCCAAGGCATTGGCCGTCATCGCAATGATCGGCAGATCGGCCCGCTGATCGCTCGCGCGGATGCGGCGGGTCGCCTCCAGCCCGTCCATGCCGGGCATCTGCATGTCCATCAGGACCAGGTCGTAGTCGCGGGCCTGCACCTTCTCCACGGCCTGCTGCCCGTCGCTGGCCAGGTCGACCGTCAGGCCCGCGCCCTCCAGCAAGGCTCGGGCGACTTCCTGGTTGAGCTCGTTGTCCTCCACCAGCAAGACCGACGCGCCAACCAGAGAGGGCGGCGCCGCCTCGCCCTCCATGGCGGCCCCCGGCGCCTGCGGCATCGGGCTCGCCTGCTCGCCCTTGCCCAGCCGGACGGTGAACCAGAACGTGCTGCCCACACCCGGCGTGCTGTCGACCCCCACCTCGCCGCCCATGCGGCTGGCCAGTTGCCGGGTGATGGCGAGGCCCAGGCCGGTTCCTCCGTACTGCCGCGTGGTGGAACTGTCGGCCTGCTGAAAGCGCTCGAACAGCCCGGCCGATTGCGCCGGCGTCAGCCCGATGCCCGTGTCCCGGACGGAGAAGTGCAACAGCACCTCGCGGTCGGTTTCTTCGTGCATCTGCGCCCGGATCTCGATCTCGCCGCTGACGGTGAACTTCACCGCATTGTTCGCATAGTTCACCAGCATCTGACCCAGCCTCAATGGGTCGCCCACCAGCGATTCGGGAATGCGGGGGTCGATGTGCGTGACGAGTGCCAACCCCTTGTCAGACGCCTTGTCGGCGATCAGCGCGGTGACGTCGTCCAGCAGCTGCTGGAAGCTGAACTCGATGTCCTCGACCGTCAGCTTGCCAGCCTCGATCTTCGAGTAGTCGAGGATGTCGTTGAGCAGCCCCAGCAGATGCTGGCTGGCCGTCTGGATCTTCTGCACGTAGGCGCGCTGATGCGCACCGATGTCCGTCCTGAGCAGCAGGTAGGACATGCCCATGATGGCGTTCATGGGCGTGCGGATCTCGTGGCTCATGTTGGCGAGAAAGGTGCTCTTCGCCTGGCTCGCGTTCTCGGCCGTGCGCGTGGCCTGGGCCAGCTGGGCGGTGCGCTGCTCGACCAGGGTCTCCAACTGCTGCTGATGTCGTCGCAGCGCGTGCTCGGCCCGCTTGCGGCGCTGGTTCTGGTAGACCAGCGCGAGCAGCAGCGTGGTCAACAGCACGATGGTCGCTGTGGACGCCATGACGAAGGGTCGGTATTCGCTCCACAACGTGTGCGGACGGTTCAGGAACACCGTGTCCGGCGGCAGGCGGGCGGGATCGCCTCGCCAGCGCTGCACCTGGGCCCAGTCGAACACCGGCCGGGGCAGCACGGACAACAGCGGCGCCCCAGGCTCGGGTGGCGGCGCACCACGCAGCAGGTCTGCCCCGATTTCCCCCACCCGCCGCCCCACGGCCTCCGTGACCCGCACCGACCCGCCGACCAGGCCGGTGGCAATGTGGGCGTCGTACAGCGCGAGCACCGGCGCGTTGCTCCGCCTGGCGACCTCTGCGGCCACCGCCACCGGCACGAAGGAACGTCCGGTCCGATCCTGAAAGTAGGCCGCCAGCACGACCAGGGTGTCGGGTGGCAGCGTGGCCACCCGCTCCAGCATGGCCTCATGGGCGAGTGACGCGGTGTCCTCGACCTCGGCGCGATGGCCCTGTGCCGCCACCGCCTGCGCCACCTCGGTGGGCAGGGCGGCCTGGGGGCGCCCCACGCCCGCCACCACGACCACCCGACGTGTGCGCGGAAACAGCGTGAGGCCCAGGCGCACCGTGCCGGCCACGTCATACTGGTCGCTCACCTGCACGATCCGATGCGGCGCCCCACGCCACCGCGCGGGCGGCGCCCCCACAAACGTGACCAGCACAGGCAAACCGGGGGGCAGCAACCCGTAACCGGCGTCAGCCAGAAAGTCCAGTGCGGCCTGGTTCTGCGCGACGATCAGCCCGATGTGCTTGCCCGCGTACTTCTGCTGCAGCAGCGCGGCCACCGCCGGCGACGGATCCGGGGTGCTGAAGCGGCCCAGGTCCATGTGCTCGATGTAGATGTCGGTCTGCCTGACGCCCCGCTCACGCAGCACCGCCACGGCGCCGCGAATCAGCGCCTCCGGAACCGGCAACCCGTACTGCAGGCCGGAAAGAATGAGCACCGCCGGCGCGGACCGGGTTGACGAAGCCCCCACCGGGAACGTGGCCACCGGCTGCCCCCATGCAAGTCCGGTAACCAGCACGAGCAGGACGGCGCCAAGCCGAAGCCACGAAGCGCCGGACGAGAGACCTGCAATGAAGGGGAGAGCCGGCATCTGGAACCATGTCGATCGATGGAACCCCGCCGGGACGCGTGGCGATCGTCAGGGCGAGTCGTGCGCTACATCCGCGTGCTCAACCATCCCGTTCTAACAGAAATCGGGGGACGGGCCGCTGCGGGTTTGCAGGGACGTGCGCCGGGGCGTAAAGCCCACCGCGCTAGTGGCTAACCCTATTGAGGATTCCACTGGTATGTTTGCACGCCGCATTCTTGAACCATATCCAGATGCCGGTCCTGATCTCGCCTCCCGACCTGCCCAAATGGGTGCCCGGCCGCATCCTGTCTGCGAGCGACGGACTCGGGTGGAAGGACGTTTCGCACCGTTCCTACCGGTACACCGGCCTCGACGTGCCCATCCCTCCGATCGACCACGTCATGATCGTTCGCTACCGGTCGGGTCAGACGCCCATGGAGCGCTGCCTCGACGGCAAGTGGAGCAAGGCCGCCTGTGAACCGGGCGTCTTCTCGCTGTTGACACACTGCGAGCCGTCACATTGGCACTGGACGCAGTGCATCGACGTGTCTCACACCTATCTGTCAGAAGCGCTCATGTGCCGGGTGGCGTCAGACGTCATGGATCGGCCGGTCGCAGCGGTACGCCTCCGTGACCTGCTGAGCGCACAGGACCCGATCGTCACGAGCATCGCCGATGCAATCACGCTCGAGGCCCAACAGCAGGGATTGGGTGGCGCGCTGTACGCAGAGGCGCTGGCCATGCAGCTCACCGTGCACCTGCTGCGTTGCCATGCTGCTGTGACGTACAAGGACGGCCTCGTGTCGGGCGCGCTCTCGCCCGGCCGTTTGCGCCGAATCGATGAGTACATCGAAGCGCACCTGCAGGGGAGCATCACCATCGAGCAATTGGCCAAGGTGGCAGAGCTCGGTGTGTGGACCTTCACCAAACACTTCAAGTCGACCACCGGGCGCTCGGCCCATGCGTATGTGATGGACCGACGGGTCGAACGCGCCCGTCGCCTTCTGTCTCAAGGGCAGATGGCCATCAAGGAAGTGGCGTTTGCTTGCGGGTTTGCGGATCAGGCGCACATGACGCGCGTCTTCCGTACCCGGCTGGGCGTCACCCCGGCACGACTGAAGAAGTGCGACTAGCCGGATCACCGTCCGGTACAAGAAATCGCCCGAAATCGACAAGACCCGCACAGCGGGCGTCTCCAAGATTCGTTCACGGTAGCGCACGACCTCTCCTGAGGCAGCGATACCGAATTCGCCGGCCAGCCATGCCGGTCCACATGAACGTCACAGGAGACAAGATGGGCACCCTCACTTCGGAAAAGGCCGGACAAGGCCAGTCGGAATCCGCCGTTGCAAGCTACGACGCGGTCGTCATCGGAGCCGGCGTGGCCGGCCTGTATCAACTGCACCGCCTTCGCGAAATGGGCCTGTCGGTGCGGGCGTATGACACCGCCTCCGGCGTGGGGGGCACGTGGTACTGGAACCGCTACCCCGGCGCGCGCTTCGACTCCCAGGCCGAGATCTACCAGTACTGGTTCTCGGAGGAGCTGTACAAGTCGTGGCAACCGTCGGAGCGGTTTCCGGCACAACCGGAAACGGAGCGCTGGCTCAACCATGTCGCCGACAAGCTCGACTTGAAGAAGGACATCCAGTTCAACACCCGTATTGCTTCGGCCCACTACGATGAAGCAAGCCACCGCTGGCACATCACTACCGACCAGGGCGAGAAGGTCGAGGCACAGTTCCTGATCGCCTGTTGCGGCATGTTGTCCGCGCCCCTGACGAACCGCTTTCAGGGACAGGCCGACTTCAAGGGCGAGATCTACCACACGGGCCTGTGGCCCAAGACGCCTGTGGACTTCAAGGGCAAGCGTGTGGCGGTGGTGGGCACGGGCGCGACGGGCATCCAGGTCATCCAGACCATCGCACCCGAGGTGGGGTCGATGAAGGTCTTCGTGCGCACGCCGCAGTACGTGCTCCCGATGAAGAACCCCAAGTACAGCGCTGAAGACTGGGCCAAGTGGGGCGCACAGTTCCACCAGCTCAAGAAGCGGGTGCGCGAAACCTTTGCCGGTTTCGACTACGACTTCGAAGCCGGTCCGTGGGCCGACAAGACCCCTGAAGAGCGCACGGCCATACTGGAGAAGTTCTGGAACGACGGCTCTCTGGCGCTGTGGCTGGCGTCCTTCTCCGAGATGTTCTTCGACGAACAGGTGAGCGAAGAAGTGTCGGAATTCGTTCGCGCCAAGTTGCGCGCACGCCTCCAGCACCGCCCGGATCTGTGCAAGCTGCTGATCCCGACGGACTACGGGTTCGGCACCCACCGCGTGCCGCTGGAAAACAAGTACCTGGAGGTGTACCTCCAGCCCAACGTCGAGGCGGTGGACTGCCGAGAGACCCCGATCGAACGCATCGTGCCCGAAGGCATCCAGACGGCCGACGGCAAGGTGCACGAGGTTGACATCATCGTGCTGGCCGTGGGCTTTGACGCGGGCTCCGGTGCGCTCAGCCGCATCGACATCCGTGGCCGCGGTGGCCGATCGCTGAAGGAGCAGTGGTCACAGGAAATCCGCACCGCCATGGGCCTTCAAGTGCATGGCTATCCCAACCTGTTCACCACGGGCGCGCCGCTCGCCCCCTCTGCCGCGCTGTGCAACATGCCCACCTGCCTGCAGCAGCAGGTGGACTGGATCAGCGACTTCATTGCCCACGTGCGCAGGCAAGGCAAGACCGTGGTCGAAGCGACCCAGGAATTCGAGGACGCCTGGGTGCAGCACCACGATGAGACCGCAGCCAAGACGCTGGTGGTCAAGACCGACTCCTGGTACATGGGCTCGAACGTCGAGGGCAAGCCACGTCGCCTGGTGTCGTACATCGGTGGGGCAGGCACCTACCACGCGAAGTGCGATGAACTGGCACGCACCGGCTATCCCGGCTTCGACATTCGCTGAAGCGCCCCCGCACACGGAGACAAGCATGAACACCTACTACACACAAGAAAACCACGGCCCCTTTCAGCTGATCGACATCGGGCGACTGGAACTCGAAGAGGGCGGCGTGCTGCCGCACTGCGAGCTGGCCGTGGCCACCCATGGCCAGCTCAACGCGGCCAAGGACAACGCCATCCTGGTCCCCACGTGGTACTCGGGCACCAGCAAGATCATGGAGCAGGTCTACATCGGGCCCGGGCGCGCCCTGGATCCGACCAAGTACTTCATCGTCGTGGTCAACCAGATTGGCAACGGCCTGTCTGTCTCACCGCACAACACCACCGGTGACCAGGGCGGGCCGAACTTTCCGAAGGTGCGCATCGGCGACGATGTGCGTGCTCAGCACCGCCTGTTGACGGAGCACTTCGGCATACGGCGCCTGGCGCTGGTTGTCGGCGGCTCCATGGGCGCCCAGCAGACCTACGAATGGGCCGTGCGCTACCCCGACATGGTGGAACGCGCCGCCCCCATCGCCGGCACGGCCTGCAACACCGAGCACGACTTTCTCTTCGCAGAAACACTGGTCGAGGCCATCACCACCGACCCGGGCTTCCAGGAAGGCCGCTATCAATCGCCGGCCGATGTCGCAGCCGGCCTCAAGCGCCACGCCAAGCTCTGGACCGTGATGGGTTGGAGCACCGAGTTCTTTCGATGTGGACGCCATCGGGTGCTGGGCTTCGAGTCCGTGCAGGCCTTCGTGGACGGCTTCATGACCGGCTACTTCGGCCCGATGGACCCCAATAACCTGTTGTGCATGGCGTGGAAGTGGCAGCGCGGCGACATCAGCCGGCACACCGACGGGGACAAGGCTGCGGCGCTGGGGCGCATCCGCGCAAGAACCTATGTCATGCCCATCGCGACCGACATGTTCTTCCCTCCGTCCGACTGCCAGGCCGAGCAGCAGTTGATTCCCAACAGCGCGTTCAGGCCGATCGACAGCCTGGATGGGCACCTCGCGCTGTTCGGCACAGACGCGGATGCGATCGGCCAGATCGATGTCCATCTGAAGGCGTTGCTGGCAGAGCCGGCGCCCGACTTGGGCTGACACATTTGCCGCAAGCCGCGCGGCTCCTGAGTGGCGCGGAGTTGAGCCCCGCTCTGCTGTTGACGTAGGGTCCGCAACAGCGGAGTTGGGCATTGAAGTACTTATGCTCGACTGCAATAGTCAACGTTGAGTTGGCTGCGCTCGGTGAGCGACCGTACTGCAGAGGTTGCTGCCAGTCGCCTCAACAAGCCTTATGACCGCTGCCGGCCAGAAACGGTCAATGTTGAGTGGCCGCTTTCCGACGGATTACTTCGCCCGCTCTGCGTCTATTTCAGACTTTGGCGGAGAGCCTCGCCAGCGTCACATACTATTGAAAGCATGAGTTGCTCTGCCCCAGGCGCTCACGCATCTGCGTTAGTGGGAGGGAACAGGCTGCACATGAATGCACGTCAAAATTTCATCCAATCCAAGAGGGGGTAGATAAGAGAAATGGGAAAGAATGCAGCCGTCGTGAACGTGTTCGCCACGCCGTACGAATTTTGGACCAGACGCAAGACAACCAGCGAGGAGGCATTGGATCTCCACAAAAACCATGGCATGTCCATCATTGACGCCCTTGAGGTGAAGGACAAGCTTATCGAAGTGGTTTCGACGCACACTGAAGCAGCCACCCGCATGCTCCGCGTGCGTGCTGACAATGGCCTAGAGTTCCATATCGACGCTGCACTCAACACGAGCGCCGAGTATCGCGACCTACGCGACTTGATGCCGCCGAATGTGCCCGAGGCGCTTGGTTCGTACCAAAGTGAGTTCTCGGAAGACGGTTTAGCATCTGCGGATGAGGCCATCAAAGCTCATGGTGTAGAGGTCGCAGAGGGCCAGTTGTTGTTCCACGGCGGCCATTGGGCCGGCGACAGCCCGACGCTCACCACTTCTCGTCCCTTCTCCACATCCTTCTGTCCCCAGGTGGCCTTGAGGAATGCTGAATGGAGGGGGAAAGCCTTCGACGCTGGCCGGGTTGACCTTATGGTGGTTCGTGTGACGCAGCCTGAGACTAAGGCGTACGTCTACAGCCAAGAAGGCGATCATGGCAACGAGAAGGAAGTTGTTTTCGCGAGCGGCGCAAGGTTAACTCGTGTGCGCGAAACCTACATTACCGACATTCCCGTGTCTAAGATGACTTCGGGCTTGCAGCAGGAAGACAAGTTCGTGCCTGCCTACTTGGTTGAAGTCGAGATCAGTTGATCCCCCTGGCCTTAACTCGACAGATTGGGCGGGCCAGTTGCGCAGGAACCTGAATCGGGTTGCACTACTGTCCGCTTTGCGGCCACGAGATTTGCGTAGCGAAAGGCCGCAATGGGTCGGGAGCTGCCAGACGCGGTGCCCAACGTGAACGGCAGCAACCAGCCTTTCACAGTCATTGACGCCGACCGCCCAAGCGGCTGCGGAGGAGTACAGCCCGCGCAAAACAGTCATCCGCGGGCGCCGCGCATACGCCTTCACAATTGGCATTGAACGAGCTCGATAATTGCCAGCACGCTGCACTTGGCCGTCACGACGAAGTTCGATACTTTGTTATCAGCTCCCTAGGGAGTGCATAACAAAGTCTTGAAGACGCCTCCCAGTGTCGGGCATGACTATTTGTCACCCCAGGGGGCTGCGAAGTTTTAAAAAAACGCTGCCGTCCGCCGTCCGTGGCGGCTTCTGCCGCAAAACATAGTCTGAAAAGCCCCTGTCAGCACTCATGATTCCCACCTTTCCGAGGGGCGCGACCATCGCGTCGTTGCAGATCGCCTTTGCGCAGGCTGGACATTCGGTGTCCAGTCAACGTACAGCGTCGGGAGAGAAGTCCAGGGCTACATGGCACTGGCGCATGCCGCGCATCCTGACCCAAGAGGTCTTCGGGAACACGCTCACGGAGGAAGAACTACTCCTGCATCACACACTGGCTCCGGTGAGACTCAGCCTCTTGGCCCCGGCATACCAAGCTCTGGCGCGGCAAAATCCTTGCTGTTATCTCAGCTTACGAGAAGACTTCATTCAGAGGTCTATGTTGCGGAAGCTGTGCCCGCAATGTGTCCAAGATGACATCACGAACTTTGGCTGCGGACACTGGCGGCGTGAACATCAGATCGAGGGTGTCGCCATCTGCACGAAGCACCACACACTCCTGCACGACCGGTGCGCCGAGCCAGATTGCGGAAAGTCATTCTTCTCCCCCCCGCCTTTCTTGCCAGGGCAACCTTGCCCTTACTGCCACGGAACGGCAACATCGAGCGGTAAAGCCGCCCCTATCAGCGAAGGCTATGCCGCTTACTGCAAGCTTTATGTTGATGCCTTGCACACCCCCATTCCAGAGATCAGCATAGGCAATCGAAGAAAGCTGTGGGCACTGCCTCACGCGCTTTATGGCGGGGACATCGCCGCCTTCAACATGGACATAGGCTACTGGCTCGGCCACCACTGGGCGGATGCCTTCTTGGCATACGATCTCGCGGGAAAATTCCTGTATGACCCGATTGCGGCGATGAGTCAGCATCACCTTGAATCGGGGCTGATTCTCCTCACGGCGTTCAAGAGATTCCTGCTTGGGCATCACAAAGAAGGCGTGGCTGAACGCTGGGACTGCGAACATGCAGGAGCCCCGGATTCCCAGGGGCGCCTGTAGCTTCAGTAGCCCCAGTCCTCGTGCCTCACCGGAAGCCTGTTCAGCTGTTTCCTCAACTGCTGCCAGTCCGGCATGAATCGATCCATTAGCGCAACGAATCGATCGTTATGCGTCGGCTCAATCAAGTGCATCAGTTCGTGAACCACGATGTACTCAAGGCACTCCACCGGCTTCTTGGCCAAGTCCGTGTTCAACCGAATGTAGCCCGCGTCTGGCGTGCAACTACCCCACTTGGTTTTCATGCGCTGCACAAACACGCGCTGCGCCTTCACTTGCAACAAGGGCTCCCACTTGGCAAGTAGTACGGGCACCGCGTCCCTGACCTGCTGCCGATACCACGCATCAAGCACTTCTTCGCAGCGAGCCTGACCTGCACCAGGTCGAATCTGAAGCGTGAGCTTGCGAGGCGAGACACTCACAGCAGGCGCTGCATCAGCATGACTGATCTCCAGCAGATATCGCTTGCCCCACAGGTAATGACTTTCCTTGTTCAGGAACTCGCGGGGTGTCTCCCGCTCCTGCGCCTGCAGTTTGCGTTGTTGCGCGCGAATCCATGGCAGCTTCGACACGACAAACAGCCGAATGGTATCCAGCGACATTCCTTGGGGCGCGGCCACTCGCACCTTACCCGCGGGAGGAAGCACGCTCAAGTGAACATGCTTGATCGCCTTGCGTGTCACCTCCGCGCGCAACTCGCCCAGGTCGAGCACGTCATGCATCAGTACTCCTTCTGCGCGAACACGATGGGAAAAAGCCGGTTCACTTCCTTGATGTCCTTGAGCACATCAAACATCGCCTGCTTGACCATCTGCTCTCTCGCCACGACACCGCGCCACCCGTCAGGGCGCTTGGCCTTGATGGCCGCATCCAGCAGCATCGCCGTGTTCAACGCCGTGTTGGCATCTCCGTACTGCACCGCGGGCTGCTGAACCTCGCCCGAGACGACATGGTCCTTCAGGTTGTTGTACAAGGCTAGCTGTCCCGCCGTCTTCACTTGCTGAGGCGTGTCGTCGGCCTTGCCTGCGCTCACCTTCTTGGCCACCTCGGCGATACGCGCCAGGTAGTCCTCGTACTCGACGGCCCTTTCCTTGCGCAGGCGGATGATCTCGTCCAGCAGGGCCGACATCTTGGCGAAGTAGGCCGGGTCGGTCAGCTGTTCCTTCAGGATCTTGCTGCGAATGTTGTTCTCAATGGTCTCGGCGATGGATTCCTGGTTGCCCTTCATGTCGCTCAGGCGCTCGGCAATCGCGTCTGCAATGCCGGTCTTCACGATCAGGTCGAGCAAGCCAATGCCATCGAAGGGCGAAATCTTTCGAGGCGCCTGGGCCTCGATATAGGTGTCGATGAGGTGGCGCATGTCCGCCTCATAGGGCTTCAGGTCCAGCGTTTCGCCCGATGCCTTGCGGATGATCTCTCGCAGGTTCAGGTAGTGCTTCTGCAAGGCCTTCAGGTTTTCGATCTGCTCTGGCGTGTAGCCTGCGGCCTCCAGTTCATCGGCAATGCCCGCAAAGGCCCGCACCAGGGCCACCACGGCCTTGTACAGCGCCACACGGTGAGGTTCACGGGCCTTCAGATCATCAGCAATCTCGGTGTTGCCGCAGAAGTAGTGGATGTGCTCCAGGTCACCCTTGGGGGGGGCTACTGGCTCACACAGCAGGGCCAGCGCTTCGACCGCGTCATCCAGACGGGTGCGGCCAGCTTCCAGCCGGTCTTTCACCATGATTTCCGGGTCAGAGCCGCCGGCGCTGTGGTCCAGCTCGGCGGTGTACACGGCAATGGCCTTTTCGACCTTCTTGAACAAGTCCTTGTAGTCAACGATGTAGCCGAAGTCCTTGTCTTCACCGTCCAGGCGGTTGGTGCGGCAAATGGCCTGGAACAGACCATGGTCCTGCATCGACTTGTCGATGTACAGGTAGGTGCACGGCGGTGCATCGAAGCCCGTCAGCAGCTTGTCCACCACGATCAACAGCTTCATCTGCGCGGGCGTCTTGATGAAGCGTTCCTTCACGTGCTGCTCGTAGGCTTCGGTCTTGTTCATGCCCGGGCTGGACGTCACGTCTTTCAGCAGCTCGGTGTACGTGTTGTAAATGAACTGCTTGTCACTCTCGGTGTTGGCGCCAGTCTCTTCCTTGCTGATGTCAGCGGCCTGCGGGTTGTACGAGGTGACGATGGCGCACCGACCTTTGAACACCGTCTTGCCGAACAGCACGAAGTACTTGCAGGCCTCATAGATGCTGGAGGCCACGAGGATGGCGTTGCCCCGCTCGCTCGAAAGCCGAGGCTTGACGGCGAAATCGAACACGATGTCGGCCACCACGCGGTCCATGCGCGCGCGCGAGCTGAGCACGTTCTGCATCGTGCCCCATTGCTTCTTCAGCTCGTCCTTCTGCCAGTCGTTCAAGCCCTTGGTCTTGGCCTCGAACCACTGGTCAATCTGCTCAGTGTTACCCAGCTTCTGATCTATGTCCCGGGCCTCGTAAACCAGATCCAGCACCACGCCATCTGCCACAGCCTCGGCGAACTTGTAGGTGTGGATGTAGCCACCAAACACCTCCAGGCTGGTCTGCGCGTCTTGTTTCAGCAGCGGCGTGCCCGTGAAGCCGATGAATACGGCATTGGGCATCATGGCCTTCATCAGCCTATGCAGCTTGCCGCCCTGGGTGCGGTGGCATTCGTCCACGAACACGTAGATCTCGCCTTGGGTGGGGCTCGGCTGGGCAGCCAGGTCTCGAAGGAAGGCTTCGAAATCATCCACATCGCGGCGGCCGAACTTGTGCACCAGTGAGCACAGCAGGCGCGGGTTGGGCTGCGCCAGTTGCGCCATCAGGTCGTGGCCACTCTGGCTTCGGTGGATGGTTTCGCCCGCGTCTTTGAACACGCGCTCGATCTGGCGATCCAGCTCGTCGCGGTCAGTGATGATGGCTACGCGGGCGGCGGGCTTGTTCTCCAGAATCCAGCGGGCCAGTAGCACCATCAGGATGCTTTTTCCCGCACCCTGGGTGTGCCAGATGATGCCGCCGCGTTTCTGGTCAACATGCTTCTGCGCAGCTTTGATGCCGAAGTACTGGTGCACGCGGGGCAGCTTCTTCACGCCGCCGTCAAACAGCACGAAGTCGTGGATCAGCTCCAGCAGGCGGTGCTTGCTGCACAACTTGGTCAGGTACTTGTCGAGCTTGTAGCCGGTGTTATCGGACTCGTCTTCCTTCCAGGTGAGGAAGTACTTTTCCTGCGTCTCGATGGTGCCGTAGCGAAGGCCTTCCGAATCATTGCCCGCAAGCACCAGTTGCACCGTGCTGAAGAACCAGTCGTTGAACTCCGGCTGCTGGTTCGACAGGCACTGGCGGATGCCTTCACCCAAACCGACACGGCTGTTCTTCAGCTCCAGCACGCCCACGGCAATGCCGTTGACGTACAGCACGATGTCCGGTCGGCGCTCGTGGCCACCTTTGAGGGTGACCTCTTCGGCGATAGCGAAGTCGTTCTTGGTGGGCTCAGCCCAGTTCATCAGGTGCACGGTTTCGGTGGCCTGGCCCGCCTCGACACGCACCGATACGCCGTAGCGCAGCAATTCATAAACCGCCTGGTTGGCAGCATACAGGGTGCGCCCGTGCAGCGAGGCTTCAGACCTGAGCTTGTGCAGCGCCGCGCTGATGTGCGCGGGGCTGTAGCCGCTGCGGGCCAAGAAGGCGCTCAGCAACCCCTCCTCAATGCAGTGGTTGCCTGCACGTTCGGACCAATCACCCAGGTGTTGGTACTTCAGCGTGTCCGTGAACAGACGGATCACCCGGTCTTGGGTGTCGCGCTCTGGCTTGTTGATGCTGTCACTCACACTGCACTCCCGGGGATGTATGTCTTCTTACGTCTATTGTCGCAAGCGTGCGAGGTATCAGATCAACCGAGCCTTTCTGTGACGCCAGACAGCGAGGATGGCGCGCCGTTCTTCGGCATTTGCCATGCGGGAGCGCCCCCCCCCCTCACCCAGAAAGTTGTCCAGTAGTCCATCCATGGCGGCTCGAAATTCGTCCAGCGGCATTTCATCCCAGCTCTTGATGGTCGCCGTGGCGATCACGTGTTCGTCTTTGCCTCGCACCTTGCGTGTGGCCACTACCCGAGCCCATGGCTCCACGGTTTCTTCTGCGGCTTTCCTGTCGGTCGAGCGGGCAAGGACCAGATCTCCCACCTGGAATCGGCATCGCGCGCCGGGCCAAACGAAAGTATTGATTTCTGCCCGAACCGACGCGTTCACCCGGGCACGCCCTTGGGCTTCGGCCTTCTCAGATGCACTTTCCTGGGCGGCCGAATAGGTGGCCGTGTAAAGCCTCAACAAGTGCAGCGGTGCCTCGTCCTGTTCCCGCTCACTGGTTTTGGGCTTATCGGCCGCCGCCTGACCTGGCCGAGGCTCACCTTGCAGAGGGTAGGTAGTGGGCGGGCGGTAGGCTTCAGCCAGCTCAGCAAGGAAATGTTCGTCAACCTCTTCGAGGCAGTGCGTCTCCACAAACTGCCAGGCGGCTGCAGCCATCGCTTTGTCTGTGGACCACACGCCCGCTTCCAGCAGGCGGTCGCGACTGGTCTCGGAGGCGTTGCTGGAGCCGATGAGCGCAGCGCCCGAAAAGGCAAATACCTTGGCGTGCAAGGACTGCAGGGTGAAGATCCGAACGCCTCGCTTGTGCCACGCCAGGAGGTCTTTGCCAGAGACCTGGCCCGCCCTGGCAGATTTCAGATCACACCGTGTGAGCACCCAGCTGCCGGGTGCGGGCTTGATCCACCGACTCACCCCAAGCCAATGTACGGCACCGCAATGCGGGCAGGCTTTCCGGCCTTCAGGGCCTGCTGGATGTTTTGCCAGATGGCCTCATTGGTCAACAACTCGAACTTCGCAGCCATGTGCGGCATCCTTCACTGCCTTTGAGAAAACTGTCAGTGCCCCGTCTCAACGGGAATGAGCTTGAACTTCACTTCGTAGCGGTAGAAGCTGATCTGCGGCACCGCCAGCAGGGCCCAGCGCAGTTTCTTGTCATCGTCCAGCGCAATGATGGCGCCCTCGACCGTTTGATGCGGTTCGGCGATCTGCTCCTTCACGAAGCCCATGTAGCGCAGGATCTGTCCCACCACCACGTCCGACGCGCGGCCGCGCTTGAGTTCGACCACCAGCAGGCGCTGGCCGTCTTTGCTCACAGCCAGGATGTCGATAGGGCCGGCGTCGGTGGCGTATTGCTGGCCCACCAGTTCGCCGTCTTCCTCATAGATCTTGAAATGCTGCGCCAGCTCGGTCTGCGCCCAGTTCTTCACCAGGAAGTCTTCCAGGTGCTTCTCCATTGCGAAGGCCACCGGGTCTTCCACCACGGGGTCGGTGGCCACGATGTTGGGTGCGGCCTGACCCGGCAGGGTGGAGAGGAACTGCTCGATTTCCGGGTGGTGGTCGGTGATGTTGCTGACCGTGCCGATGGAGCCTGTGGAGTTGCGCAAGGCCTCGCTCATGGCCGCGCGGGCGATGGTCAGGGGCAGCCAGTTCACGCTGCGGCGATGGGGCAGCACCTGGCCAGGTGCGTAGGTGTAGCCGTCTTGCACTTCGCCAACGAAGTAGCTTCCCGTGCCATCCGGGCACAGCACGATGTCGCCCACTTCGATGCCTTTGGCCACTGTCCACAGCGCACCGCAAGCCAGGCCTGCGGCGATCTTGCTTTTGTCGGGGTGGCCGGTCAGGAACACGGGGATGAAGGCAGCGTTGAACTGCCGCCATTCATCGGGCAACTTGCCGGTGAGGTCCTCATGGATGTCGAAATCGGCACCGATGAAACCGCCTGCACGGCACTCGGCGGCGTGGGCGCTCTGACGGCCCAGCATGACGCGGTAGTAGCGCTTGGAGGGCTGGCTCATGCGGAGGGCTCCACGAGGCGGATGCGGCCCGTCAGTAGGGCTTGGGCCATGGCTTGTTTGAGGGCGCGGGCTTTGGTGAGGCGCTCCTCGAGAGCTACGATATTCACTTCAAGGTCGGAAAGTACCTCGACGATTGCTGTTTGCTCAGCTACGGTAGGCGGGAGTCGAACCTCGAAGGTCATGAACGTCGGCAGCCGCAAGGAATCAACAGTTGCTTTGACCGAGTTCTCCATCGCGTGGGGGCCGAAGAAGACGCGCATGAAGAAATACACGAAGCGGCCTAGGACACTTTCACTAAAGTCAGTGATGCCATAGACGCGCTGATGCAGGGCAAATCGGCCATGGAAGTAGTGAAAGATGCTGCCGATTCCACCTTCGCCCGGAATCAGAATTGCCTCACAGTCATGCGTGTAGGTGTCAATCCTCTCAACACTTTGCGATCTGACAAAGAACGGGAATTCGCCATCCTCGACCTTGTCTTGGTTGTTCATCGATCCTGTTTTGATTCTTGCTATCTCTCCCAGTGGGGCGCAAGTCCAATCGCCAGCGAAGCCCGGCAATCGCCGATTGCCAGTGAGCAGTTCCTGCATGGCGCCTTGCTTGATCTGGCGCCTCTTGGTCAGCAGTTGCTCCAGCGAGTCGATCAGGGCATCGGCGTTGTCTATAGCCTTTGCGATTTCCCGCTGTTCCTGCTCTGTAGGCGGAACGGCAACGGTCAGCTCACCCAGTGAGGTCTTATTGATTGATGCCAAATTGGTGGTTTGTCGACCAGCCAACATGAAGTACCGACGAGCTTGCGTAGTCGATGTCCAAGCATTCAGGTACTCGGGCACCAGTCCTTTTTTGCACCTCACGACAAAGACATGGTTTTGGTGAACGCATGGGTTGATCTGCCCGCGCCACAAAGCACCACGCCCAAGTTTGTCTAGATCGCCGCCCTCATTCATGAGAACGTCACCGGGTAGCACTGCGTAGCGACTCAGATCCGCGCGCTCGATGTCGATCAAACTGACCTCGTCAAGATCCAAGTAGCCGTCTTGAACGTTTGCTACACGTAGGTAGGGAACCGACACCGGGTCGCGGAACATCGCGCTGGAGTTCTTGGCAATGCCTGACTGAATTGAGGCTCTGGAGGCTAGCTTGATGACTGCCCAGTCTCCGGGGATCGACCCGATCTCACTCTCGCGATATGCAGGATTCGTAAGGTACTTCGCGTTTGGCTGCCTCACTTCCATGTGAACCCCATCTTCGCCAGATGCCCCGCCACTCGCTCCTCCAGGTCGTCCACCTGCTGCAGCAGCTCCGACATGGTCCGCCCATAGCGCTCGGCCAACTCTTTCACTCGACCGGTCAAAGCTTGGCTCACCCGGTCCAGCTCGCCATGCACAGCCGTGCTCAGCGTAGTCATCCACTTATGGTCTACCACCAGGGCCTTCACTTCATCGGCATTCAGCGTGGCATAACGCGCCAAGGCCTTGGCATCCAACTCTGCATCCAGCGTCGTGATGCTCTTTTTCAGGCCGCTCGCCTTCTCTGACAATTTCAACCAACGCTTCAGCACGGCCAGCTCTTCAGCCGCGTCCGACTCAGACCCAATCTCCTTGATGCGTGACTTCACTTCCTTGTCGTTGATCTTGTCGAAGCCATTGAACACGGCGTCATTTCCGCTGTGTTCTTCTTCCAGTTCGTTCTGGGCCACCTGGGTGCTTTCCAGCTCGGCCGTCAGCTTGTCCAGCTCAGCCTGTTCGGCGACAAAGTGGTACTGCACCAGCAGGGCCTTGGGCACCAGGTCACAGGCCCAGCCTTTATCCACTGTCTTGCCGGGTGTGCCGTCTTTGTTCTTCTTGGTTTCCAACACACGGTAAGGCTCGGCCTTCCAGCCATCTTCGGCAATCAGGTAGGCGTCGTCCTGCATGGTGTCGGCCCAGTAGTCCATCAGGTGCTGGTACACGGCATAGGGGTCGATCAGGGCTTTGGCTGTGGGTTGGTGCGCGTAGTGCGCCAGCAGGCCTTCGGCCAGCTCATGGATCAGTTCTTTGGGGTGAAAGCCGGGCGCCAGCGCTTTCAGGCGTTGGGCCACGGGTGTACGCCAGGCCTCGAAGTGGCCGTTCATGGCCTGGGTGAAGGCCTGGAACTCGGCGTGCTGGTGAATGGTTGGCTTGATGGCCGAAGGCGCCACCGTCAGGTCCACATAGCCGGGGCGGCGATGCCTGAACAGCGCTGCTTGCAATTGCGGGCACACGGCCCAATAGCGGCCCAACGTGTCGGGCGCCTGCACATCGGCCTCAGGAATGCCGCCGTTCAGGTGGGCGTCAATGTCCTGCTGGTCTTCGGGCGTGCTGCTGTCGATGTAGCGCGGCAGGTTGAGGTTGAAGTCGTTCTTCTCGATCTCATCCAGCCCCACCATGCGGGCGTAACGCGGGTAGCTGTCGTCCTGCTGGGTGAAGGTGTCCACGATGCGGTGGATGTCGCGCTCGCGCAGGCGGTTCTTGGGGCCGTCTTTCATGAAGCCTTGAGAGGCATCGATCATGAAGATGCCCTTGCGTGCTGCCGCACCGCCCTTGTCGATGACGATGATGCAGGCCGGAATGCCGGTGCCGTAGAACAGGTTGGCGGGCAGGCCGATGATCGCCTGGATCAAGCCACGCCGCACCAGGCTCTTGCGGATTTCGGCTTCGGCATTGCCTCGGAACAGCACGCCGTGCGGCAGGATGCACGCGCCCCGGCCTGTGCTCTTGAGAGAGCGGATGATGTGCAGCAGGTAAGCGTAGTCGCCTTGTTTGTCCGGCGGGATGCCGTATCCATCAAAGCGCCCGAAGGGATCTGCCTGGGGGGAGAGCCCGGTGCTCCAGCGCTTGTCTGAGAACGGTGGGTTGGCCACCACGTAGTCGAAGGTCTTGAGCTGGTCGCCATCCAGGAACTTGGGGTCGGCCAGGGTGTTGCCTTGCTCGATCACGGCACCGGGGTTGTGGTGCAGGATCATGTTCATGCGGGCGAGGCCACTGGTGACCTCTTCCCGCTCTTGCCCATACACCGTCACATTGGTTGGCGCGGCCTCGGCCACCTTCAGCAGCAGCGAACCCGAGCCACATGTTGGGTCGTACACGGTGGTGTCCGGGCTGGTGTTGGCCTTGGCAATGCCCAACACCTGGGCCATCACGCGGCTGACTTCTGCCGGGGTGTAGAACTGCCCCTTGCTTTTGCCACTTTCGGTGGCGAAATGCCGCATCAGGTATTCGTAAGCATCGCCGAGGATGTCGTCGCCATCGGCGCGGTGCTTCGAGAAGTCCAGGTCTTTGGACTCGAAGATGCCGATCAGGTTGTCGAGCTTCTGGACCTTCTCTTTGCCAGAGCCCAGGAGTGCGTCGTCATTGAAGTCGGCCTTGATGCGCAGGCGGTTGGCTTCTTCCAGCGGGCGAACGATCTTCTTGTTGATCTGGTCGCCAATGTCAGGCTTGCCCTTGAGGGCCACCATGTCGGCAAAGCTCGCGCCTTCGGGGATCTGGATGGGCGCAAACGGCTCGCCGGCGTACTTGTCGCTGATGTACTTGATGAACAGCAGGACCAGCACGTAGTCCTTGTACTGGCTGGCGTCCATTCCGCCGCGCAGTTCGTCGCATGAGGCCCAGAGTTTGGAATACAGGTCTGACTTCTTGATGGGCATGAAAGTTTTCTTCGATCTTCAATCGGAATGGGGGCGATGACCGCAAAGCGATCGCCCGTTCACGTGCGCTGGAAATCTGCAGCGTGAACCTTGGCTGGTACGCGACCCAAGCTCGACGCCACGGCCTCCACTGCCGCGCCAGAGCGTTTGATGGCCGCGTTGGCCCGAGTCGTGTAAAGGGCAAAACCTCGCCAGAACCACCAGAACAACAAGGTGATCACCAACAGTGAAGCGAGCTTGGCCCACACAGGCGCAGAAGCCAGCATGACCAGCGCGGAGAGACGCGCCCAGTTCAACACCACGACTGCTGCAGCAAGGGGCGTCAGCAGCTTGCCCCACCAGTTTCGGCGCACTTTGACGGTGTTGCCCACAACGCGAAGATCCCTGTTCAGCGCAAGCATCTGCAGATCATCTACCGGGATACCGGCGCGCTGCCCAGCCTCGAGCGCTTCCAAGACAAGCGGTGGAGAAGCTCGCAAGAAACGCTTACTGCGCTCAAGCACACGGTACTGCTCGGTGACACGACGCGTGATCAGCGATTGTTCGCCGGTCTCTTCCAGCGCTGTGGCCAGCTTTCGCTCTTGCCACCATTGGCGTAACGCAAGCCACCAAACCCCGGACCAGAATCGATCGACCGCAGCCAGCACTGCTGCCGCAGTGGGGATCCTCTTCTTCATGTTCGACTACTGCCTACCTGTGACGTCATGTTCCTGCAAAGCGAGCAAACTCGTTGCGCAGAGCCTCCAAGCTTGATGAGCCAGCGTCTTGCCCCTTCATGGATGCACAAAGCAGCTGGAAGACGCGCAGGCGGCTCTCTAAAGGCAGCAGCCTGCCATCCACGTCTACACACACTTCATCCACCACCCGGTAGATGTTGGAGAGCGCCGAGCGACTGATGGTCATGACATCGTCTCCCTGCGCTGGCTGCCTCACGCCAAGAACCAGGTAACCCAGATCCGCGCCCGCATCGCGCACCCTCGTCAGGTAGTGCAGGTCCGGGACGCGGATGTCGGACTCATAGATGTGTTGGCTGGTTCGCTTCACACCGCCGATCTCCGCCATCTCTGCCTGGGTCAGCCCAAGTCTCAGCCGCTCCTCACGCAAGCGGGCCCCGAACTTCGGAGGGTTGACCAGCGCAACCGGCTCGCTATCATGTTTAGAATTATGAACACTCTCGCCGTTTTTTTGAACAGGACGCATCATGGTGAACAACATAGTACCTGTTTGTACTGTTGAAGAAGTGCGCGAGGAGTTCCGTCGTCGGGGCATCTCGGTGAGCGACTGGGCGAGGCGTCAAGGTGTGTCTGCCCAGCTGACGTACCGGATCCTGTCGGGGCGCACCTTGGGCCTGAGGGGCCAGAGTCACACGATTTGCGTTCTTCTGGGACTGAAGCCCGGCGTGATCTGCTCAGCAAACGATCTGAAGTTTGCCCATGCGAGAGGGGCCAGTGCCGATGCCCCCCGCGAGAAAGACGACGACCGGCCAACGCAACCGTGCTGATGCAGCCAGAGGCCACAGGTGTTCACGCCGTCATAGCAAAGAGAGCGACATGATCAACTGACGCAACAAACAAAAACGCCGCAAGGGAGAACCCGTGCGGCGCATTCGTACTGGGGAGAACCCACAGATTTCGGCGTGGAAACTGAAATCTACACGCGTCCAATGGACGCGTCAACTCCCCACGTCCAGCAATGGTGAACGTCAGGTGACGGGCACTGGATTCGCACGCTCGTGCGAACGGGGAGAGATCGATGACTCCGAGCTGACGCCACCGTTACCCGTGGTGCATGCGGCCCGATGAGCACGAATCAGCACAGCGCAAGGCGCTGATGCTCGACCGCGCACGCCCGCAAAACCCAAACAGGCCCATTCGCTTCAGGACGAGGCCATCCTCCGCCGCGCGTGCCTCCGCTATGCCACGTGGACATGCGCGCGCCGTCCAGTTTCATCCCTGCGCAAACCGCAGAAAGGCAGCGTCATGCCTCCCAATTTCCCTGATCGCTTAAGCGCAAACAGCATCGCTGTCCAAGCGGGCTACAGCGTCCCCTATCTCCACCTTCTGAATGAGGAGGACGGACCACGGTCACGCAGCTCGTCTGAACCCACCGCCTACACCCGCCGCAAGCTGAACCAGGTCGCCCGAGCCATCCGACTGGGTCACGGTCAAGGGCGTGGCGACTCATACCAGCCGTGGATCCGTATCCGCAAGAACTTCAGCTCGCCCACCAGCCACCAGGTCTTTGACAGCGTGGGAATTCAAGCGCGCAACCACCACTTCCTGAGCAAGCTGGAGTTCCACACGGCGCTACTGATCAGCTATCTGGGCGCAACCGAGTTGAGGGAGTGCCTGCCACTCTGGCCATTCGAGCACCCACACCCTGACGCCGGGCTGGATAGCGAGTGGGTTGAGCGACAGGATTCCGTTCCAGGCCTGCTGGAAATCGCGTCAAACGCTGGCATCGATCACGGCACCTACGCAGGAACGACGGTCCCATACATCGCGTCTATCGACCTCATGTTCAGGCTTCAGCAGGGCCCGCGCTGGCGCCTGCTCGGCATCAGCTGCAAACCCAAGGACGTCACCGAAAAAAGTGCCCGAGCACAGGAGCGCATCGAGCTAGACCGCCTCTACTGCAGCGCCGTGGGCGCGCACCATGTCCACGAGGACGGCGCCTCCTTGAACACCGAGCTGATCCAGCAGCTCATCGTCATGCGTCCTGCCGTGACCTTTATGCGACTGAACCGGCAAACCGCGCGCTTTCATGATTTTTTGGGCTCATTCAATGAGCTAGCGGATGTTTGCCCTCTCGCGGATGCCGCGCTGGCTGCAGGCCGCAAGGTTGGCGTCGGTCAAGAGGAGTCATTCGCATTCTTCCGACTGGGAGCATGGCTCCACCTCATCGACATCGATCTGAGTCAGCGGGTGCAGATGCGCAAGCCCATCAAACGGGGCGGCACGTCAGTCATCGAGTGGTTGAGGTCAAGGTATTGGGGGGTGAACCATGACTGAGATCTCGATTGGCCGAGCGTTGTGTGTGCAAAGGCCCGATGGTGAGCCGAGTCTTTACGGCCGGATCGTGCATCTGGACATTCGGAACAACTGCGTGGTCATCGCAAAGTTTCCGGGCAACGACAAACACGGACATCGAAAGAACTATGTACCCAAACCCACGACCCACGACCTCTCCGCCCTTGAGATGCGGATTCAAAAGGGCGAGTACATCCTCGTGGATTTTGATATGCCATCCCACTGGCTGCTGACTTCAGATCAACTCCGAAGCAATGCCCTCACAGGCATGACGCGCCTTTCCCGCCGCAACCTCCGATCATGGCTCAAACGGCGATCTGAGGCCTACCGACTGATCCGACCCTTCGTCCACGGTAGGACGGTTGATGAAATCGTGACGGATCCTGCGTTTGCCGGTTGGGCAGATAGACGCGCTAGAGAACTAAACATGAGGGGAGGGGCGCGCATCCAGCGAGCCCTGAACGCCTACATCCTGGCACTCGGCAACCGCAATGGACTACTGCCTTGGTACAGCCGCTGCGGCAACCCTGGCACCCAGAAGTTGAGCAAGGTGAAGACCGGACGGCCAGTCGACGCCTGGGAAGTCACCCGTGGCAGAGATCCAGGCGCGAACTGCGACGAATTCGCGCGCGTGCACTTCGCTCTGGGCTGGAAGAAGTACAAGGTGCGGGGGGTATCGGTGAGAACAGCGTTCAACAGGACGCTGGAAACATGGTTTGTCCAATCAGTGCGTTGGGACGGATTGAACCGCCCCGGCTTCTGCGGAGGCCAGTTGCTTTGAGTCAGACGTTGATCGCGGCCTGACTAGCGCGTTGGGAATGGTATCGGTCTTCGAACTCGGCAGGTGGCCTGTAGCCCAGGGGTGCCATCAGCCGATGGTGGTTGAACCAGGCGACCCATTCCAGCGTCGCCAGCTCGACCGCCTGCTTCGTCTTCCACGGCCCGCGGCGGTGAATCACCTCGGCCTTGTAGAGCCCGTTGATCGTCTCGGCCAGCGCGTTGTCGTAACTGTCACCGCGGCTGCCGACGGAGGGTTCGATGCCAGCCTCGGCCAAGCGCTCGCTGTAGCGAATCGACAGGTATTGCGACCCCCTGTCGGAATGACAGATGAGCCCGTCCTTCTCGGTCGGCCGCCGGGCGTACAACGCTTGTTCCAGAGCGTCGAGGACGAACTCCGTGTGCATCGAGCTGCTCTGGCGCCAACCGACGATCCGACGGCTGAACACGTCGATCACGAAGGCCACGTAGACCCAGCCTTGCCACGTCGAGACGTAGGTGAAGTCGGTGACCCACAGCTGGTTCGGATGGTCGGCCTTGAACTGCCGATTCACACGATCCAACGGGCATGGCGCCTTCGGGTCAGGCACCGTCGTGCGCTGTCGCTTGCCTCGGCGAACTCCCTGCAGGCCGTGCTGGCGCATCAAGCGCTCCACGGTGCAGCGCGCGATGTCGATGCCTTCTCGACGCAGTTGGTGCCAGACCTTGTCGGCACCGTAGACCCCGAAGTTCGCCTGCCACACGCGACGAATCTGCGGCGCCAGTTCAGCGTCGCGCAAGCTGCGTCGGCACAGCAGCGCCGGGTCGCGTTGACAGGCCGCGTGCCGCCAGTACGCCGACGGGGCGATCTGCAGCACGCGGCAGATCGACTCGACCCCGAATTCTTGGCGATGCCGGTCGACGAACGCCTTCAGGACTTGATGCGGCGGTCGAGCTCCGCCTGGGCGAAAAACGCGCTGGCCAGCTTCAGAATCTCGTTGGCCTTGCGCAGTTCGCGCACCTCGCGCTCGAGATCTTTGATGCGCTGCGCTTCCGCCGTCGTCGGCCCACCGCGCAGGCCGTGGTCGCGCTCGTGCTGCTTGATCCAATTGTCCAGCGTCTGCGCCGTGCAACCGATCTTGCCGGCGATGGACTCGATGGCCGCCCACTGTGACGGGTGCTCATCTCGGTGCTCCAGCACCATGCGCACCGCGCGCTCGCGAACCTCGGGGGAATACTTCGAACTTCTCATCTTGGCTCCATCATCTCAAACGAGGGAGCCTCCTTCAAAGCCGGGGCGGTTCAGATCGGGCGCAAACGTCACCCTGCGGCCCGACGCGCTCAAATACAACGTGAGTCAGTTTGAATACTGGGGCAGACATGGCAACGAAGCACTCTCCGCGATCGCGATCAGCAGGGGTGAAACGCCTGAAAGGCGCAACTACTTGCGTCGACAAGGAAAGGCGAAAGATCGCCACCTGACGGTCAACGGAGAGGCCTTCCTCGACAGCACCAGTTGCGACCAAACCTTGGTCTCGGGCGCCTCGCGACTGAAGGTGCTTTCATCGCCCTGGCGAACCGACGTGCAGGGAGCAGCGACCGACTACATCTTTGGTCACCATGTTGGGTTTGAAAGTCCCAGCCAGACCACCGCATTGATGGCCATTCTTCACGCAGCAGAAGACAAGGTGGCGTACTGCGAAAGATTCGGGATCAAGATCCAGCCGGGCGAATGGCATGCGATGACTTTCCGCCAGTTCGTCATGGATAACGGGGAAGGCAAAGGCCAACTTGCCATGCGCGCTCTTGAAGAGATGGAAGTCGGCGCCAGCTTCGGCGCGGCCTACGATGCCATCAACAAGTCGCCCCTAGAGTCAAGACACGCCAGTACCCAAACGCATGTCGATCACCTTATGCCCGGCTCAACGATGGGTAAAAGAGCGGCAAGAGGTGAGCCGTGTCGCGCAAGCCTGGCTCGATTGAACTTCTTCGAGTACATGCCCAGACTCATCAGGCATGTCCTGTACCACAACAACGAGGAAATCATCACGTTGCCAACGATCGAGATGCGCCGAGACGGGGTTGAACCAACAAGGCGCGGGGTCGTTGAATGGATGGTGGCGAACGGGTACACGACCTCTGCGCCCACAGATCTGCAGGCGTTACGAATTCGATGCTTGCCCCGCCTTCAGGCCTGCATTCAACCCGACGGCATACACCTCTACGACCCCACGTACAGCGGCAAGCGAATCATCAGACAGCTGGTCTACAGCAGCGACTGGCTGCAGCGCTCAGGGTCCCTTGCTAGAAGCAGGCGCTGGACTCTTGAAGCGCACATCAATCCGTCCGACCTCTCTCGAATCTGGGTCAATCTTGGCGGACTCAAGTGCATGTCACTGAAGTCACCGGATCCGGACCTGAAGGAGCTGACGCTGATGGACTGGCTCACCATCAGCGGCGACGACCGACTTCGTCTCTTTCTTGACAAGGCAAACAAGGTCCAAGAGGGGGTCGACGCAGTCGCATCGCTGAAGCGCGTCATCAAGGTCGCAAACAAGGAGCGAAACGCTGAGATCAAGGCTACAGGCACCAAGCCGACCCGATCGGAACTGAAGCGCGAACGGCGCAGTAATACCGTCTTGGAGAGGGTGGCTATGACAGGCATACCCACCGGGTCAAAACATACGCGGCCTCACGCCGAGTCGCATGCCAAAGAAGACTGGGGAACTGAGCCAACCATGCAGCCTGCAGGTCTCGGGCTGGATCTCATGCAGGCGATCCGCGCATCCCGCAAGCAATGACAGGGTCGCCTGCCGAACATGAGCACTACAGAAAACCCGCTACGCAAGGCGCTAGATCGCTTCAATCGCAACCCACTTATTGCGGCTCTTCCCAAGCGGGCCACACCCGTTGAGTTGGCCTCGAAACTACGCTTCTGTCCCATCACGCCAGAGAACCTTGAAGGCATACCTATCCATGACCGCTTCACGCTGCTGAAGAGCTACAAGAACACGTTCGTCCCGACCACCCAGAGCCTCTCCATCTGCCTATCGCTGCAGCAGATGATTTTCGACGGGTACGCCCAACGCGACCCCACGTTGGTCGAATCCAAGAAGTTCATCTACTCGGGCGGGCAGCTCAAGGGACTCAAGCTTGCCGAAACGGAATGGTGGCCCTCATTCGCCTCCGGCATGGTGATTGATGGAATCACGGGCGTGGGCAAGTCTCAGATCATTGACAGGTTCCTCAGTCTCTATCCTGAGACCGTCGAGCACCACCACAACGAAGATTGCGGCTGGAGATCACTCAAGCAACTCTGCTGGCTCAAGATCCATATGCCTTCAGACGGGTCACGTGGTGGGTTCCTCGAGGGGGCGTTCAGAGCACTGGATCAGGCCCTGGGCACGAACTACAGCCAGCAATACTCGTCGCGCTCGTGGTCCGTTGAGAAGTTGCTGGTCGTTTTTCTGCATCTTCTCGCAGTGCATCGATGTGGTCTCTTGGTGATTGAAGAGGCACAGGAAAAGACCCTCAGTCAGTCGCCCGTCAGCCGAGATTTCGTAACGTTTTTCCTGCGCTTGCTCAACTGGGGCACCCCAACTTTGTTGATCGGCAACCCACTTGCATTTGGCAACTTACGGGACTTTTCTCAAGACGTCGATCGATTCTCAGATGGAGGGTGGCATCACTTGCTTCCTACGCTTGACCCGGCATCAGAGGAGTGGCGAGAGGACTGGATACCTGGCCTCTGGTCTCCCACGCTTCTGGAACATCCGGATGCGGAGTACACCCCCTTCTCGTCCGACCCAATCGACCAGTCGTTGGCTGGATTCGTGTGGAGAAGGACCGGGGGCGTACCTCGTTACCTCGCGAGACTGCGCGCCGAGGTTCAGGAGGCAGCGCTACGCAGTGGCCTGCAACGGGTAACCCCCGCGCTGGTTGATGCTGTGTACCGATCGAGTCCCAAGATGATCGAAATTCATGCGCGCATCGATGCCCTTGCGCTCAAAGACTGGCGTGCCTTGGAGCGCTTCAGCGACATCCCATCGAACGTGTTCCAGAAGCTCTGGCCGCCCTTCTCTACTGCAGATGAAGAGGTGCATCACATGGCGCCTGTGAAGGCGACTAAGAAGGAAGGTGGATCAACCAACCGGCACACAGCCAGACGCAAGCCAATGGCAACCAAAAGCATGCCGATCCCACCCGCAAAGCTCTCCGCCGCGGAGATCAAGGCGAACGAGTTTCAGCAAGACACGATTGAACGTCTCGCAAAGGCAGCGGGCATCGCATCGAAATGAACAAGCACGCCGGGAAAGAACTCCCTTACGTACCAGACTGGCGTGCCGATGAAACGTTGTACTCATGGGCGGCCGGCTATCACGCCATTCATGGGAATGGCTCAGCACGCGACACAGGCGCTTTGTTGTTTGACTCGGAGCACGCGTGCAGAGACCGAGATGCCACCAGGAACCTGATTCACTTCGCAAAGACCACCCAGTTCGCGCTCGGGTCGGTTCAGTGGATTCTGTTCAATCGAACGGCAATCGGTTCTTTCACCCCCTTCCTGGCTGAATCGCGCAAACAGAAGCTGTACGAACAGTTGGAATGCTGCACCGGCCCAGGATGGCGACAGCTATGTGGCATGCCAGCCAGCGGGTTGCACGACAGCAGCTCGATGCACTACTGTGATGTCTGTGTTGCAGAGGATCTAGCCAACTGGGGGTTGCCACGTTGGCGTTTACCACACCAACTTCCTGGATCGTGGGTGTGCCTCGAGCACGGCCTCACTCTGCTCACGTTCAGGTCGCATGTCTCCCATTGGGTCCTTCCGCCGATAGACCGATCGGCGACCAGAAGTTCAGTCATCACGTGCGACGAGCGAGTTGCCCTGGAACGGATCGCATCGCTCGCCTTGCAGCTGGTCGGAACGGAATCCTTGGATGTCGATGCTATCCGCCAGGCCCTCCTGGTTGGACTCCGGGATCGAGGCATCACCTCCTGGCGTTACCCATTGAACAACGCGCAGCTCTCTTCTTGGTTTTCTGGATCTGCAGTATCTGGCTGGCTGCGTCGTTCAGACGGACCTTGGCAACGATTGGCAGATGGCGGATGGATTCATGATCTCCTTCGCAATCGGGTTGGCGATCATCCACTCAAGTGGATGGTCTTGTGGTGCACCTTGTTTGCAGATGAAGAGGGCACTGCCTGCCATCAGCGATTCATCAATCCTGTTGCCGCGCCTCATTGGGATGCAAGTGGGCAGGCCACCATCTGGGGCGCAACGCCCCCCTCCATCCCCGCAGACATACACGATGTCATTGCCAACGCGTCAACTCTGAAGGAGGCCGCCCAGGCACTCGGCGTTTCTGTTTCCACCCTTCGCCAACGTCTGACTGAGCTGGGAACCAACCCTCGATCCTTTCGACAAGACGCAGGCTTCGAGCAGCGCAAGCGAAAGGCAATCTCCGCCATACGCTCGTTCATCGAGGCCCATCCGTCATGCTCACGGGCTGAGATCCATCGGAAATGCAAAGCCGCTGTTGAGTGGATGCGCTTGAATGCGCCGGAGGCCTACACCGAGGCTGTCGAGTCACTGGATGACCTGCGCTCACGGCAAATGCCCTTGCCGACATATCATTGAGCCGATCGATGCGGTCAGTTCAGGTCTGCCTAAAGCGACTGAGGCAAGTCCGGATCATGTGGGCACGTTCCGCGGACTGATAGGCGCGCTTGTCATGGGGAAATCCTCGTGAAGAGCAGTTCGCCAACTACATTGCTACGGCAAGCGCCAAAGAACGCAAAAGCAAGAAGTGATGGCGCGCGCGGACGCGCTCAAGCACCTCCAGCGCTGAGGTCGCTCAAGCTCTTGCCACCGGCACCTCAGTCCAGTCGGTCGTGTACCGGGGCGTGCGCCTGACCTGCTTCATGCCCCAGGTGTCAGCACCCTGGTTCATGCCTGAGCTGCCTAACAACAGGGTTCGCTTCCCGAAGCGGCCATTGACCTGATCCAGCGCCTCCATCAGTCGCGTGCGGTCGCGCTGCTCGGTGGGCTCTTCATCCCACAGCAGCTCGCATTGCACCTGGCTGTCTGGCACTAAGTCCAGCAGCATCACCCCGGCCTTGGCCAGCTGGTAGCCCGGCTGATAGATCGAGCTCAAGCCCTTCAGCGCGGCTGCCGTCAGCGCTGTCGTGTCAGCAGAGGGGCGCGCCAGCGGTACAACCACGCTCTTGGAAAACCTCGGCCCATCTCTGAACGGTGATGTTCTGGCAAACACCATCACCTGCCCTGAGCGGTGCTTCTGCCGGCGCAATTTCTCGGCCGCCCGGGTGGTGAACTCGCTGATCGCCTCCTGCAAGGGCGGCAGATCGCTTACTGGCTGACCAAAGCTGCGCGTGCAGGCGATCTGCTGTTTTGGCGGCGGGTTATCGGCCAGCTCGATACAGGGCTCGCCCCGCAGTTCACGCCAGGTGCGTTCCAGAACCACGCCCCACTTGCCGCGCACCACATCACCGGGTAGTGCTACGAAGTCGTGCACCGTGTGCACGCCCATGGCCTGCAACTGCTGGGCAATCTGCCGTCCGATGCCCCACACGGTACCCACCTCTGTGGCCTGCAAGATGACTGCCAGCTCTGCCGCGCTCAAGCTGGCTAGGTTGCAGACCGTAGCCAGCTCGCTCGGATAGCTGCCCGCTTTGCGCTCAGCAGTCTTGGCGATGTGATTGGCCAGCTTGGCCAGGGTTTTGGTGGGTGCGAGGCCGATGCCGCACGGAATGCCAATCCACTGGTGGATGCGGGCGCGGATCTTCCAAGCCCGCTCCATCAGGTCACCCCGCACGCCATGCAGGCTGATAAAGCTCTCGTCGATGCTGTAGATCTCCTGGGTCGGCCCCAGGCCTGCGGCCAAGCTCATCATCCGGTCACTCATGTCACCGTACAGAGTGAAGTTGGCGGACAGTGCAACCAACCCGGCCTGCTCTTCCAGATGCCGGATCTTGAACCACGGCTCGCCCATCGTGATGCCCAGCGCCTTGGCCTCGTTAGAGCGGGCAATGGCACACCCGTCGTTGTTGGACAACACAACCACAGGGCGGCCGTTCAAGCTGGGCCGGAACACCCTCTCGCAACTCACGTAGAAGTTGTTGCCATCGACCAGCGCGTACATGCGCCACCTCAGACCGGGAAGCGTTTGATGCTCGCTGTCACCACTCCCCACACCTCCAGGGTCTGGCCTTCTTTGGGCGTGATGTCGGGGTAGGTCGCGTTGGCGGCTCGAAGCTTCACACGCCCTGCGCGGTGGTACAAATGTTTGACGGTGAACTCGCCATCCACCACCGCCACAACCACTTGGCCATGCCTGGGCTTGAGCGCCTTGTTAACTACCAGCATGTCGCCGTCGAAGATGCCAGCCTCGCGCATGGAATCACCACTGACGCGCAACAAGAAGGTGGCTTGGGGGTGCGTCACCAACTCCTGCGTCAGATCGATGCGCTTGACGGTGAAGTCTTCCGCCGGAGAAGGAAAGCCGGCACGCACCTTGTCCCCAGCCAACGGCAACACCAAGTTGCGCTCGGACAGGGCGACGGGTCGTCGGAAATCCTTTTCACTGTACATGCATACAGTATAACGATGGTGAGCGCCCGACATGTGCGGGCAATGCCCAGCCGTCTGGAAACCAGAACGTTTGCACGACGTTGACGGCGGCCATGCCGCAACGCCCGGTTGCCGACGGCCGGCCGGAGTGAACCCGACTTTCTCACACCATCGGTGGATCGGTTTCCCGGTGGAAGTGTCGGTGCTGAGCTACGGCGTGAATGAATGCTTCAGCACCGCTCTCCGCATCGTCGGCTAGCACGATGCCAGGGTCCGGCTCCTCGCTGGCTGCATTCGCGGGAATGCCTGCCGCTTGCAGCAATTTCAGCCCGCTGCCCAGGGCGAGGATGGCTTTGCAATGGCGGTACTGGTCGCGGACGTGTTCAGCCGCATGACCGTCGCGCAAAAGGTCCCTCACCGCGGCCTCGCCGTCCGGCAGGACCAAGGCATCGAACAGGAAGCCCGGTTCATTCTCCAACGAAACGTCAGCCTGCAACTCCACGCCGTCGGCTGTCTGCACCGGCCCGATGCGTGGCGCGGCGACCCGCGGCACCGCACCGTGCTCGAACAACGCCGCATGTACCGCAAGGAGCGACTCGCCCATCACACCATCAGCAGCCATGAGCATGATCTTGCGGCCAGCGATGGAGCCGTCGCCTGGTCGCGCGAACAGCGACAGCCCAGCTGACACCGTGACTTCCGGCTTGGGCGCGCGCTCCAGCACTGGGGGCATAGGCTCGGGGAGCGGCATGTTGAGCCCCACTGCCACCCGGTTAGCCAGTTCTTCCGAAGCGCTACGCAACATGGCCAGCGTGCGCTCGCGGATGGCAGGCACTGTGACCTTGCTCAACTCGAAGCGAAAGGCTGCGGCGATGTGGCTCTTCTCTACTGGGGACTGGCTCTCATAGAACAGCCTGGCCTGGTTGTAATGCTCGGCGAACAGCTCCGGCTTGGCGCGCACCTTGGCTGAGTCCTCCCGGCTACGCAGCCGCGCCGCGACTGACACGAAGCCCTGCCCAGCCGCGCCGGCCTGGAAAGGGCAGCCGCCCGCCAGCGAGTTGGGCTCGTAGGAGACTCGGCCACGGTGAATGGCCTGGCGGTGGAAGCCGTCGCGCTGGTTGTTGTGCACCGTCGCGATGGGCGCGTTGATAGGAATCTCGTGAAAGTTGGGGCCGCCCAGCCGCGTGATCTGCGTGTCCACGTAAGAGTGAATGCGGCCGGCCAGCAAGGGATCGTTGGTGAAGTCCAGCCCCGGGATGATGTGGGCGGTGCAAAACGCCACTTGCTCGGTCTCGGCGAAGAAGTTGTCCGGGTTGCGGTTGAGCACCATGCGGCCGATGGGGCGGATGGGCACCAACTCCTCGGGCACGATCTTGGTCGCATCGAGGATGTCGAAGCTGAATTTGGCTGCTTCGTCCTCGGTGAACACCTGAATTCCGAGCTCGTACTCCGGGTAGGCGCCGCTCTCGATGCGCTCCCACAGGTCGCGGCGGTGGTAGTCCGGGTCGGCACCGGAAATCTTCACGGCCTCGTCCCAAGTCAGCGAATGCGTGCCAGCCTTGGGCGTCCAATGGAACTTGACCAGCACCGACTCGCCCGCGGCATTGACCAACCGGAAGGTGTGAACGCCGAAGCCCTGCATGGTGGCATAGCTGCGCGGGATGGCTCGGTCGCTCATCACCCACATGAGCATGTGGGTGGACTCGGGCATCAGCGACACGAAGTCCCAGAAGGTGTCGTGGGCGCTGGCGGCCTGAGGCATCTGGTGGTGCGGCTCGGGCTTGACGGCGTGAACGAGGTCGGGAAACTTCATCGCATCTTGGATGAAGAACACCGGCATGTTGTTGCCCACCAGATCCCAGTTGCCCTCGTCGGTGTAGAACTTGACGGCAAAGCCGCGTACGTCGCGCGCAGTGTCCTTACTGCCGCGCTCTCCCTGCACGGTGGAGAAGCGCACGAACACGGGTGTGCGCTTTCCGGCGGCCTTAAAGGGCGCGGCCATCGTCAGCGCGCTGAGGTCCTCGTACGCCTCGAAGTAACCGTGCGCCGCTGAACCGCGAGCGTGCACGATGCGCTCAGGGATACGTTCATGGTCAAAGTGGGTGATCTTCTCGCGGAGGATGAAGTCCTCCAGCAGGACCGGGCCGCGCGTGCCGGCCTTGAGCGAATTCTGGTTATCTGCAACACGCACGCCTTGGTTCGTGGTGAGCACTTGGCCGGAGGAATCTACCCGCACGCGGTCGAGCGGCGCGATGGTTGCGTTGACTCCCTCGGGTGCCTGCGTGCCCACCTTCTGGTCGGTGTTTGCCTCTGACAACGTGCTGCCGGTGACCAGCCGCGAGGGCGGCGTGACATGCTGGCCGGCGGCGGGTGCCATGCCCGTAACAGCTCCATGCTCGCCGGCCTTCGTCGCGTTGTAGGCCATAGCAGCCGCCGTATCCTGCACATGTTGCATGCGCTGGGCTGCCGAGTCGTCGCCAGCAGCAGGCGGCGCATACGACGGACCGCTGTCGGTGTTCCGGGCGGCCGCCTTGGCCGCAACAGACTTCTTCGCATCGGGAGAAGACCTGGCAGCCTTCTTTGCTGCCGTGGGAGTCGGGGGAGTCTTGGGCATGAACGTCCTGGGCGAGTGAAGTGGGATAAGCCCGACAAGCGGCAATCGGCGTGCCCATATTTACCGACTGAGAACCTCGCACCAACCAAACGGTGAAAGGATGTCGCTGGCGGCCCCCTGGCAACGAAGAAATCCTCGGCCACCGGGCAAGGTCGGTGGCCGGGCGGCGGGGCTGCCGATGTGCATTGATCGACGTCGCGGCCCAGAACGCGTGGCATGTACCGAGAACGGGGCAGTGTCTGGCTGCCGACCACCCCAATGCTGACGACAGCCAGCTACGACCGACGGTTTACAGGGGGCGACGGGCTATACGCGGGGCGCCGGGAACGGCCCTTCGAGGAGGCCAGGCCAGCCGAGCGATCAGTACCAGGCGGGGTAATCCGCGAGCCACTCCTTTCAATCAGCATCGCCGAATTCTTCTCAATGAGACGCCACCTCTACGTGGCAGACTCCCGGCAAAGCACGGGTCTTACAAGTGCTGCTTGTGCATGAAGTGGCCTGTGTACTCACGCCAGCCGAGTGATGAACTCCAGGGGGGCGAGCCATGTCGCTCAAGGAGTGAAATTTGCTCCGGACTGTGTGGTTTCTTGGTCGACTAGGACGCGCCCTACCTGTATGGACACCCTCCCGCTGCGATTCGCGCTCCACCACTTTCTCGATAGCTTGCTGCGAGAAGGTCTGTGCGTGTATGCCGAGTTGTGGAGTCGTGAAGCGCTCGTTGCCAGCCGGGGTGATCCAACCAACGCTGCAGAGCCCGAAGTGGTGCAGCAGGTCGACCTTGGCGGCAAACCTTACACGGTGCTCGCTCGACGCGATGACAACCCGTTCTTGCCGCCGTTGGATGTTGCAGCCGTTCGACGCTGCGCGGAGGCTTGTCAAGAAGCCACATCGCCTCAGGGTGCAAAGACACCGCCTTCCGACACACTGGCGAGGACGTTGGACTTCGTCACCGACGCATTTGTGCTCGTCGGACATGGTTGGGAAATCCTCCACTGCAATCTGGCGTTTGAGCGCCTTAGCGGCTTCCCTGACAGCGCGTTGTTGGGACAGTCCCTCTGGACGCGCTGTGGGGTCTTCAAGCTGCCAGCGATCCGGACTCAGTTGCTGAGCGCGCTTGCCAACGGGCAAGCAAGCGAGATCGAATGCTGGAACTCGGATTCTGACCGGTGGCTCTACGTCCGGGTCTTTCCCTGTACCGAGGGCCTGAGCGTCTTTGTCCAAGACATCACGGCGCGCAAAAAGGTCGAGGAGACCAAGTTAGACCTCGAGCGGCAATTGAGCCAGGGGCGACGCATGGAATCCCTCGGCACGCTGGCGGCCGGAATTGCTCATGACTTCAACAATGTCCTCTCCGCGGTGATCGGCCACGCAGGAATGCTCCGGGAAAAACTGGACGCTCACCACGCGGCCCGCCTGCATGCCGACGAGATATGGGTGGCAGCTTCTCGCGCACGAGACCTCACCGGGCGCATTCTTGCCTACAGTCGCTCATCCCGGGGGGAAACAGACAAGCAGCCTCTCAAAGCACTCACGCGAGAGAGTGTGAACTTGCTCAAAGCAACATTGCCAACCACAGTGCGGCTCAATGCCCAGCTTGATGGTCAGGAGGTGTGCGCCCGGATCTTGCCCTCTGAAGTCCAGCAGATCGTCGTCAATCTGTGCACCAACGCGTGGCAAGCGATGCCGAACGGGAAAGGGCACTTACACGTCAATGTGAGCCATGTTGACATTCGAGAGGAAATGCCCGTTGACACTGGCGTCCTCCAACCCGGCTCCTATGTCATGTTGACGGTGGAGGACGATGGAGCCGGGATGAGCCCCGACGTCCGGGCACACCTGTTCGAGCCTTTTTTTACGACGAAAGCACGCGGTGAAGGGACCGGCCTAGGTCTTTACGTTGTATCAGGAATCACGTCTGCGAGAGAGGGCGGGATACGAGTATCCGCGGCGGAAGGAAAGGGGGCGCGTTTCGATGTTTTCATTCCAGCGTGTGATGACGAGCATACCGATCCCACGTTCTCTTCCGTTCCGACTCTTAAGGGCCACTCCGAACGGGTGGCCTACATTGACGATGATCCCGTGGTGTGTGTCATGGTGGAGCAACTCCTGAACACTCGAGGGTTCGTCACGACCACCTTCGCTGATCCGGAGTCAGCACTTCAAGCGCTGCTGACAGAGCACTTCGATATCGTGGTTACCGATCAGAACATGCCCGATGTCTCAGGCGTAGAAGTAGCCAACATCTTGCGGACGCGTGGTGTCGAACTGCCCATCGTGCTGAGTACGGGGCTCATTTCCGAAGAGCTTCGCAAGACAGCGAAAGACGCCGGGATATGCGAGGTGTTCCCAAAGGAACGCTCTTTCGAAGATCTCCCTACGCTGCTGATTGAATGTCTTGCGCGATCCCCTCGTGCAGGCGCGGCGTCATAACAGTAACACTGTCTTCCGTGGAACGCTTCGGCGTCCTTCGAGGACGTGTGAGTGGAGAGTCACTGACTGTTGTGGGCGTCAGTGCCCAATGGAATCTGAACCACGAACTTCGCTCCAGTGCCCGGGCCTTGGCTCTCGGCCCATACTCGACCCCCATGCAGCTCGACCAGACGTCGCACCATCGCAAGTCCGATGCCGAACCCCAGGGCCGCATGTCGATCCTGAGTCTTTTGCTGGTGAAACAAGTCAAATACCTTATCGAGTTCGTCGACCTGGATACCCATCCCGTTGTCGGAGATGGTGACCTCCGCATACTCCGCGCTGCTGGTCAATGTGACTTCTATGGCGCCCCCTTCCGGCGTGTACTTGACCGCGTTGCCAAGCAGGTTGTCTAGGACTTGAGACAACCGTGTGGGGTCCACATTGGCAACAACGTCTTGCTCCGGAACATTGATCGTCAGACGTTGCCGTCTTGCCTGGGCTCGGATCAGGGCTGGATCACACGCATAGAGCAGTACCTGGCGGATCGAAGTCGGCGCAGTCTTCAGAGTAAAGCTGTCTCTGGATATCCGAGACACCTCGAGCAGGTCGTCGACCAAACATTGCAATTGCTTGCTTTGCCTCGTGATCACGCCTCGAGCAAAAGTCGAGGGCTCACTGAGATGGGCGTCACGCGACAAGATGTGGTTGGCGTTAGAGATGGCCCCGAGCGGATTGCGGATTTCATGCGCCAGCATGGCGAAGAACTGTTCCTTCCTCGCGTCTGCCTCTTTCAGGACCTCCAAAGTGCGGCGCTCCGCATCAATGTCGACGCACACCATCACCGCTCCGGCAGGCCGGTCCTGCTGCACAACAGGGGAGGCGATCAGACGGAGCCATAGACTGCGTCCGTCGCGGCTTGTGACGTGTTGAACTTCGACCTCGGAGCGAATCGATCCGTCGAGGACTTGAAGTACAGGGTACCGAGCTTGTGCAAGTCGTGTTCCATCCGCGCAGTAGCTTTCCCACCGTTGTGACTCATCGCGAACTTGAGCGCCGCGCCCCAAAGGTCCGAACAACGAGTCCATGAGCGGATTTGAGCGGGTGATGTGCCCAGCCTCGTCGACACTCAGAATGCCCACCGGTGCAGTCCGCAGTAGCGCTTCGACGTATGCGCCCTTGTCCTGGAGCGTTCGCCACATCGTGCGCGTTTCGGTGGTGTCCCACAGAACGCCGCTGAATCGAGTGGCTTGGCGACCTGAGTCTCGATGCTCAAACCTGACTCTGCCAATGGCTTCCACATCGCGAAGCGAACCGTCCCGCCATAGGACGCGATAGCTTTCATGAAAGATACCGTCCGCGTGGGAAGCCATCGCTGACTCGATCGCAAGCCGCACTCGGGGCAGATCTTCTTTGTAGACGCGTACCAGCACCTCATCGAGGTGCACATCCCCCTCCTCCGGCATGTCGAACAGGCGTCGCGCGCTGCCGCTCCAGACGATGCGGGTACTGGGGACATCCATGTCCCACCACCCGAGCGATGATGACTCCATGGCCAGCCGCATTCGCTCTTCGCTTTCCGCCAAAGCACTGAGGCTTTTTCGCAGCGCTCCCTCACTCGCCGCCAAACGCTCCGCGGTTTCGACTTCCGCGGTTACATCGGTGACGAGCCCAATAAATCGCATGGGTCTGCGGGGGGTCTCGTTTTCAGTGAACATCACCCGGCCCTGACTCTCCAGCCACCGCAGGGTGCCATCCGGTTGAAGGACGCGATAGCGCTCAGACCATATTCCGTCGGACTGAGAACCATCCAGTTGCGCTCCCACCCTTGCTGCAAGCCGCACGCGGTCGTCTGGATGTAGCCGGGACAAGAAATGGTCGTACGACGGCTCCTGTCCTGCGGGCAAATGAAACAACGCACGGGTTCGAGCATCCCACTTGAGTTCTCCAGTCGCAAGGTCCCAGTCATATCGACCAGCGTCCACTGCGTCCACTGCAAGTCGCAAGCTCTCTTCGCTGTCTCGTAAGCGCTGCTGAGCTTTACGCTCTTCGGTCAGATCAAAGGTGACGCCAGCGATGTGCGAGGCTCCTCCGTCTACTGTGTCATGTGGGACATGCCGCCCCGCAGCTCTGACCCAACGCCAGTGTCCGCTATCGTCCTGAACCCGATAGGTCTCGTCGTAGTCGACCTTATCGTGCGCACATCGAAGGAGACTCTGTTGAACGCGTTCGACATCGTCGCGGTGAATGCCGCAAAAAGCATCAGCCCAGCAGACCCTGTCCGAGTCACCCCTTATCGCATGTTGCCGGCGCGTACTGACGGGCACCAGAAACACGTTCTCCCCTATCAGGTAAGTCCATGTCTGCAGCTTCCCGGCGCTCAACGCAGCCGCAAGCCGGGCCTCTCGCTCGCGAACCAAGGCCTGCTGAGCTTTGAGTTCGGTCACTTCGTATGCCACAGCCACTAAGGTCGACGGCTTGCCGTGCCCATCCTTCTCTGCACTGAGCAGGGAGCGGAAGACACGCTGCTTCTCGTCTGGCCCTGCGTAAGAGAATTCGATCTCGCGGGGGCATCCATCTGCCAGGACCGCGTGCATCACGTTGTCCCATTGATCGCATAGGTGCGACGGCATCCCGAGGTCCCGGTTCGATTTCCCGAAAAATGTCGCCGGCGGCATGCCCGTGATCGTCTCTATCGCTGGGCTCACATAGAGGTGCTTGAGATCCTTGTCAAAACGGCTTACAACAATGGGCGTCGCATGGTGGAGTTTGGCAAACTCCGGGTTCCATTGAGAACGAATGCGAGCTTCGTTGGTGACGTTGATCGAGACACCGACAAGCCCGACAACGGAACCTGCACGGTCCCGCCACGGCGTCTTGCAAGAAAGATAGACGCGGTGCGGATCGTGCAAGATCTCTTCGGTTAAGAGGGCCCGACCTTCATTGACCACTTGCATGTCATGCAGCGTGACATGGTGGGCGTCCCGATCCTCGCGCATGTAGGCCGTGGCAAGGTGACCGAGGGCCTCGATACGGTTCTTGCCCAACACGTCGAGCACGGCGTCGTTGCACCACACGAGCCGACCTTCCCGATCCTTCAGATACAAAAGGCCGTCTCCACACCGCTCAAGCGCGTTGAGGACCTCTAGCGCTTTGATGAATTCGGTTTCTCGGAGCTTTTGGTCGTGGATGTCCCGCGCTGTGCCAACCCAGGAAACGAGTTCGCCGCGAATGTCGCACACGGGGGCAGCGCTGACTCTGTGCCACCGTGAGCCGCCCTCGCCGGTCAAGATGCGTGCTTCACATGTCAGTACCGTTCCTGCCGCCCGAGCTGCGGACCACGCCGCGAGCACCTGGACTTGGTCCAGGGGATCTACGAACGATGTCCAATCGGTATTGAGTACAGTGTTTGTATCTAAGCCGGAGGCGTTATGTCCCCGTGCGGTGAAAGAGGTCACTCGGCCCTTGGCGTCGGTCTCCCACAGAAGCGACTGCCCACGAACAAGCAAGTCTTGCAGCGCAACCGCTCGCCGCATCTCCATCTCGGGAAGCGACATCGTATTCAGGACGTCGAGTTGACTTGGCATGTGATGCGGATGCGGCAGTGAATCGGGTTTGACCAGGTCCGTCAGAGTAACAACGTTCTCATGATGGCGATACACACAGTTAAAGATTGTTTCACTCGATGGAATCGGTTGAGCGACTCCCCGAACGAAGTGCGACGCTGTTCGACCGCCGAAGTGACCCGCTTGGCGTCAAAATTGACTCCGTCAAAGGAGGTGAAGTGACAGTACATCCTTCATGCGAACGGGAACTCAGTTGTGCTTTGAGCGCAGAGGAGGTGAGCGCCTTGATCTCCCTCCTTGCGCCATTTGGCTGGGCTGACGCACAAGCGGTAAGCGAGGACGATGACGTCCGTGCACATCTGCTGCTCTCTGCAGTAGTCAAGCTCCGTGGGAGCTTAGAGGCTGCGCGAACGAAAGCCATCGCAGGTCCTTCACAGGCCGAAGCGCCCGGCACAACAATCATTCAGTCGATCTAATGACGCAAGGTAGGCGCGGCATGTCGGACTTCTGGATGTCCTTCTTTGCCAGGGCAGAAGGTTGCCTATATGCTGAGAAGTTTGACGCCTTCGGGAAATGTTGAGGAAGTGGCATGTTCATAGCGTCCACCAGTGAAGGGATGGCCGTTTCTTTGGCTTTGCATCGCAAGCTGGAAACATCGCTCGGTGTCACTTTATGGTCTTGGGATGTCGGCAACATGAACCGCTTCTCGATCGACCGCGCAAAAACGCTCATTTCAACGTCCGACATCGCCGTTTTAGTCTCGTCCCCTGCGGACGTGGCGTGCCTTCGAACACCAAACAGGGAAGCCGGTCTCAGAACAGAGGAGACTCTGTTTCTGCTCGGGATCATGGTAGGAGCGCTCGGTCCGAACAGGGTTTTCTGGGTCTTGCCTGACGAGGAGGGAGCTCCCGCTGCCGTCGCTCATCGCCTAGGAATTCACAAGTTCTATTTCGACGGGCATCGCCGCGATATCAATGCGGCGATCTCGGACGCATCTTTTTCATTGCAGGAGGCCGTGAAAGAGATCGGGCTACGAACTCCGCTTGGTCCACCCGAAGGTGGACTCGACATGGTTCGAGCGTGGTTGGGAAAATAGGGACCAGCACAATGCAAGACACGTTCAAGGCCATGCCATAAGTCAAGGTCAAAGATGTCTCACCGTGTCACGTCGGCATTTTCATTCGCTGAGGCAGGGACGAGCAACAGGGTGATGGGCTCTTGCCAAGGTAGGAAGCGCTTGCAGGTTCCGTCGGCCTGCGCCAAGCGACTTTAGAGTCCGGCGACGGACGCTCCCCAGCTCGGGGTGAACCTTGAAAAGGTGCCGGTAGAACGGTTCTCCAGAAGCAGTCGCCGAACGCCAGGGCGGTACCGTCCAAGCAAGCTCGATGCTAAGGAGGCGACCTGTACTTCGCTATTACGGTTCTCCGGCGAACACGGCGGGTATCTGACGGCGGTCCGTCGAACGGCTTTGGCTCCCCTCGCCGGCGGTGGTCTTGTGACTTGTTCGAGAGACCGGACCACCCGGCCGAGCAAAATGTCTGGAAGGTCTCGCTATCAGCGACCACAATTGCCCAATGAAGAGCTGCGACGACAGGTACATCTGGCAAGCCCCGGACTGGCCCAACTGGCGCTTCGACTTGGAAGTGCTGGTCGGGCCCATGGCCGAGGTACGTCGCTCACTCGACCTGTTGCTTGCGCGGATGACCGCCGCGAGCCCTGTTCAGCGCGATCAACTGATGCTGACGGCCGTGGCAGAAGAGGTGGTCAAGACCAGTGAGATCGAGAGCGAACAACTTGACGTCGCATTGGTGCGGTCGAGCGTAGCGCGCCAATTGGGCACTGAGGTGAGCCGCACGGGCAGGATGGACCCGCACGTGGATGGCGTGGTCAAGATGGTGCTCGACGCCTCCATCAGATGCACCGATGCTGTTTCGCAGGAGCGGCTAGTTGGCTGGCAAGCCGCGCTGTTTCCCTTGAACCGCTCGTTCCTCGCCAGGATCAAAATCGGAGACTGGCGAGATGATGTCGCAGGACCGATGCAAGTAGTGTCTGGACCAGTCGGTCGACAGCGAGTGCATTTCGAGGCCCCGCCAGCAGACCGACTGGCGACCGAGATGCGTCAACTCCTGGACTGGCTCAACAGCGCATCGAATGAACCGCCGCTCATCAAAGCAGGCATCGCTCACTTATGGTTCGTGACACTGCACCCCTTTGAAGATGGCAACGGTCGGGTAGGCCGTGCGATCTGCGATCTACTCCTGGCCCGCGCGGACAATAGCCCCCAACGCTTCTATAGCCTGTCGGCGCAGATCCGACGTGAGCGCAACGCCTATTACGAACTGCTGGAGCGCAGCCAGAAGGGCTCGATGGACGTGACGGAGTGGCTGATCTGGTTCCTCGACATGGTCCATCGAGCAGTGGATCAGGCCCATCGAACGCATGATGGGATCCTCACCAAGGCGCATTTCTGGCAGAAGTGCGCTGACATGCCGTTGAATGATCGGCAAGTGAAGGTACTGAACCGTTTGGTGGACGGCTTTGATGGCAAGCTCACATGCAGGAAGTGGGCAGCCATCGCCAAGTGCTCGACGGTAACAGCGCTGAGCGATATCAGCGACTTGGTGACGCGAGGCCTACTCTTGGAATCAGCTACTGACGGTCGAAGTACGAGCTACGTACTGCCTAACAAGCGACAGGCGGACTAGCCACTCGACCGTCTCCATCCGAGTTCCGGTCTGAAACGGTATTGCTTCAGGCTGATTGCCGGGAGAATCATGTTGACTGATAGCCATCGTCACCGCCTGCTGGCATCCTGTTCTGTGTACGATGGCGCGCAGAGCATTCGACCAAGCAACGGACCAAGCTGCGGTCACGCTGGCTCACCGTGCACGATTCTGGCCCGGGATAGAGGAGGCTTTCATGCATGCAATGAGGCGGAGGCGAAGACTGCGGACAGAGGCTGCGTTTCGGTCACGACACGCGCTACTTCGCACCCAAGTTCGAAGCAGGGACCTGCTGGCACTTGCTCAGACGGTCTTCATGAACGAAAAAGCCGCCTCCGTATGGATGAATCGGCCGCACGTGCTGCTCGGTGGCGCCTCCCCTCGTGAGGCCGCCAGAAAATCGAAAACGGGCGCGACCCGCGTTCAAGAGATATTGGTCGCCATCAAGCACGGCGGTGTCGTGTGATTTGCCTCAGCGCCCTCAATAAAGGCGCATGACCGCGAACGACGGATCGCCGCTACAGCTCGCCCGCCAGTCCCCGTGCCTCACTGCACGCTGTCGCACCTGCCCTGCGGCGGGCTCGACTCCCCACGCGCCACAGAGTCCTTCTAGATCAATGCTTTTTGAGACTATGTTTTCGGCATGAGACAGCACAGAAAAGTCGTTTTGAAACTATGTTTTGACTTTTAAGACTTTGTTATCCACTTCCTTCCCTCCACCCCATGCTCCACCGCCTCACCCTCCCCGTCACCGCCTTCCAGCAGAACTGCTCGCTGATCTGGTGTAGCGACACGAACGAAGCCGCCCTCATCGACCCGGGCGGCGACATCCCGGTGCTGATGCAGGCCGTTGAATCGCGGGGGCTCAAGCTGGTGGCGCTGTGGCTCACGCACGCCCACATCGATCACGCCGGGGCCACCGGCACGCTGGCGCGCGAACACAACCTCCCGATCGTGGGCCCGCATCCGGGAGACCAGTTCTGGATCGACGGGCTGCCGCAGCAGAGCAGCATGTTCGGCTTTCCGAAGGCCGAGCCCTTTGCGCCCACGCGCTGGCTGCATGAAGGCGACACGGTGCAACTGGGCGGGCACACACTCCAGGTGCTGCATTGCCCCGGCCACACGCCGGGCCACGTGGTGTTCTACTCGCCGGAATTGAAGCACGCCTTCGTGGGCGACGTGCTGTTTGCCGGCAGCATCGGCCGCACCGACTTTCCGGGCGGCAACCATGCCGAGTTGATCGCGGCCATCAAGGGCAAGCTGCTGCCGCTGGGCGACGACGTGACCTTCACGCCGGGCCATGGCCCCGAGAGCACGCTCGGGGAAGAACGGCGCCACAACCCCTATCTGTGAGCCGTGGCGCCCGCCTGATTACTTCGTGACGGCCAGCTGGCTTTCCATCACGCCGGCTTGGCCTTGCGCATCGCTCACCTGCTGCAGCTTGTTGCGGGCGTACATGACGCCCATCTTCACTTCCTGCCAGATGTAGTACAGCATGCCGGGCTTGGTCTCAAGCTCGAGCACCGAGGTGTTCTCGGCCTCTGACACGATGGTGTGCTTGCCCGGCTCGACCTGCTTGAACAGGTAGGTCTTGGCCTTGGTGGCGCCCACGGGCTGGCCGTCGATGGACACGTCCATCTTCACGGCGCCGCCCAGCAGTTCATTGCGGTAGATGTAGATGCCGGACTTGGCCGCGTCGGCCTTGAACGTCTTGGCGGCCTGGTCCTGGGGCGCGTCGGCCATCGGCACCGACGAGCAACCCGCCAGGGCAGACACCACGGCGAGCGACAGGAACAACTTCTTCAACATGGGAGACCCTTCCGATGGAGGTGAAGCGGCCGAAGGCGGCCCCCTGCCCCCTGTCGGTCTCGTTTCTTTTTGTGAGGATCCCAGCGTATCGACACACTTCCACGTCGGCAAGCGGGCCAGTTACCCTCGGGGGAGACACCCGGACACCGCGTCGCGCCGCGCCGACAGGAAAGCGGCACCCCACCCTTTCAGCCGATGTGACGGGCCGATGTCACCGCAGTGAAATCTGGCAAGCGCAGCGTGCGCCTGCGCACAGATTCGCCCGAACAATTTCCGTGCGCGGGCCATTCAGCGTCGGGGGTAAACGCCGATATCCCCCGGAGGGCGCCCCTCCCGAAGTTGTACCCCGGCGCCCTGCCACGGAAGCCGCTCATGCTGAACGCCCTCTCCATTCGCGCCCGTTTGATCGCCCTCGGCCTGCTGGCCGTCGGCGCCCTGATTCTGGTCGGCAGCCTCGGCGCCCTTTCGGTCTCGCACCTGCGCAACCAGTTCGGCGCCTTTGCCGAGCACGAATTCATCACGCAGGGCCGGCTCACCACCTTGCGCATGGCGATGGGCGACATCCGCCGCTATGAAAAGGACGTGCTGCTCAGCATCGACGAGGTCGACAAGGCCCAGCAGTACCAGGCCAAGTGGACGAAGGCCGTCCACGCCACCCAGGCCGTGTTGCAGCAGTTGCAGGCCGGTGGCCAGTGCGCCGACTGCCCGAAGATCGCCGCGCACCTGAAGGACTACGAGACCGCCGCGGCCGAGGTGATCCAGCGCACCATCAACGGGCAGATCGTCACCGCCCCCGACGCGAACCAGCAGATGGGGCCGGCCAAGAAGGCGATGTACGACGCCGATCCGCTGCTGGACGCCCTCGCCAGCCGGGTGCAGAAGGCCGCCGAAGACCGCACCGCCGACGTCCGCCAGATCGCGACCACACAGCTGACCCTGACCGCCGGCCTGGCGCTGCTCGTGTTGGGCGTGCTGGTGCCCGCCCTGTGGATGACGGTGCGCTCCATCCTCCAGCCGCTGGAGCAGGCCATCGACATTGCGCACCGCGTGGCCGACGGCGACCTCTCGCAGCGCATTGCGGTGCAGGGCAGCCGCGAGGTGGCCGCCCTGCTGCGGGCGCTGTCCAGCATGCAGGCCAGCCTGCGGGCGCTGGTGGCCGACGTGCAGCAGGCCGCCGAGGCCATCGACACCGCCAGCGCCGAGGTGGCGCAGGGCAGCCTCGACCTGTCGCAGCGATCCGAGCAGGCCGCCGCCGACCTGCAGGAAACGGCCTCGGCCGTGGCGCAGCTCACCGAAGCGGTGGGCGATTCGGAACGCACCGCCAGCGAGGTGGCCGGTCTGGCCCAGCAGTCTGCCCAGGCCGCGCACAAGGGCGGCGAGATCGTGTTCAGCGTGGTCGACAGCATGTCGCACATCGCCAAGGGCTCCACCCAGATCGCCCAGATCACCGGCGTGATCGACGCCATCGCCTTTCAGACGAACCTGCTGGCCCTCAATGCGGCGGTGGAAGCCGCCCGCGCGGGCGAACAGGGGCGCGGCTTTGCCGTGGTGGCGGCGGAAGTGCGCCAGCTGGCCCAGCGCTCGGCCGAGGCCGCCCGTGAGATCAACCAGCTGGTGCGCAGCGCGACCCAACAGGTGGACAACGGTGGGCAACTGGCCCGCGATGCCGGCGCCGAGATGAAGTCCATCATCGACACGATCGACCGCGTGTCGAACATGATGAGCGCCATGAACCAGCGCCTGACCGAACAGGCTCATGGACTGAGCCAGCTGAACCGCGCGGTGGGCGACCTTGATTCGCTCACGCAGCAGAACGCCGCGCTGGTGGAGGAGTCGGCCGCCTCAGCGGCCTCGCTGCGCGAACAGGCAACCGGCCTGCTGCGCACCACCGGGCACTTCCGCGTGCAGGCAGCCTGACGCGGTGACCGGCCTTCAATCGGCCGGCCTGCCCGCTTTCAACGAACGGCGCCGACGCTGAAACGCGCCACCTGGTCGCCACAGCCTTCCAGCACGCACACCGTGCGGGCCGTGACGCCGAAGTGCTGCCCAGCTTCGATGAAGTGGTCGTCGGCCACACCGGGTGAGGTGAGCCACACCCGGCCCTGATGGACCTGCAGTGCCTGCCCCCGACGCAGGACGACCGTGCACGCGAGGCCGTCTGGCAAGGTCCACACGGGCGCCGCAGCGCGGGCGGGCTTCTGCGTGCGGACGGCAGCGTGGTCCGCGCGCCGGGACAGCGCGGCCAGCAGGCGGGGCAGGACAGGGTGCAGCAGCGAGGTCATGTCGGGCTCCACAGCGTGATGTTGGTGTGATGCCATCGTGCGACGCGGCTGCGCATTCGTGCAGATGCAGGAACCGACGGGCCGGAGCCATACAGGCATCCAGCGCCCTGCACTGTGATGGTCGGCCTCACGGCCATCTGTATTGCTCTGGCGGGCCCAGCGCCCGTCTGTGATGGTTGGCCTCACCGGCATCTGTACTGGTCAAGTCACCCTGATTCCGTACAGAATGGTTCCATCATGGAGCCGCAAACCGACACCCTGTACCTCAAGATCGCCGACGCGATGGCGCGGCAGATCCGGACCGGCACGCTGCCGCGCGGCGAGCGCATTCCGTCCGTGCGGCTGCTGGCCAGCCAGCATGGCGTCTCGCAGTCGACGGTCGTGCAGGCCTACCGCACGCTGGAAGACGCCCGGCTGATCGAGGCCCGGCCGCGTTCGGGCTATTTCGTGGCGGCGCGCCCGCCCGAGCTGCCCGAGCCCGACACCTCGCGCCCGCCGCGGCGTTCGGTGCCCGTGGGCATCACGGCCCTGTCGGCCAAGATCATGAGCCTGGCCCATGACCCGGACTTCGTCTCTTTCGGCGCCGCGTGTCCCGATGCCTCGCTGTTCGCGCAGGAACGCGTGCGCCGCGCCTTGAGCCGCGCCACGCAGCGCCACCGCAGCACGCTGTGCCAGTACCCGATCGGCCCGGGGGATGAATCACTGCGTCGCGCCATTGCGCGGCACGCGCTGCGCATGGGCTGCCACATCGACGCCGACGACGTCATCGTGACCGGCAGCTGCCTGGAGGCCATCAGCCTGTGCCTGCGCACGGTCACCAAGCCGGGCGATGTGGTGGCGCTCGAATCCCCCACGTATTACGGCTTCCTCGAGATCCTCGAGCACCTGGGCCTGCGCGCGCTCGAGATCCCCACCCACCCGCGCACCGGCCTGTCGCTCGACGCGCTGCAGCTCGCGCTCGACACCCAGCCCGTGAAGGCGCTGCTGGCCGTGCCGACGCTGTCCAACCCCATCGGCGCCAGCATGCCGACGCCCGAGCGCAAGCGGCTGGCCCAGATGCTGGCCCGGCACAAGGTGCCGCTGATCGAAGACGTGCTCTACAACGACCTGTGCGAGGACGACGAACGCCGCCGCGCGGTGCAGTCGTTCGACACGGCGGGGCAGGTGATGCTGTGCGGCTCGTTCAGCAAGACGGTGGCACCCGGGCTGCGCCTGGGCTGGATTGCCGCGCCCGCCTGGACCGAACGCCTGCAGCGCCTGAAGGCCGCCACCAGCGGCAGCGAGACCGTGGTGCTGCAGCGCGCGCTGGCCGACCTGCTGACCCAGCCCGGCATCGAGGCCAGCTACCGGCAACTGCGCGGTGTGGTCGCTTCGCGCATGGACGAGGCGCGCAGCCTCATCTCGAAGCACTTCCCCAAGGGCACGCGCATGACGGCACCCGCGGGCGGCTTCATCCTGTGGCTGGCCCTGCCAGACGAGGTCGACACGATCGCGCTGTTCGAGGCCTGTCTGGACGAGCGCATCTGCATCGCGCCGGGCAGCCTGTTCTCGGCCACGGGGCGCTTCCAGCACTGCATGCGGCTGGGGCTGGGCGGACACTGGGGCGAGCCCGAGCGCCGCGCGCTGGCCCGCGTGGGGCAACTGGCCCAGCAGCTGGCTGCAGGGCACTGAAGCGGCGCGCCGGCCGCGTCAGTCGTGCGCGTGCGGCTGGCCCAGGGCCGCCACCGTGCCCAGGCGCACCTCGCCCCGGCCCCAGAAGCCCAGCTGCAGGGCCTCCATCGGGTCAAGCGCGCCCGTGCGCAGCGGCGCATCAAAGCGGCGCGGCGGCTTGGCCGCCCGCTCGAACAGCGGCAGCACGCGCGGCAGGCTGGCCTGAATCTCCTGGATGCGCGACGTGCCCGACGGGTGGGTGGACAGCCACTGCGGCGGCGCGCCCTTGGCAGCCGCGCCCATCTTCTGCCACAGGCTCACGCCAGCGCGGGGGTCGTAGCCGGCTCGCGCGGCCAGTTCCATGCCGACCAGGTCGGCCTCGGACTCGTCTTCGCGGCTGAAGCGCAACGTCAGCAGCTGGCCGCCCATGTTCAGCAGCGCGTCGCCCGTGCCCCCCAGGCCCAGCAGGCTGGACAGCAGGTTGGCACCCACCTTCGTGGCCGCCGTTTTGCCCATGCGCTCACGAGCGTGCTCGCGCAGCGCATGCGCGACCTCGTGGCCCATGATCATGGCCACCTCGTCGTCGGTCAGCTTGAGCTGCTCGATGATGCCGGTGTAGAAAGCGATCTTGCCGCCCGGCATGCAGAAGGCGTTGAGCTCCTTCGACTGCAGGGCGATGACCTGCCACTTCCAGTCGCGGGCGCGGCTGTTCCATTCCAGGCTGTACGGGATGATGCGCTGGGCGATGGCCCGCAGGCGCACCACGTGCGGGTGGTTGTCGGGTAGCAGCGCGTTCTGCTGGCGCGCCTGGGACGCCATCTGCGCGTACTGCTGGGACGCGGCGGCCTCGATGTCTTCGGCTGGCACGAATCGGGCAAAGGCCGACTGCTTGCCCACGGCGCTGCGCACCCCCTCCTCCTGAGCCTGGGCCCCGGCCGGTGCACTGAAACCGAGTGCCGCCGCCAGGCCAAGCGCGGCCAGCGCAGCGGGGCGGACACGGAGGAAAGCAGAGAGGTTCATGGCGGCAGGCATCGTGAAGAGGGTGGATGGCAGATGAGGGCGCGGGGCACATTCTCAAGGCAGTGCGCCCCGGCCTGATTGTCTTAACGCGCGTCGGCCCGATCCAGCATACGCCGCACGGCGGGCAGCAGGCCATAGGCCGGGAAGGACAGCCAGAAGGTCAGGAAGAAGAAGGCGGCGTAGCCCATCTGCTCGACGCCCAGCCCGCCGGCCCAGCCCGCCACCGCGCGCGAGAACGCGAAGATCGACGAGAGGATGGCGTACTCGGTCGTGGCGCGGGCCTTGCTGGTGATGCCCATCAGAAACGCCATGAAGGCGCCGGTGCCCAGGCCGCCGGTGAAGCTCTCCAGCGCGCTGGCCCCGTACACCGCCGCCTGGTGGGCCAGCGGGATGGCCTGACCCGGCTCGGTGTGCGGCACATACCAGGCCGCCACGGCATACCCGAGGTTGGACAGCGCCTGCGCCAGCCCCAGCACCCACAGCCCCTTGAAGATGCCCGCGCGGTCGACGTACCAGCCGCCGGCCAGCCCCCCGGCAATCGACAGCCCCAGCCCGACGTTGACACTGACCAGGCCGATCTGCGCGGGCGTGAACCCGGCATCCACCCAGAACGGCTTGACCATGAAGCCCATGGCCGCATCGCCCAGCTTGAACAGCAGGATAAACAGCAGCACGGCCAGCATGCCGGGCCGGGCCAGCAGCTCCACCCAGGCGCCGAACACCGGGCCGTCAGCCAGGGCGTGGGCGTTGCGGCCGCGCGCGGCGGTCACCATCAGCCCGGCACCGGCAAACATGAGCCCCACCGGCACCGCGCCCTTGAACCACCAGGTGCTGCTGACGGCCTGCACGGCCGACCAGCCCACCGCCTTGGCGACCGGGCCCAGCACCGGCCACAGCAGGCCCGAGAGGACCAGCGCCAACGCCACCAGCCACAGCGGCTGCTCGCGCAACGTGGCCCATTCGCGGCGCGAGGCCCCGGCATCGCGCGGCGGGCGCGGCGGTTGGGCCGGCGCCATCAGCAGCAGCACGGCGTTGCCCACCATCAGCGCGGCCCCCATCAGGTAGGCGGCCGACCAGTTGGGCTGCCCGGTCGTCCCGGCCCAGCCGGCCACCACGAGCAGCCCGCCGGCCGCCAGCATGCCCACGCGGTAGAAACCGATGCGCAGGCCGTTGGCCACCCCGAACTGGTCCTTGCGCAACAACTCGATCGTGTAGCCGTCGGTGGCGATGTCGTTGGTGGCCGACAGAAAGGTGAAGGCCGCCAGCAGCACCCAGGGCCAGGTCGCGCCCTGCCCCAGCACCTCGGGCTGCGCCGCCAGCGCGGCCAGCACGGCGGCCATACCGAGGTTGGCGCCGGCAATCCACACCCGGTGCCCGCGCCAGGCGTCGACCAGCGGGGCCCACAGGAACTTGACCGTCCACGCCAGGCCCAGCAGGCTCAGCAGGCCGATCTCGGCCGGGCCCACGCCGGCCTGCCGCAGGTTGACGGGAAACAGGTCGTAGAACACCCCCAGAGGCAGGCCTTCCGAGAAGTACAGCAGCGCCACCCAGAACATCAGGCGACGGTGGGCAGGGGCGGGGGCCGCCGGGGCGGCAGACGCGGAAGGGGGGGCAGACATGCGGGGATTGTAGGAAGCGGGGCCGGATTAGCCCTCGGAAAGCGGACTTTTTGCCACTTCAGGTTTCAGTTCCACGCGGATGATGCCGATAGAACCGAACGGGTGAGGCACCAGGCTTCATGGAGCGCTGTCGCCCGAAGCAGGAGGCAAAATGAACTTTCGCACCAAAATCTGGATGCTGCCGGTGAGCGCTGCCGCGGTGTTCATGGTGGGCGTCGCTGTCAGCATCTTCGTGGGAGACCGCACGTCGGCCGTCCTCGACCAGCTCTACCAGGTCGACAACCCCCACATGGCCCACGTGATGACCGTGGACCGCGCCACCGAACAACTTCGTCTGACGCTGCAGACGGCCGCTGCCGAAGGCGAGGCCGAGAAGCTCAAGGAAGCCGAGGCCCAGGTGGGCACGGCCCGCACGGCACTGGATGCCATGGCCCGGCTGCCGGAAAAATCCGGCGTGGCCAAGGAACTGAGCGGCGCCTTCGATGCCTACCAGGCAGCGGCCATCGGCGCCACCCGCGCGCTGCTGACCAGCCAGCCACCGGGCGACCTCGTCACGCAGATGCAGAGCAGCCTGCAGGTGCTGCAGAAGGCGCTCGACTCCCGCAAGACCGAAGCGCGCAGCGCCATCGACACCGCCCAGGCCAGCGCCAACAGCGGCGTGAAGACCGCGCTGTGGGTGACCGTCGGCACCGGCATCATCGTGCTGGGTGTGCTCGGCCTGATGTCGGCCGCCATCGTGAACTCGGTGTGGCGTGACCTGGGCGCCGAGCCCACCGCCCTGCGCGACGCTGTTTCCCGCATCGCGGAAGGCGACCTCGACCTGAACCTGCAACGCACGCCGGGCGACGAGGGCTCGCTGCACGCCTCGGTGGTGTCCATGACGCACAAGCTGCGCGACACCATTGGCGTGATCCGCCAGGCCACCGACTCGATCAGCACCGCCTCGACCGAGATTGCCACCGGCAACCAGGACCTGTCGATGCGCACCGAACAGACGGCGTCGAACCTGCAGCAGACGGCCAGCTCGATGGAACAGCTGACCGGCACCGTGCGCCAGAGCGCCGACTCGGCCCGCCAGGCCAACCAGCTGGCCTCCGGCGCCGCCACGGCCGCCCAGCAGGGCGAGCACATCGTCTCGCAGGTGGTGGCCAACATGGCCGAGATCGACGGCGCCAGCCGCAAGATCACCGACATCATCACCGTGATCGACGGCATCGCCTTCCAGACCAACATCCTGGCGCTGAACGCCGCCGTGGAAGCGGCGCGTGCCGGCGAGCAGGGCCGTGGCTTTGCCGTGGTGGCCGGTGAGGTCCGCACGCTGGCCCAGCGCAGCGCCCAGGCCGCCAAGGAAATCAAGACCCTGATCAACGCATCGAGCGAGAAGGTCGAATCCGGCTCGCGCCTGGTGAAGGACGCCGGCAACTCGATGAACGAGATCCTGACCAGCGTGCAACGCGTGTCGGACATCATCGGCGAGATCAGCGCGGCGTCAACCGAGCAGAGCCAGGGCATCGGCCAGGTCAACCAGGCCGTGACGCAGCTCGACCAGATGACGCAGCAGAACGCCGCGCTGGTGGAAGAATCGGCCGCCGCGGCGGAAAGCCTCAAGGACCAGGCCGCCCGCCTGGCCCAGGCCGTGTCCGCCTTCAAGCTCGGGGGCGGCGCCGCCCGCAGCCTGGGCGTGACGCCGGTGACCCCGATTCCGACACCGAGCGCGCCCGCCAACACGGCGGACACGGCGGCCCACACCGTGATCGCCAAGGCCCAGGCTGCCGCCCGCGAACCAGTCAAGCCGCTGCCCAAGGCAAGCCCGGCTGCCGCACCGGCTGCACCGAAGGCCGCCCCGGCCCGCGCCAGCCTGCCGCACACCCCGCCGGCCGAACCGGTGGCCGTGGCTGCCCGTCCGCCGGCCGACGACGACTGGGAAACCTTCTGATCTGCCCCCCAGGCCGTCGCTGACGGCCCCTGCCCCTCGCCAGGCCGACCGGTTCTCCGGTCGGCCTGTCTGTTTCTGGCGCGCATCACCCACGGTGAACCGGCGGAGTGCGTCAAGCGGGCCGCCCCGCCCTGCGCTACGCTGTGGCGATGTCTTCGCCCCGCCCCGCACCTCTGCGCTTTGCCGCCAACCTGAGCTGGCTCTACACCGAGCTGCCCTTCCTCGACCGCTTTGCCGCCGCCGCCCGCGATGGTTTCACCGGCGTGGAATGCCTGTTCCCGCATGAGCACCCGATGGAAGAAGTGAGCGCCCGCTTACGCGAAAACGGGCTCCAGCTCGTTCTCTTCAACGCCGAACCCGGCGACTGGGCGGGCGGTGAACGGGGCCTGGCGGGCCTGCCGGGGCGGGAAGCCGACTTCCGCCGGGTGGTGAACGAGGCCCTGACGCGGGCCGAAGCGCTGGGCTGCCCACGGGTGCACCTGATGGCCGGGCTGTGCGCCGACGCGCCCGGCACCCGCGACCGGGCCTGGGCCACCTACGAAGCCAACCTTGCCTGGGCCGCCGGGCAGGCGCAGGCCGCCGGCCACGTCGTCACCATCGAGCCCATCAATCCGCGCGACATGCCCGGCTACCTGCTGAACCGCCAGGCCGACGCGCACGCGCTGGTGCAACGCATCGGCTCGTCGCATCTGCAGGTGCAGATGGACCTGTACCACGCCCAGATCGTCGACGGCGACCTGACCACGCACCTGCGCGCCGCACTGCCCTCGGGCCGCGTCGGGCATCTGCAGGTGGCAGCCGTGCCCGACCGCGGCGAGCCCGACGATGGCGAACTGAACTGGCCCTGGGTGTGGGATGAACTGCAGCGCCTGGGCTGGTCCGGCTGGATCGGCTGCGAATACCGCCCGCGCCAGAGCTCGGCCCACGACGGCCTGGGATGGCTGCGGGCATTGCGCGACGCCGGCCGCGCCATCTGAACCACGCTGCGCCTTCGCCGTGCCCCCCCTGTGACCCGTCTTCTGCCACCCCGATGACCGTGACCACCCAGCCCCCCGCCTTCCCCGCCACCGTGCCCACCCGCGACGGGCTCGCTCTGCACGCCCACGCCTGGCCAGCAACCGGCCCCCTGCCCGCCCGCGGCGTGGCCGTGCTGGTGCATGGCCTCGGCGAACACCTCGGCCGCTATGCCCACGTGGCCGCCCGGCTCAACGCCCAGGGCTGGCATGTGTTCGGCTGCGATCACCGCGGCCACGGGCGCTCCCCGGGTGCACGCGGCGCGCTGCACGCCGACGACGACTTCCTCCACGACACCGCCGCCGTGGTCGACGCCGCCCGCGCGGCCTGCGCGGGCCTGCCCCTCCTGCTGGTGGGGCACAGCCTGGGTGGCGCCATCGCGGCGCGATTCGCAGCGGCCCTCGCCACACCGCCCGAAGCCACCCCGTGGGCCCGCCCGGTCGAGGCCCTCGTGCTGTCGTCACCGGCCCTGGAGATCCCGATCAGCAACGTGCAGAAAGGCCTGCTGGCCACCGTCGGCAAACTCACGCCCGACGTGGCGGTGGGCAACGGCCTCAAGCCCGAATGGGTCTGCCACAACCCCGCCACCGTGGCCGCCTACCTGGCCGACCCGCTGGTGCACGACCGCGTCACCGGCCGGCTCACCCGCTTTCTGCTCGATGCGGGCGACACCGTGCTGGCCCGTGCGCCGCACTGGACAGTGCCCACGCTCATCACCTGGGGTGGCGAAGACCGCTGCGTGCGTCCCCAGGGCTCCGAGGCCTTTGCCGCCCACGCGCCGCGGGCGCTCGTTCACGCCGTGCCCTGGCCGCGCCTGTCGCACGAGGTGTTCAATGAAGTCGAGCAGGATCAGGTGCTCGATGCCGTCATGGCGTGGCTGGGCGGCATTTTTGGAGGATGATGGCGGGTTCCCCTTCCGCGACCCGATCGACACCGCCATGGCGCTCAAAGCCACCATCTACAAAGCCCAGATCAACCTGGCCGACATGGACCGCCATGTGTACGCCGACATCGGCGTGACCATTGCGCGCCACCCTTCCGAGACCGACGAACGCATGATGGTGCGCGTGCTGGCCCTGGCCCTGGGCTGGCCCGCCGACACGAACGAAGGCACGCTGGAGCTGGCCAAGGACATGTGGGAGCCGGACGAGCCGGCGCTGTGGCACAAGAACTATTCCGACGAGATCCTGCACTGGGTGGAAGTGGGCCAGCCCGACGACAAGCGCCTGATGAAGGCCGCGGGACGGGCTCGTCGGGTGAGCCTGTGGGCCTTCCAGAGCAGCACGCCCATCTGGTGGGACGGCATCGCGAACAAGCTGACCCGCGCACAGAACCTGACGGTGTGGCAGCTGCCCAGCGAGCAGACGCAAGCCCTGGCCGCCTTCGCGCAGCGCAGCATGCAGCTGCAGGTCAGCGTGCAGGATGGCACCGCGTGGGTCAGCGACGGCACGACCTCGATCGAGGTCGTGCCGCAGCGCCTGATGGGCCCCGACTGAGCCTGGCGCCGATTCAACCGGCCGCGCGGGGCGGGTCGTCGCGCAAGGCCCGACGCAGGATCTTGCCGATCGGCGTCTTGGGCAGCTCGGTGCGGAACTCGATCAGCTTGGGCCGTTTGTAGCCCGTCAGGTGCTGGGCGCAGTGGGCGCGCACCTGGTCTTCCGTCAGCGCCGCATCGGCCTTGACCACCACCAGCCGCACAGCCTCGCCGGACTGCGCATCGGGCATGCCCACGGCCGCGCACTCGAGCACGCCCTCGAGCGAGGCCACCACGTCCTCGATCTCATTGGGATAGACGTTGAAGCCCGAGACCAGGATCATGTCCTTCTTGCGGTCGACGATCTTGACGTAGCCGCGCTCGTCGATGGTGGCGATGTCGCCCGTGCGGAAGAAGCCGTCCGCCGTCATCACCTTGGCGGTTTCTTCGGGCCGGTTCCAGTAGCCGGCCATGACCTGCGGACCGCGCACGGCCAGCTCGCCCGGTGTGCCCAGCGGCAGCTCGTTGCCGTCTTCATCCAGCACCGTCACCTCGGTGGAGGGCAAGGGCAGGCCGATGGTGCCGCTGAAGGCGGTGCTCTGCACGGGGTTGCACGTGACGGACGGTGAGGTCTCCGACAGGCCATAGCCTTCGGCCACCGCACAGCCGGTGCGGTCCTTCCAGAGCTTGGCGGTGGCGTGCTGCACGGCCATGCCGCCGCCCACGCTCAGACGCAGGTTGCTCCAGTCCACCTTGTCGAAATCGGGGTGGTGGGCCAGCGCATTGAACAGCGTGTTGACGGCCGGGAAGCTGTGAAACCGCCACTTCTGCAGTTCCTTGAGCGTGGCGGGCAGGTCGCGCGGGTTGGGGATCAGGATGTTGAGCGTGCCCATGCGCAGGCCCAGCATCATGCAGACCGTGAAGCCGAAGATGTGATACAGCGGCAACGCGCACACGATGGCGGTCTGCTCGCCCGGCGGAATCTGCTTGAGCATGGGGCCATTCCACGCCTCCGACTGCAGCAGGTTCGCGATGATGTTGCGGTGCAGAAGGGTGGCGCCCTTGCTCACGCCCGTGGTGCCGCCGGTGTACTGCAGCACGGCCACATCGTCGGGACCCGGATCGGCCTGCTTGAACGGCAGGCGCGCGCCGCGCTTGAGCGCCGTCTTGAACGGCACGGCCTGCGGCAGGCTGAAGGGCGGCACCAGCTTCTTGACCTTGCGCACCACGTGGTTCACCAGCGCGCCCTTGATGAGGCCCAGCATGTCACCCATGGTGGCCAGCACGATGTGCTGAACCGGCGTGTCCTTGAGCACCTGCTGCAACGTGGTCGCAAAGTTCTCGAGGATGACGATGGCCTTGCTGCCCGAGTCGTTCAGCTGGTGGTGCAACTCGCGCGGCGTGTACAGCGGATTGACATTGACCACCACATAGCCCGCACGCAGGATGGCCGCCACGGTGACCGGGTACTGCGGGATGTTGGGCAGCATGACGGCCACCCGGTCGCCGGGCTGCAGCCCCAGGCTCTGCAGGTAGGCCGCCATGGCGCGCGAGGCCACGTCGATGTCGGCGAACTGCCAGCGCTGCCCCATGAAGCCGAACGCCGACAGGCGGATGTGCCGGCTGAAGCCCTCATCCATCAGCGCCACCAGCGAGCGGTAGGCCGAAGGGTCAATGGTGTGCGGCACGCCCGGCGGGTAGTGCCTGAGCCAGATCTTGTCCATCTCCGTGTCTCCTGCGGGCCGCGAAGCCCGCGCCAGTCTGGGCTCCCCATTCTTCCAAGGAAGGCGCCCCGCATGTGCGGGGGATGGCCCCAATGGCGCCGCACGAACGTTCGGTCCTGCGCGCGTTTTTCCGCGTCGTGAAAGCGCCCGGATGCCTCGAAGTCACGTGGTACGCGGCGGTTCTTCGAGGGTTCGCCCGCGGCATCGGCCCCCTAGGATTCATCCCACTGCGGCCCCCTCCGGCCGACAGCAGCCGCCTCGGGTGACGGGGCGTCGGGGCCTCCGGTCGGCCCCGCGCCCCGTCGATGTCCCCGCCTGGCGGGCCGGTGAACCCCGGGGTGTCCCTCTGCAGACCCTGATTGGTTCACAACAATGTTTTCGTGGTTCAGACAGATCAGCGTGGCCCACCGGCTGCGCGCCCTCGTGCTGGCGTCGGTGCTGTGTGTGCTCGGCGTCGCGTGTGCCCTGCTCCGGGTGTCCTACCAGCACCAGCTGGCCGACCGGCAGCGCGCCGTGCAGCACACCGTCGAGGTCGCGCACGGCATCCTGCAATGGGCTCATGACGGACAGCTCAGCGGCCGGCTGAGCCAGCAGGCCGCCCAGCAGGAGGCCAAGACCGCCCTGGCCCGCCTGCGCTACGGCGGCACCGAGTATTTCTGGGTCAACGACATGCACCCGCGTGTCGTGCTGCATCCCATCAAGCCCGAGCTCGACGGCCGCGATGTGAGCCAGCTGGCCGACCCCAACGGGCTGCGCCTGTTCCAGGCCTTTGTCGACACCGTCCGGCAGGATGGCGCGGGCTTCGTGCACTACCAGTGGCCGCGGCCGGGCGCGGTCGATCCAGTCGACAAGGTGTCATACGTCAAGGGCTTTGCGCCATGGGGCTGGATCGTGGGCTCGGGCCTCTACATCGACGACCTGCAGGACGCTTTCCAGGCGCAGATGGCATGGACGCTCGGCGGCGCGCTCGTGCTGGCCGCCGGCCTGGCGGTGCTGGGTGAGCGCACGGCCCGTGATCTGGCCCGCGGGGTGCGCGAGGCCGTGTCGCGCGCCGAAGCCATCGCCCAGGGCGACATCGCACAAGGGCAGGCGCCGCATCCGCTGGCCTCGGGCCGCGATGAGATCGCCCACCTGCTGAAGGCCATGCAGTCCATGAGTGCCGGACTGGATCACACGGTGAGCGAGGTGCAGCAGGCGGTGGACAACGTGGCCCTGGCCAGCGCGCAGATCGCCGCCGGCAACACCGACCTGAGCTCCCGCACCGAGCAGGCGGCCGCCCGCCTGCAGCACACGGCCGCCTCGATGGAGGAGCTGACCAGCACGGTGCAGCACAACAGCAGCTCGTCGGGCTCGGCGCAGCATCAGGCCGCGGCGGCCTCCGAGCAGGCCCAGCGGGGTGGCGAGGTGGTGGCCGAGGTGGTGACGACGATGGAGGCCATCCACACCAGCGCCCGCAAGATCACCGAGATCATCAGCGTGATCGACGGCATCGCTTTCCAGACGAACATCCTGGCCCTGAACGCCGCCGTCGAGGCCGCCCGCGCCGGCGAACAGGGTCGGGGGTTCGCCGTGGTGGCCGGTGAGGTGCGCACGCTGGCACAGCGCAGCGCCCAGGCCGCCCGCGAGATCAAGAGCCTGATTCAGGCCTCGACCGAGCAGGTGGAAAGCGGTGCCCGGCTGGTGCATGACGCCGGTGAGCGCATGCAGTCCATCGTGGGATCGGTGGCCGCGGTGAACGACCTGATCCAGGAGATTGCGCACGCCACCCGTGAGCAGAGCCTGGGCGTGGGCACGGTGCACGAGGCCGTGAGCGAGTTGGACCAGATGACGCAGCAGAACGCGGCACTGGTGGAGGAATCGGCCGCGGCGGCGGGCAGCCTGCATGAGCAGGCACGCCACCTGGCCGAGGTGGTGGGACGTTTCAGGCTCAGTGGTCGCCCTGGCTGAAGCGTTCTGTCATCTGCAGTGAAAGCCGGCCAGCCAGTGCGGTGGCCGGCTTTTTTTTGTTCAGCGCAGCACGGCGGCAAAGGCCTCGGCCACGCGGTCGACGTTGTTGGCGTTCAGGCCGGCAGCGCACATGCGACCCGAGCGCAGCACGTACACGCCGTGCTCGGTGCGCAGGGCATCGGCCTGCTCGGGGCTCACGCCGGTGTAGCTGAACATGCCGCGCTGGTCGATGAAGTAGCGCACGTCACGGCCGGGCAGCCGGGCCACCACGCCGTCGTACAGGCGCTGGCGCATGACCTTGATGCGTTCACGCATGGCGGTCAGCTCATCGGCCCACAGCTGGCGCAGCGCCGGCGTCTGCAGCACGCGGGCCACGATCTGCGCGCCATGCGTGGGCGGGCTGGAATAGTTGCGGCGCACGGCCGACATCAGCTGGCCCAGCACCCGCTGCGCCTGGGCCTTGTCGGGGCAGACGACGCTGAGGCCGCCCACGCGCTCGCCGTACAGCGAGAAGCTCTTGGAAAACGAGTTGGCCACGAAGAAGCTCACGCCGGCATCGGCCAGCGCGCGCAGCGCAAACGCGTCTTCGTCGATGCCGTCACCAAAGCCCTGGTAGGCAATGTCGAGGTAGGGCAGCAGGTTGCGGCGCTTGAGCACGGCGATCAACTGCGTCCACTGCGCCGGGTTCAGGTCGACGCCGGTGGGGTTGTGGCAGCAGGCGTGCAGCAGCACGATGCTCTGGGCCGGCAGCGCGTCGATCGCCGTCAGCATGGCATCGAACTTCAGGCCCTTGGTGGCCGGGTCGTAGTACGGGTAGGTGTTGACCTGGAAGCCCGCGCCTTCGAACATCGCGCGGTGGTTGTCCCAGGTCGGGTCGCTCACCCACACCTGCGAATCGGGGAAGTAGCGCTTGAGGAAGTCGCCGCCCACCTTCAGGCCGCCCGAGCCGCCCAGCGTCTGGATGGTGGCGATGCGGCCGCTGCGCACCGCTTCATGGTCGGCACCGAACAGCAGGTGCTGCACGGCCTCACGGTAGGCGGGGTGGCCCGTCATCGGCAGGTAGGGCTTGGGGCCGATGGCCGACAGCAGCGCCGACTCGGCCTCGCGCACGGCGTTCATCACCGGCAGGCGGCCTTCGTTGTCGAAGTAGATGCCGATGCTCAGGTTGATCTTGCCCGCGCGCGGGTCCTTCTGGAAGTCTTCGTTGAGCGTGAGGATGGGGTCGCCGGGGTAGGCGTCGACGTGCTGAAACATGCGAGGGCTCCTGGTCTTCGGGCGCGCGGCATCGCCAGACACCGCAGCCCGCCATTATCGGCATGTGCAGCCCCGGCAACTTCCTCGGACTTGCGTTTGCCGCTATCGTGGCAGCCTGCGCCACGCTGCGCACGAGGGAGGTGCCCGCCCCGCATCACCGCCTCCCCCCTCTCACTCAGACACAGGAACCCTGCCCATGAAAACCCGTGCCGCCGTCGCCTGGAAAGCCGGTGCCCCACTGACCATCGAAACCGTCGACCTGGAGGGCCCGCGCGAGGGCGAGGTGCTCGTCGAGGTCAAGGCCACCGGCATCTGCCACACCGATTACTACACGCTGTCGGGCGCCGATCCGGAAGGCCTGTTCCCCGCCATCCTGGGCCATGAAGGCGCCGGCGTGGTGGTCGACGTGGGCCCGGGCGTCAAGAGCCTGCGCCCCGGCGACCACGTGATCCCGCTCTACACGCCCGAGTGCCGCGAGTGCAAGTTCTGCCTGAGCCGCAAGACCAACCTGTGCCAGAAGATCCGCGCCACGCAGGGCAAGGGCCTGATGCCCGATGGCACCTCGCGCTTCTCGCTCAACGGCCAGCCCATCCTGCACTACATGGGCACCAGCACCTTTGCCAACCACATCGTCGCGCCCGAAATTGCGCTGGCCAAGATCCGCCCCGACGCGCCCTTCGACAAGGTCTGCTACATCGGCTGCGGCGTGACGACCGGCGTGGGCGCCGTGCTGTTCACCGCCAAGGTGGAGGCCGGGGCCAACGTGGTCGTCTTCGGCCTGGGCGGCATCGGCCTGAACGTGATCCAGGGTGCCAAGATGGTGGGCGCCGACAAGATCATCGGCATCGACCTGAACCCCGAACGCGAGGCCATGGCGCGGAAGTTCGGCATGACGCACTTCCTGAATCCGAAAGACCTGGAAGCCGCCGGCGGCAACATCGTGGATGCCATCGTGCAGCTGACGGACGGCGGCGCCGACTACAGCTTCGAGTGCATCGGCAACGTCAAGACCATGCGCCAGTCGCTCGAGTGCTGCCACAAGGGCTGGGGCCGCTCCATCATCATCGGTGTGGCCGAGGCCGGTGCAGAGATCAGCACCCGCCCCTTCCAGCTGGTGACCGGCCGCAAGTGGGAGGGCTCGGCCTTCGGCGGCGCGCGCGGCCGCACCGACGTCCCGAAGATCGTCGACTGGTACATGGAAGGCAAGCTCAACATCGACGACCTGATCACGCACACGCTCAAGCTCGAACAGATCAACGAGGGCTTCGACCTGATGAAGCGCGGCGAGTCGATCCGTTCGGTCGTCGTGTACTGACGAAAGGCCACCATGAGCACGCTCGAACTGCTCAGCGAGCACGCCTGCTTCGGCGGCGTGCAGCGCTTCTACCGCCACGCCTCGATGGCCACGGGCACGCCCATGCAGTTCGGCGTGTTCCTGCCGCCGCAGGCGCTCGAAGCTGGCGCGAAGGTGCCGGTGCTGTTCTACCTCGCAGGCCTGACCTGCACCGAAGAGACGTTCGCCATCAAGGCCGGCGCGCAGCAGCATGCGGCCCGCCTGGGTCTGGCCATCGTGACACCGGACACCAGCCCGCGCGGCACCGATGTCCCCGGTCAGGCCGACAGCTGGGACTTCGGCGTGGGCGCGGGCTTCTACCTCGATGCCACCGAGGCCCCCTGGTCGACGAACTGGCGCATGGAAACCTATGTGACCGAGGAACTGCACCAGCTGGTGGGCCACCACCTGCCGGTCGACCTGAGCCACGCGGGGATTTTCGGTCACTCGATGGGCGGCCACGGCGCGCTCACGCTGGCCCTGCGCCACCCGGGCCAGTACCGCTCGCTGTCGGCGCTGGCGCCGATCTGCCACCCGACCGACTGCCCCTGGGGCGAGAAGGCCTTCACCGGCTACCTCGGCGCCTCGCGCGCGGCCTGGGAAGCGCACGACGCCACGGCGCTGATGGGGCAATCGCCCACGGTGCCCTACCCGGATGGCATCCTGATCGACCAGGGTCTGGCCGACAAGTTCCTGCCCACGCAGCTGTACCCGGAGGCCTTCGAGATGGCATGCCGCACGCGCGGGCAGCCGTTGACGCTGCGTCGGCACGCGGGCTACGACCACGGTTATTACTTCATCCAGAGCGTGGTGGCCGACCACCTGGCCCACCACGCCCGCACGCTGCGGGCCGATCGGGCCCCGCTCGCCGACTGACACGGTGGCCCCCGTGCCGCGCTGAAAGAAGGGATCCCATGCGTTGTTCGCCTCTGCCTTTTGCCAGCCGGTCCGCGCGGGCCGCGGCGCTGCTGCTGAGCGCGGTGCTCGCGGCCTGCACCCCCACGCTGAGCCCGGAAGCCCAGGCCGCGCTGCCCGGTGCCGCAGGCCCCGGCGGCGCCCCGCTGGCCGTGCAGACCCAGACCGTGGCCCAGGGCCTGCGCAACCCGTGGGGGCTGGCCTTTCTGCCCGACGGGACGATGCTGGTCACCGAGCGCGGGGGCACGCTGCAACGGGTGGCGGCCGACGGCAAGGTGTCCGCCGTGGGCGGGGTGCCGGCCGTGCAGGCGCGGGGCCAGGGCGGCCTGCTGGATGTGGCGATCGACCCCGATTTCGGCAAGACACCCTGGGTCTACCTCAGTTACAGCGAGCCCGGCCGAGGCGCAGAAAGCGGGCTGGCCGGCACGGCCGTGGCGCGTGGCCGCCTGCAAGGCCAGCAGCTGGTGGACGTGCAGGTGATCTTCCGCCAGACGCCGAAGGTACGTGGCGCCGGACACTTCGGCGCGCGCCTGGTGTTCGCGCGCGACGGCACGCTGTTCGTGACCTTGGGCGAGCGCATGCTGGACTCGCCCAGCGCGCCCGGGCGCGACTTCGCGCAGAACCTGCAGACCACCTTCGGCAAGGTCGTGCGCATCCACCGCGACGGCCGCATCCCGGCCGACAACCCGACGTGGTCCAGCCCGGCGCTGCCGGGCATCTGGAGCACGGGCCACCGCAATCCACAGGGTGCCGCGCTGCAGCCGGACACCGGCGAGCTGTGGGTGGTCGAGCACGGCCCGCAGGGCGGCGACGAACTCAACCGCGCGCTGGCCGGGCGCAACTTCGGCTGGCCATTGCGGAGCTACGGCTGCCCCTACGGCAGCGTGGGCGGCAATGGAGCCTGCCGCGTGCAGGGCGGCACACACGCGCCCACGTTCACCGAGCCCGTCAGCACCTGGGTGCCCTCGGTCTCACCCAGTGGCCTGGCGTTCTACACCGGCGACCGCTACCCCGGCTGGAAGGGCAGCCTGTTCACGGGTGCCCTCAGCGGCCGGGCCCTGTGGCGCCTCGCGCTGCGTGACGGGCAGGTGGTGTCGCGCGAAGCCCTGCTGCAGAACCTGGGCGAGCGCATCCGCGATGTGCGGCAGGGCCCCGACGGCTGGCTCTACCTGCTGACCGACAGCGACGACGGACGCCTGTTGCGTGTGGTGCGCTGACCGCGCGTCGGCCGCCCGCGCACTGGCACACTGCGGACTTCGTTTTCGGCCTGCCCGCATCCGGTTGCATCCGGCGCGCGTGCAGGCTGCCATGCCGGCTGCGCCGCCCTTGCCATGCGTTCCACTGTCCTGTCGTCCTTTCCCTTGATGGCCCGAGCCGGCCGGCAGATGCTGCTGCCTGCCGCGCTCTGCTGGACCGCGCTGTGCACGCAAGCCGCCGAGCCGCCTGCGCCGGGCGAGGCACCGGACGTGGCCGTGAAGGCCAACTACCTCAATGCCGTGGGCAGCAACGATGCGGCCAGCGAAGGCACCGTCACCCACGCGCTGCTGCAACGTCGGCCCACGCTGCGGCCCGCCGAGGTGCTGGAGTTCGTGCCCGGTGTGATCGTGTCGCAGCACAGCGGCGGCGGCAAGGCCAACCAGTATTACCTGCGCGGCTTCAACCTGGACCACGGCACCGACTTCGCCACCTGGGTCGACGGCATGCCGGCCAACATGCCCAGCCACGCGCACGGCCAGGGCTACACCGACCTGAACTGGCTCATCCCCGAGCTGATCGACCGCATCCACTACCGCAAAGGCCCGTATGCGGCGGAAGACGGGGACTTTGCCTCGGCCGGCTCGGCCCGCCTGAAGCTGGTGGACCGGCTGCCGCGTGGCCTGGCCAGCGTCACCCTGGGCAGCTACGACCACGCCCGCGTGCTGGTGGCCAACTCGGTCGACCGCCCGCAAGGGGGCACCTGGCTGTACGCCGTCGAGGCCAGCCACCACCACGGGCCGTGGGAACAGGGCGAAGGCCTCAAGCGCTTCAACGGCGTGCTGCGCTACACCCAGGCCGAGGGCGACACCCGGCAATCGTGGACCGCCATGGCCTACCGCGCCCGCTGGCGCGCCACCGACCAGGTGCCGCAGCGCGCTGTGGCCTCGGGTCGCATCGGCCGGTTCGGCGCCATCGACCCGACCGACCACGGCGACACCGAGCGGCTCAGCCTGTCGTGGAACCGCCTGACTGTGGTCAACGACGGCGAATGGCAGCTCGGCGCCTGGGCCCTGGCCTCGCGGCTCACGCTGTTCTCCAACTTCACCTACCACCTCGACAACCCGGACACGGGCGACCAGTTCGAGCAGGCCGAAGCCCGCCAGGCGATGGGGCTGCAGGCCAGCCGCCTGTGGCGCACCACGCTGGCCGGCCGCGAGACCGAGCACACCGTGGGCCTGCAGCTGCGCCACGATCACCTCTCGCCCGTGGGCCTGTATACCGCCACGGGCGGCCGACGCGTGGACGTGACCCAGGAAAGCCAGGTCAACGACACGCTGCTGGGCCTGTACGCCCAGAACAGCACGCGCTGGTTGCCCTGGTTGCGCAGCATCGCCGGCGTTCGTCACGACCAGGTGTCCGCGCGCGTGCGCAGTTCGATCGCCGACAACAGCGGCAGCCGACAGGCTCATCTCGTGAGCCCCAAGCTCTCGCTGGTCTTCGGCCCGTGGTCGCGCACCGAGTTCTTCGCCCATGCCGGCCAGGGCTACCACCGCAACGACGCGCGGGGCATGACGGCCCGGGTGGCGGCGCGCAGTGGCGAGGCCGTCGATGCGGCGGTGCCGCTGGTGCGCACGCGCGGCGCCGAGCTGGGCCTGCGCGGCGAATGGCTGCCCGGCCTGCAGACCTCGGTGTCGGTGTGGCGCCTGGACCTGGCTTCGGAGCTGGTGTTCGTGGGCGACGCAGGCGAAACCGAAGCGAGCGGTGCCAGCCGGCGACACGGCATCGAGTTGAACAACCACTGGCAAGTGCGTTCCTGGCTGCTGCTGGACGCCGACCTGGCCTTCTCGCAGGCGCGCTTCCGCGCCCTGCAGGGCGAGGCCCCGAACGTCGGACGGCACGTGCCCGGGGCCGTGCGCACCGTGGCCGCCCTGGGCGCCAGCCTCACCGACCTCGGCCCGTGGTCGGCGCAGTTCCAGCTGCGCTACTTCGGCCCCCGCCCGCTGATCGAGGACAACAGCGTGCGCTCCAAGGGCACCACGCTGGCCTACCTGCGGGTGGGCCATCAGCTCACGCGCGACGTCAGGCTGGCCCTCGACGTGTTCAACCTGTTCAACCGCCGCGCCAGCGACATCGACTACTTTTACACCTCGCGCCTGGCCGGTGAGCCCGCCGAGGGCATTGCCGACATCCACAGCCACCCGGCCGAGCCGCGCAGCTTTCGCCTCACCGTGGCGATGTCATTCTGAGCAGCCTACAGTGACGGCATGACCGAATTCGAACGCCATTACTACGAACCGGCGCAGGGCCATGGCCTCGCCCACGACCCCTTCAACGCCATCGTCGCGCCGCGCCCCATTGGCTGGATCGGCACGCAGAGCGCCAAGGGCGTCGCCAACCTCGCGCCCTACAGCTTCTTCAACGCCTTCAACTACGTGCCGCCCATCGTGGGCTTTGCCAGCCTGGGCGAGAAGGACACGCTGCGCAACGCACGCGAGACCGGCGTGTTCACCTGGAACCTCGCGACCCGCCCGCTGGCCGAGGCGATGAACGCGAGCTGCGCCCCCGTGCCGCCCGACGTGGACGAATTCCAGCTCGCCGGCCTGACCGCCGTACCCGGCCGGCGAGTGGCCGCCCCGCGCGTGGCCGAAAGCCCGGTCTCATTCGAATGCCGCGTCAGCCAGATCATCGCGCTGCAGACGGCCGATGGCGCACCCATCCCGACCTGGCTGGTGATGGGCGAGGTGGTGGCCGTGCACATCGCCCGCCACCTCATCCGCGACGGCGTGTACGACACCGCCGCGGCCGAGCCCATCACCCGGGGCGGCGGCCCGGCCGACTACTTCGGCATCACCGAGGCGCAGCGCTTCCGGATGGCCCGCCCGCGCTGAAGCGGGCTCACAGCCCAGCCCACCGACGCGCCCAGCGCGACACCACATGGGTGGCCATCAGATACGCCACCAGCACCGCGGCCAGCATCGGCCACCAGGCGGCCGGCATCGGCGCCATGCCGAGCGCCGGCGCCAGCGGTGACCACGGCAGCACCATGCCGATCAGGCACACCGCCAGGGTCGTGGCCGTGAGCGCCGGGCTGGCGCGGCTCGTGACGAACGGGATCTGCCGCGTGCGGATGAGGTGGATCACCAGCGTCTGCGACAGCAGCGACTCGATGAACCACCCGGTCTGGAACAGCGTGGCCTGGGCCACCGTCTGCGCGTGCAGGGCCCAGTACAGCACGGCAAACGTGGCGTAGTCGAACAGCGAGCTCAGGGCGCCCATGGTGAGCATGTAGCGCGCGAGGTGGCCCGTCTCCCAGCGGCGAGGGGTGGCCAGCTCGTCGTCGTCGACCCGGTCGGTCGGGATGGCGCTCTGCGACAGGTCGTACAGCAGGTTGTTCGTCAACACCTGCACCGGCGCCATGGGCAGAAAGGGCAGCCAGGCGCTGGCGCCCAGCACGCTCAGCGCATTGCCGAAGTTCGAACTCGCGCCCATGCGGATGTACTTGAGCAGGTTGGCGAACACCCGACGCCCCTCCACCACCCCGTCGTCCAGCACCAGCAGGCTTTTCTCGAGCAGGATGATGTCGGCCGATTCCTTGGCAATGTCCACCGCCGAGTCGACCGACAGGCCCACGTCGGCCGCCTTCAGCGCCGGGCCGTCGTTGATGCCATCGCCCAGGTAGCCGACCACATGTCCGCGCGCCCGCAGCGCCGCGATCACACGGGCCTTCTGGCCGGGCGTCAGGCGAGCAAACACTTGCACATCCTCGACCCGCTCGCGCAACTGCAGGTCGTGGAGGGCGGCCACCTCCGGGCCCAGCATCACGTGCTGCACATCGAGCCCGACCTCGCGGCACACCTTGCGCGTCACGAGCTCGTTGTCCCCGGTCAGCACCTTCACCGCCACGCCATGCCCGGCCAGGGCCGCCAGTGCCGGCCGCGCGCTGTCCTTCGGGGGATCGAGGAAGGCGATGTAGCCCTGCAGCACCAGGGCGCGCTCGTCGGCCACGCTCAGGGGGTGAGCGCGTTCTTCCGCCGACAGGCTGCGGCTCGCGATCGCGATGACCCGAAAGCCGTCGGCATTGAGCGCTGCGGTCGCAGCCCGGATCCGGGCCCCCTGCTCGGCATCGAGCGCGAACCGCTGCCCGCCGGCCTCGCCGTGGCTGCACGCGCTGAAGACCTCGTCGACGGCGCCCTTGCAGATCAGCAGGCATTCGTCGCCGCGCGACACGACGACCGACATGCGCCGCCGCTCGAAGTCGAACGGCAGTTCGTCGACCTTCTCGTACAAGCCTTCGGCATGCACCCGCTCGTGCACCTCGGCGTACTGCAGCACGGCCACATCCATCAGGTTCTTCAGCCCCGTCTGGTAGTGGCTGTTCAGGTAGGCCAGCTCCAGCACCCGCGGGCTGGCCTGGCCATCGAGCCCGACGTACTTTTCCAGCAGGATGCGGTCCTGCGTCAGGGTGCCGGTCTTGTCGGTGCACAGCACATCCATGGCGCCCAGGTCCTGGATGGCGGGCAGCCGCTTGACGATGACCTGCCGCCGCGACATCGCCAGCGCCCCGCGCGACAGGTTCACCGTGACCAGCATCGGCAGCATCTCGGGCGTGAGGCCGACGGCCACCGCGGTGGCGAACAGCAGGGCCTCGACCCAGTCGCCCTTGCCCACGCCATTGATCACCAGCACCAGCGGCACCATCACCGCCATGAAACGCAGCATCAGGCGGGTGAAGCGGTCCAGGCCCTGATCGAAGGCCGTCTGCACGCGCTCGGCGGCCACGGCCTGGGCCAGCCCGCCAAACACCGCCTGGTTCCCCGTGTGCACCACCACGGCCGTGGCCGTGCCGCTGGCGATGTGCGTGCCCATGAACACGGTGTTGTGCAGCGCCAGCGCGTCGGCGTCATCGGTCTGGGGCGTGGGGTTCTTCTCGGCGGGCAGGGCCTCGCCCGTGAGCGCTGCCTCGTTGACAAAGCAGTCACGGGCCGACAGCAGGCGCGCGTCGGCCGGCACCAGATCGCCCGCCGACAGGTGCAGCACATCGCCGGGCACGAGCGCTTCTATGGGCCGCTCCTGGAGCTGCCCGTCGCGCCACACCGAGGCGCGCGTATGCACCATGGCCCGCAGCGCCGCCGCCGCGCGACCCGAGCGGCGTTCCTGCCACGTGCTCAGGCCGATGCTGAGCACCACCATGGCCAGGATCAGGCCGCCCGACTGCGGATTGGCCGTGGCGAACGACACGGCCGACAGCGCCAGCAGCAGCACATTGAGCGGATTGGCAAGGCGCCCGGCCAGCACCCGCCACCCGGGCGGTGCATGGGTGCGCCCCACGGCGTTCGGGCCGTGCACCCGCAGCCGACCGCCCGCCTCGCGCTCGGACAGGCCCTGCGGGCCGGAACCCAGTGCACGCAGCACCGCCTCTGCAGGCTGCGCTGCGTGCGCGCGCAACGCGGTCCGCGCGGCCTGTTCGGTGTCAGCTGGATCGGCCATGACCCTCATTCTGGCCGGCTTCGCATGACACCGCGATGCAGGCCACATGGCGTGCCCCCGATGTCGCGCCACCTTCAGCCCCGGCACGCCATCCTGGATGAGAGGTAAAGGGCATCCGCCCCCATCGGCCGGGCGCCACGGCATCATGGCGCCATGACGACCTTTGCAAGCACCCCGGACGGCACCCGGCTGGCCCTCAACGACGCGAGGGGCCCCGGCGAGCCGGTGCTGCTCGTGTGCGGCCAGGGCCAGGACCGCCACTTCTGGCACGGCTTCAGCCAGGCGCTGACCGCGACGGCGCCCGGCCGATGGCGCCCCATCGCGGTGGACCCGCGCGGCATCGGCGACAGCGACCCGCTGCCCCCCGCAGACGCCGGCCCCTGGCAGACCCGCGACATGGCGCATGACCTGATCGCCGTGCTCGACACCCTGGGCCTGCCGCGTGCGCACCTGATCGGCTTCTCACTGGGCGGCCGCGTGGCGCAGTGGTTCGCCGTCGACCATGGCGACCGGCTGGGCGCCCTGGTGCTCGCCGGCAGCACGCCGGGCAATGCGCATGGCGTGGCCCGCGACCCCGAAGTGAGCGCGATGCTCGCCCGCGGCGACCTGGCCGCTCTGGCCGCCACCATGGTGCCGCCGGACTGGGCTGCGGCCCACGCCGACGCCCTGCCCGGCCTCATGCGCCGCCGGCCCATTGCGCTGCCCGTGCTGCGCCGCTACTACGAAGCCAGCGAGGCACACGACGCCTGGGCCGGCCTGGCCACCGCCCAGGCGCCCACCCTGGTCCTGCACGGCACGCAGGATCCGGTCAACGTGCCCGACAACGGGCGGCTGCTGGCCGAACGCCTGCCCCATGCCGAACTGGCGTGGATCGAAGGCGCCCGCCATGCGCCGTTCTGGAGCCACCTGCCGGCCACGGTCGACGCCGTGTCGGCCTTCCTGGCCCGCCACCCTCTGCCCCGCTAGGAGCGCACATGCCCCTCGACGACCTGCCGCTGTTCCCCTTGCACACCGTGCTGTTTCCCGGCGGCCTGCTGCCCTTGCAGATCTTCGAGGTGCGCTACCTCGACCTGATGAAACGCTGTGAAGCCAGCGGCGAGCCCTTCGGGGTCGTGATGCTGCAGCGCGGCAGCGAGGTGCGGCGCGCTCCCGCTGGGGGCCCGGGCCCCCAGCCCGCCGAAACCTTTGCCGACGTGGGCACCCTGGCCACACTCGAACGGGTCGAGCGCCCGCAACCCGGCTTGATGCTGGTGCAGTGCCGCGGCGGCCCGCGCTTCACGCTGACGGGCCACGCACAGCGGCCCCACGGGCTGTGGACAGGTCAGGCCACCCTCCTGCCCGATGACGCCGCAGCGGCCGTGCCGGCCGACCTCGTCAGCCTGGCGCCCCGCCTGCAGGATGCCCTGCGCGCCCTGGGCGACGATGCGCCGGTGGCCGCCGCCGTGCCGCATTCCGACCCGCGCTGGCACGACGCTGGCTGGCTGTCGAACCGCTGGAGCGAGCTGCTGCCCATCACCGCAGCCGAGCGCCACCGACTGATGACCCTGGACAACCCCTTGTGGCGCCTGGAGCTGGTTGCCGAATGGCTGGAGCGCCTGGCCCGCCAGGCCGACACGGCGCGCTGATCCCGGGTTTCGCCGAGGGTCGCAAGCTGCCCAAGCCCCCTCGAAATGCCTACACTGGTGAGCCGTTTGCGCCGCCGGTCGCAGCGCTGACCCACCCGGTCAGCGACTCGTGTCAGGGCAGCGCCGATTCCACACGAGTCCAGGTGCTGTACCGACCACGGACACCCGATCCGAGGAGCAGGCCATGCCAGAACCGACCGGCAACGAACCGGGCGCATCCCCCTTTCCGCCGGGCGACCTGGGCACCCCGCCCACCTGGCGCCCGGTAGGCCGCCGCGCCTTGCCCGCCGGCATCTCGCCCTCCATGGCGGACGATGCCGACCGCCTGCTGGAAGAGCTGCACCAGCGCCAGGAAGCCTTCGAACAGCAGGGCCAGGTGCTGCGCCAGGTGCAGGCCGCACTCGCCCGCGCCCAGGCCACCAACCAGGAGCTGGCCCTGGTGGCCGACCGCGCCACCGACGCCATCCTCATCTGCGATGCGCGCCGTTGCATCACCTGGGTCAACCCCGCCTTCACCCGCCTGACCGGCTTCACGCTCACCGAAAGCCACGGCCAGCAGCCCGAAGAGCTGCTCAGCGGCCCGCACACCGACACCGCCACCATCACCCGCATCAACCAGATGCTGGCCCAGGGCGCCACCGTCGAACGGCTGGAGGTGTGCCACCACCGCAAGGACGGCGAGCCCTTCTGGGTGAGCCGCTCGGTGCAGCCGCTGCACGGCCAGGACGGCCAGATCAACCGCTACATCGAGGTGCTGCACGACATCAGTGAACACCGCCGTGCCGAATCCGAGCACAACCGCCGGCTCGAGGCCGAGGTGGCGCTCGCCACCAAGTCCGAGTTCCTCAGCCGGATGAGCCACAGCATGCGCTCGCCGCTGAACGCCATCCTCGGCTTCACGCAGCTGCTCGACATGCACGACACCGGCCACCTGCCCGAGGCGCAGCGCCGGCAGATCGGCCACATCCACACCGCCGGGCAGCAGTTGCTGTCGCTGCTGGACCAGGCGCTGGAATACGCCCGCCTGGAAGAGCGCCCGCTCGGCATCCGCCCGCAGCGCGTCGACATGAGCATGCTGTTGCGGGAGGTGCGTGCAGCGCTGGACGAAGACGCGCTGGCGCAGGAGATCACCGTGGTGGTGGACTCGCAGTGCCCGCCGCTGTGGGCCGATCCGCAGCACACCCGCTCCATCCTGCTCAACCTGATGAGCAACGCGATCAAGTTCAGCCCGCGCGGCGCGACCGTGTGGCTGCAGGGGCGCGTGGCGCAGGACGAGCGCGTCGGCATCGTCGAGGTGCGCGACCAGGGCTTCGGCATCGAGCAGCATGATCTGCCGCGCCTGTTCCAGCCCTTCACCCGGCTGGACACCTCGCCCGGCAAGCCCGTGGGCAACGGCCTGGGGCTGGCGGTGTCACAGCGGCTGGCCGAGCTGATGCACGGGCGCATCGAGGTGAGCTCGACGCTCGGCAAGGGCAGCACCTTCAGCCTGCACCTGCCGCTGGCCGAGGGGCCCGGGGCGCTGCGCCTGGGCCAGCTGCGCAGCGGCGGCGAGCCCGCCGTGATGCTGCCGCCCCTGCGCGTCGTCCACATCGAAGACAACGCCCTGAACCGCAGCCTGGTCGAGGCGCTGTTCTCGCCCTACCCCCAGGTGCGCCTGTACTCGGCCGAAACCGCCGCCGAGGGCATGGCCAGCATCGAGGCCACGCACCCCGACGTGGCCCTGGTGGACATCAACCTGCCCGACGGCAGCGGGCTCGATCTGTGCCGACGCCTGCGCGGGCAGGCGGCGTTCAAGAAGCTGCCGCTGATTGCGCTCAGTGCCGACGCGCTGCCCGAGCACATTGCCCGGGCGCTGCAGACCGGCTTCAACCACTATCTGGTCAAGCCGCTGCAGATCAACCGGCTGCTGACCATCCTGTCGCAGCTGCCGAGCACCCAGGCCGCACCGCCGCAGTGAGCCCGCAGGCCCCTTCCCATCGCGGAAGGAGGCCGGTATCGTGGGGGGTCACGGAGTTCCGCTGCCCCCATGGTTTCCTCTGCCCCCCACCTCATCGAGCGCGCCCTGCCGCGTCACGCGCCCCGGGTGCTGATCCCGGCCTGCAACCGCCCGCTGGGCCAGCACCCCTTCCACATGGTCGGGCGCAAGTATGTCGAGGCGGTGCGCCTGGCCGGCTGCCTGCCGGTGATCGTGCCGGCCGCCCACCCGGACGAGCTGCCCGCCTGGCTCGACCTGGCCGACGGCGTGCTCCTGACCGGCTCGCCTTCGAACGTGCACCCCGACCACTTCGACGAGGCCGTGCACGACCCGACCCTGCCGCTGGACCCGATGCGCGACCGCTGGACGCTGCCGCTGATCCGCGAGGCGGTCGCGCGCGGGCTGCCCCTGCTCGGCATCTGCCGCGGCTTTCAGGAAACCAACGTGGCCCTGGGGGGAACGCTGCACCAGGCCGTGCACGAGCAACAGGGCCTGGCAGACCACCGCGCCCCCGCGGACGACGAGCCGGTGGAAACACAGTACGGACTGGCTCATTCAGTGAGCCTGAAACCCGGAGGGGTGCTGGCCTCGCTGTTGCCCGCGTCCGAGGTGCGCGTCAACAGCCTGCATGGCCAGGGCGTGAAGCGGCTCGCACCGGGCCTGCGCGTCGAAGCCACCGCGCCCGACGGGCTGGTCGAGGCGTTCTCGGTGGCCGATGGGCCAGGTTTCAGCCTCTGCGTGCAATGGCATCCTGAATGGCAGGCCGCCGACAACCCGGTGTCCATGGCCATCCTGACCGCGTTCGGGGATGCCTGTCGCGCATGGCAGCGCGTGCACCATCCGGCAGAGGCCCAGGCCGGCACCCGGTAGGTGCCTCGGAGCGTCAGCCCCGCAGGGCGGCCCGCTGCAGCATGCGCGCATGCTCCCGCTCGATCACACTGGCCAGCGTGTGCACCGCCGGGCGGATGCGCGCTTCCGGTACCGCGGCAAAGCCGAGGTTGAGCCCCGGTTGCCGGCGTGACTGGTCGATGTAGTACATCGACAGCGGCCGGCACACCACGCCCTCGGCCAACGACTGCGCCACCACCATGGTGTCGTCCACCGGCTGGTTGAAGCGATAGACGATCTGCAGCCCGGCATGGCCGTCGGAAGGCGAGACCAGGTCGCCCAGGCAGGCCTTCATCTCGTCGAGCAGCACCGCGCGGCGCTCGCTGTAGACCCCGCGCATGCGCTTGATGTGGCCGGTGAAGTGGCCCTCTTCGATGAACTCGGCCAATGCCGCCTGCTCGGCCAGCCGCCCGCCGCGGTACAGCTCGGCATTGCCGATCACGAAGGCATCGACCAGGTCTTCCGGCACCACCAGGTAGGCCAGGCGGATGCCCGGGAACATCACCTTGCTCAGGGTGCCCAGGTAGATCACGCGCTGGCGGTTGGCCAGCCCGAACAGCGAGGCCAGCGGACGCCCCGAATAGTGCAGCTCGTTGTCGTAGTCGTCTTCGATGATCCACGAGCCGGCTTCATCGGCCCGCTCCAGCAGCGCCAGGCGGCGGTCCAGCGACAGCATCGTGCCGGTCGGGTACTGGCTGGAGGGGGACACGAAGATCAGCCGCGGTGGCCGGCCCCAGTCCTCGGCCGTCGGCGCGATGCCCTTGTCATCGAGCGGAATGGGCTGCACCTGCAGGCCGGCCGCACTCAGCACGTTGCGCGCCCCCCAGTAGCCCGGGTCCTCGATCCACGCCCGGTCGCCGTGGTCGGCCAGCAGCCGGGCGCACAGGTCGATGGCCTGGTGCGAGCCGTTGATGATGATGATCTGCTTGGGATCGACCGGCATCATGCGCGTGACACGCAGGTAGCTCGCCAGCGTCTTGCGCAAGGGGCCATAGCCCGCATACGCGTACTGCAGCAGGTGCGACTGGTCCTGGTCGATGTACTTGGCCACCAGCTTGCGCCACACCGCAAACGGGAACAGCTCCACATCCGGCACGCCGGGCGTGAACGCGCCGCGCTGCGCGATCGAACTGCCCGCATGCGCCGCAATGGCCCCGCCCCGGCGCGACAGCCCTTCGCGCCGCGCACCCAGCAGCCGCTTGGGTGCCTCGGTCTTCGGCCCGCGCGCCACCGCATCCGAGACATAGCTGCCATCGCCCACGCGGCCCTCGATGTAGCCCTCGACGGTGAGCTGTTCGTAGACACGCACGATGGTGTTGCGCCCTACGTCCATGTCTTCGGCCAGCGTGCGCGTGGGCGGCAGCTTGGTGCCGGGCGGCAGCCGGCCTTCGAGGATGGCGCCGCGCAGCGCCATGTAGACCTTGATGCGCAGCTTGAGGTTCTCGGGCTGGCGTTCGAGATGCTGCATCAGCAGCTCCGAGATCAGACGTGATTCCATGGACTGGTGTTCCCGGACGGAGCAGACAAGAGGGCTATCCCTATATTGGTTCCCTCCAATCTGCGGAAATTGGTTCTACTTTAAACCAATGACACTTCTATGATGCCCCCAACCCGCGCCATTCCGGTGACACAGGACACGCTCAAGCGCCTTGCCAAGCTGTCCCCGCCGGCTGTCACACCTGTTCGAGCCTGGAGCCTCCGATGCGTCCACAGACCCCCCGCCCCGACGCGCCGCACGTGTCCTTCCGCAACGTGCAGAAGACCTACGACGGTGAAAAGCTCATCGTTCGTGACCTGAACCTCGACATCCGTCGCGGCGAGTTCCTGACCCTGCTCGGCCCCTCGGGCTCCGGCAAGACCACCTGCCTGATGATGCTGGCCGGCTTCGAGACCCCGACCTCGGGCGAGATCCGCCTGGGCGAGCGCGTCATCAACACCGTGCCCCCGCACAAGCGCAACATCGGCATGGTGTTCCAGAACTACGCGCTGTTCCCGCACATGACGGTGGCCGAGAACCTGCGCTTTCCGCTGGCCGTGCGCAAGCTGCCCGCCGCCGAGATCGATGCCAAGGTCAAGAAGGCGCTGGGCATGGTGCGGCTGGAGCAGTTCGCCAGCCGCTACCCGCAGCAGCTCTCGGGCGGCCAGCAGCAGCGCATCGCCCTGGCCCGCGCCCTGGTGTTCGATCCCGAACTGGTGCTGATGGACGAACCGCTGGGCGCGCTCGACAAGCAACTGCGCGAGCACATGCAGCTCGAGATCAAGCACATCCACCAGAACCTCGGCGTCACCGTCGTCTTCGTCACGCACGACCAGGCCGAGGCCCTGACGATGTCCGACCGCATCGCCGTGTTCGACAAGGGCGTGATCCAGCAGATCGACTCGGCCGAGGCGCTGTACGAGCGCCCCGCCAACGCCTTCGTCGCCAGCTTCATCGGCGAGAACAACGCGCTGCAGGGCACCATCAGCGCCGTGCAGGGCGAGCAGTGCACCGTGACGCTGGACGGCGGCGCGCAGGTCGAGGCCCGCGTCGGCAACGTGCGCGAAACCGGCGCCCGCACGCTGGTGTCCGTGCGCCCCGAACGCGCCTACCTGGTCGACGACGGCGTGCCGGCCGGCCCCAACCAGTTCTCGGCCCAGGTCAAGGAAATCATCTACCTCGGCGACCACGTGCGCGTGTGCATGGCCCTGCCCGGCCAGCCCGACATCGCCGTCAAGACCCCGATCTCGCAACTCAACCGCAGCCTGCAGGCCGGTGAGTCCGTCCGCGTGGCCCTGCCGCCCGAGCACCTGCGTGCGCTCGACGTGGCCGAAGCCGCCTGACCGTTCCGCTTCCTCCCACCCGCAACCCACGATTCCGGAGTCCGTCCATGTCCGTCTCTTCCCGTGCGTTTTCTGCCCTGGCGATCGCTGCCGGCCTGGTTGCCGCCGGCACCTCGCAGGCCCAGTCCAGCCTGACCGTCATCTCGTTCGGCGGCGTCAACCAGCAGGCCCAGATCAAGGCCTTCTACGAGCCCTTCACCAAGTCCACCCAGATCCCGCTGGTCAAGGGCGAATACAACGGTGAGCAGGCCAAGGTCAAGGCCATGGTCGAGGCCAAACAGGTGAGCTGGGACGTCGTCGAGGTCGAGTCGCCCGAGCTGGCCCGCGGCTGCGAAGAAGGCGTCTACGAGAAGCTGGACTACAGCAAGATCGGCAACAAGAAGGACTTCCTGCCCGCGGCCGTGACGGAATGCGGCTTCGGCTTCTTCGTGTGGTCGACCGTGATGGCCTACAACGCCGACAAGCTCAAGACCGCGCCGGTGACCTGGGCCGATTTCTGGGACGTCAAGAAGTTCCCGGGCAAGCGCGGCATGCGCAAGGGCGCCAAGTACACGCTCGAGTTTGCGCTGATGGCCGACGGCGTGGCCCCCAACGATGTCTACAAGGTGCTGGGCACCAAGGCCGGCGTGGACCGCGCCTTCAAGAAGCTCGACCAGCTCAAGGCCAACATCCAGTGGTGGGAAGCCGGTGCGCAGCCGCCGCAGCTGCTGGCCTCGGGCGACGTCGTGATGAGCACGGCCTTCAACGGCCGCATCGCCGGCGCACAGAAGGAAGGCAAGAACCTCAAGATCGTCTGGACCGGCAACATCTACGACATCGAGGCCTATGCCATCCCGAAGGGCGCGCCCAAGCGTGACCTGTCGTACAAGTTCTTGGCGGCCCTGGCCAAGCCCGAGAACCAGAAGGTCTTCTCCGGCGAGATCCCCTACGGCCCGACGCACGTGAAGGCCATGGGCCAGATCGAGCCGACGCTGGCTGCCACGCTGCCCACGGCCCCGGCCAACATGAAGACCGCCATCGCCACCAACACCGCCTTCTGGGTGGAACACGGCGAAGACCTGGAACAGCGCTTCCACGCCTGGGCCGCGAAGTAACTTCCCACCCCGGAGCCGGTCCTGCGCGGTGCAGGGCCGGCCTCTGACGAGGACATTCCCATGAGCTCGATCGCGATGGCCGACACCCCGCCCCCCGCCCTGCCGGTGCAGACCACGTCGCTCAAGGCGCAGCTGCGGCGCGCCGAACGGCTGAAGAAGCTGCGCTACGGTGCCCTGATCGCCCCGCTGGCGCTGTTCCTGATCTTCACCTTTCTGTGGCCCATCATCGGGCTGCTGAACAAGGCGGTCGACAACCCCGAGGTGCACACCGCGCTGCCGGCCACCACCAAGGCCCTGGCCGGCTGGTCGCAGCAGGGCCTGCCCGACGAGGCCGCCTACGCCGCGCTGCAGGCCGACCTGATCCAGGCCAAGGGCAGCGAGGAACTGGCCGCCGCCGCCAAGCGCCTGAACATGGAGCGCACCGGCATGCGCTCGCTGATCATGAACAGCGCGCGCAAGCTGGCCGCCGAGCCCCCCACGGGTCCGGCCAAGGCCGCGCTGATCGAGATGGATGCCCGCTGGGGCGAGAGCGACACCTGGCAACTGGTGGCGCGCAATGCCCGCGCCCACACCGACCACTACCTGCTGACGGCGCTCGACCTGCGCCGCGATGAAGCCGGCCACATCGTCGGCGCACCGGAAGGCGAAGGCGTCTTCCTCGACGTGTTCGGTCGCACGCTGTGGATGAGCTTCGTCGTCACGCTGTGCTGCTGCGTGCTCGGCTTTCCGGTGGCCTACCTGCTCGCCCGCCTGCCTGCCCGCACCTCCAACCTGCTGATGATCTGCGTGCTCCTGCCGTTCTGGACCTCGATCCTGGTGCGCGTGGCCGCCTGGATCGTCATCCTGCAGGACGGTGGCCTGGTCAACCAGGCGCTGATGGCGCTCGGTGTGATCGACCAGCCGCTGCACCTCGTGTTCAACCGCATCGGCGTCTACATCTCGATGGTGCACATCCTGCTGCCCTTCATGATCCTGCCGCTCTACAGCGTGATGAAGGGCATCTCGCCGGTCTACCTGCGCGCGGCCGTGTCGCTGGGTTGCCCGCCGTTCAAGAGCTTCTGGAAGGTCTACTTCCCGATGACGGTGCCGGGCCTGGCGGCCGGCGGCATCCTGGTCTTCATCCTGTCCATCGGCTACTACATCACCCCGGCGCTGCTGGGCGGGCCGAAGGAGCAGATGGTGAGCTACTTCGTCGCCTTCTACACGAACGAGACCATCAACTGGGGCATGGCCGCGGCGCTCTCCGCCCTGCTGCTGGTGGCCATCTCGGTGCTCTACACCGTCTACAACCGGCTGGTCGGCAACACCACGTTTGCCGCCAAGTCCCGCTGACCCGAAAGGCCCACACCATGCTGCCTGCCTACGCTTCCCGCGTCGAACAACTGTGGCACGTGACCCTGCGGGTGATCGTGGCCGCCGTGCTGCTCTTCCTCGTGGCCCCGCTGCTCGTCATCGTGCCGTTGTCCTTCAACGCCGATTCCTTCCTGCTCTACCCCATGACCGGCTTCTCGCTGCGCTGGTATGAAGAGCTGATGACCTCGGGCACCTGGACACACGCCTTCCGCAACAGCCTGATCGTCGCCCCGCTGGCCACGCTGCTGGCCATGGTGCTGGGCACGATGGCCGCCATCGGCCTGACGCGCATCGACTTCCCCGGCAAGTCCGTGCTCACGGCCATCCTGATCTCGCCGATGGTGGTGCCGGTGGTCATCGTCGGCGTGGCCACCTACCTGTTTTTCGCCCCCATCGGCCTGACGGGCAACTTCTTCGGCCTGGTCATCGTGCATGCGGCACTCGGGGTGCCCTTCGTGGTCACCACAGTGAGCGCCACGCTCCAGGGCTTCGACATGAACCTGGTGCGCGCCGCGGCCAGCCTGGGCGCCAGCCCGCTCTACACCTTCTTCAAGGTGACCCTGCCGCTGGTGGCCCCGGGCGTGATTTCTGGCGGGCTGTTCGCCTTCGGCACCTCGTTCGACGAGGTGGTGGTGACGCTGTTCCTGGCCAGCCCCGAGCAGACCACGCTGCCGCGCCAGATGTTTGCCGGCATCCGCGAAAACATCAGCCCGGCCATTGCCGCCGTGGCGACCATCCTCACGGTGATGTCCGTGCTGATGCTGCTCACGCTCGAGTGGCTGCGCGGCCGCAACGCCGCCGCACGCGGCACCTGAGCCCCCGCCCCCCTCTGAAAAGAAAACAAGGCAGCCGACGGTCCGGTCGACTGCCTTGAAGCAGCACGCCTGTCGGCGCCAACCGGCAGGCGTGTCGGTGAAACGCACCCATCCCAGACCTTGCCGGGCGCACGGTGGGTGCCTTGTTCTGGAGCAACCATGAAGCATACACGTCTGGCTGCCGCGCTCGCGCTGGCGGTCCCCTTCTCCCTGCCTGCCCATGCCGACGAGCTGTCGGACCTGCGCGCCACCGTCCAGAAGCTGCTGGCCAAGGTCGAGCAGCTCGAGGCTCAACAGATGAGCCAGAAGGCCGCCGCCGCTGCGCCCGTGGCCGCGGCACCCGCCTACACCGGCGCGCCCGCACCGGCCGGTTTCATCCCCGTGCCCGGCACCTCGACCGCGGTCAAGCTGGGCGGCTATGTGCAGCTCGACGGCGCCCTCGACATCAAGGGTGACCAGGGCCGTGGCGTGAGCCTGTCCGACCTGCCGCTGGACGGCAGCGCCGGGGCCAGCCGCCGAAACACCAGCACGCTGAGCGCACGCACCACCCGCCTGAACGTGCAGACCGTGACCGACACGGCTGGCGGCCCGCTCAAGACCCGCATCGAATACGACTTCTTCACCAGCGACGGCTCGGAAACCTACACGAACTCGGCACGCCCCCGCCTGCGCCACGCCTTTGGTGAATACGGCCGCTGGCTGGCCGGCCAGACCTGGTCAACCTTCATGGACCTCGATTCGGTTGGTGACACGCTCGAGTTCAACGGCCCGACCGGCCAGTCCTTCATCCGCCAGGCCCAACTGCGCTACACGCTGCCGCTGGCCACAGGCAACCTGGCCCTGGCCATCGAGAACCCGCAGGCCGACGTGCGCGACGCCAGCGGCAACGCTGTGGCGCAGGACCGCCTGCCCGACCTGATCGCCCGCTGGATGCAGACCGGCCCCTGGGGCCACGTGGCCGTGCGCGGCCTGGCCCGCGACCTGCGCGCCGAAGACGGCACCGGCCACCGCCAGGCCGACACACTGGGCTGGGGCCTGGGCCTGTCGGGCAGCCTGAAGCTGGGCGCGGCCACCACGGGCCTGTACCAGCTGAACGTCGGCAAGGGCATCGGCCGTTACATCCAGGACGCCAACGCCGCCGTCGCCTACGACGCCACCCGCGTGAAACTCTCGGCCGAGAAGGCCGTGGGCGGCGTCATCGGCGTGCAGCACGCCTGGAACGACGCGCTGCGCAGCCACCTGATGTGGGGCTTCACGCGCATGGACAACGGCGCCGGCTTCGGCGACGTGGCCAGCCTGAACACGCGCACCAACCAGGCCTACGCCAACCTGATCTGGACCGCCACGAAGGGCCTGGACCTGGGCGTGGAGTACGGCTGGGGCAACCGCCGCACCGAAGCCGGTGACAAGGGCGACATGAGCCGCCTGCAAGGCTCGGTGCGCTACAGCTTCTGACCGGAGCCCCCCTGTGCGCCCCGTCTCATCCCCCCAGCCGGGCGGCCACCTGCCGCGCCAGCACCGCGAAGGCGGGCGGGATGGCCTCGGGGCGCACGCAGGCATAGCCCAGCAGCAGCCCGCGGGGCGCACGGGCCGGGTCGGCGTGGTAACGGCTCAAGGGCCGCACCGCCACGCCGGCCGCCAGCGCATCCCGGGCCAGGGCCACATCGTCCACATGGTCGGGCAGCGCCAGCACCAGGTGCAGCCCGGCATCGTCCCCGCGCACGGCCAGCGTGTCGCCGAAGTGCTGGCGGATGGCCTCGAGCAGCGCCTGCCGACGCTCGTGATAGAGCCCGCGCATGCGCCGGATGTGCGAACCCAGGTGCCCCTGCTCGATGAAATCGGCGAGCGTCGCCTGCTGCCACGCCTGCCCTTCGCGGTACAGCGCGGCCGAGCCCAGTGCAAAGCGTTCGGCCAGCGCCGGCGGCACCACCAGGTACCCGAGCCGCAGCCCCGGAAACAGCACCTTGCTGAGGCTGCCCACATAGATCACCCGGCCCGCGTCGTCGAGACCCTGCAGGGCCGGCAACGGACGGGTGCCATAGCGGAACTCGCTGTCGTAGTCGTCTTCGATGATCCAGCTGCCATGCGTGCGCGCGTAGGCCAGCAGGGCCTGCCGGCGCGCCAGGCTCATCACCATGCCCAGCGGATACTGGTGCGACGGCGTGACCAGGATGGCGCGCGGCACCGGATGCGGCCCGCCGTCCTGCCAGGCCAGACCCTCGGCGTCCACCGGCACGGGCACGATGCGCGCCTCCAGCGAGGCCAGGCTGCTGCGCAGGCCCCAGTAGCACGGGTCTTCCAGCCACACGTGCTCGCCGGGCGAGGCCAGCAGCCGCAGCGTCAGGTCGATGGACTGGTGGCTGCCGGTGGTGAGGATCAGCTGCTCGGGCTCGCACACCACCGAACGCGCGGTGCGCAGGTGCGCGGCCAGGGCCTCGCGCAGGCGCGGCAGTCCGCCGCCCGGCGCATAGCTCAGCAGCTCGGGCTCGGGGTGGCGCCAGCGCCGGTTCTCCAGCCGCATCCAGGTGCGCGCCGGAAACTCCGTCACATCGGGCACACCGGGCATGAAGGCGCCCCACTGCCGAGTCGACACGCTGGCCGCGGCCAGCAGGGCCTCGCCGCGGGGCGACAACTGCGCGGCGCCGTGCGCATCGGCCACCTCGGCCCCGGCTGCAACCCCGGGCTCGGCACCGGCACCCCGGCCCCGCGCAGACCGCGCCCGGGTGGGCGTCGGCAGGCGCTCGGCCGACAGGTCGGCCACCACCGTGCCGCTGCCCTGGCGGCTCACCACACAGCCCTCCACCGCGAGCTGCTCGTACACATCGATCACGGTGTTGCGGGCAATGCCCAGCTCCTGCGCCAGCAGGCGCGACGACGGCAGGCGCGTGTGCGCCGGCAGCTCGCCGCTGATCACCGCCTGCCTCAGCAGCTGCTGCAACTGGCGGTAGACCGGCTCAGACCCATCGCGACGCAGACGCTGCTGCAGCCAGTCGGACAAGGCCGTCGTCTTCATCGGAAAGTGGCTCCATCAAAATCACAAAAGTGGACCTTAATCATAGATCCATAACACCCTAACCTTCACACCACTCCCTCTTCATCTGTCACACCATGTCCAGCACGAACTTCCAGCTCCAGCCCGCTTTCTTTGACGGCCCCAACGCCGACTGGGTCGCCCGCAAGAACGCCGCCACGCCGCGTGGTGTGGCCGTGGCCCAGACCTTCTACGCCGCCCGTGCACGCAACGCCGAGCTGTGGGACATCGAAGGCCGCCGCTACATCGACTTCGGCAGCGGCATCGCCGTGCTCAACACCGGCCACTGCCATCCCAAGATCGTCGAGGCCGTCAAGCAGCAGCTCGACCGCTTCACGCACACCGCCTTCCAGGTCGTGCCCTATCCCAGCTACGTGGCCCTGGCTGAAGAGATCAACCGCCGCACGCCGGGCAACTTCGCCAAGAAGACCACCTTCTTCACGACCGGCGCCGAAGCCGTCGAGAACGCCATCAAGATCGCCCGCGCCTCGACCGGCCGCCCGGGCGTGATCGCCTTCAACGGCGGCTTCCACGGCCGCACCTTCCTGGGCATGGCGCTGACCGGCAAGGTCGTGCCCTACAAGCGCGGCTTCGGCCCCTTCCCGGGCGAGGTCTACCACGCGCCCTTCCCCTACCCGCTGCACGGCATCACCACCGCCGATGCGCTGAAGACCGTCGAAGCCCTGTTCAAGGCCGACATCGATCCGAAGCGCGTGGCGGCCTTCATCTTCGAGCCCGTGCAGGGTGAAGGCGGCTTCGTGCCCGCCCCGGCCGACTTCGTCGCCGGCCTGCGCCGCATCGCCGACGAGCACGGCATCCTGCTGATCGCCGACGAGATCCAGACCGGCTTTGCCCGCACCGGCACGCTGTTCGCCACGCACCAGTACGACACCCCGGTGGACCTGATCACCTTCGCCAAGAGCCTGGCGGGCGGCCTGCCGCTGTCGGGCGTGTGCGGCCGTGCCGAGGTGATGGACGCCGCCGAGCCGGGCGGCCTGGGCGGCACCTACGCCGGCAACCCGCTGGCCGTGGCCGCGGCCCATGCCGTGCTCGACATCATCGACAGCGAAGGCCTGAACGCCCGCGCCACCGTGCTGGGCGATCGCCTCAAGCAGCGCCTGAGCCAGCTGCAGCCTGACGCCCCGCAGATCGCCGAAGTGCGCGGCCCGGGCTCGATGGTGGCCGTCGAGTTCCACAACCCCGCCACCGGCGAGCCGGATGCCGCCTTCACCAAGCGCGTGCAGACCGAGGCCCTGGCCCGCGGTCTGATGCTGCTGGTGTGCGGCGTGTACGGCAACGTCATCCGCTTCCTGCACCCGCTGACCATCGAGGACGCCGTGTTCAACGAAGGCCTCGACATTCTGCAAAGCGCCATCCTGGCCGCCAAGGCCTGATCACACCCCCGCCACGCACACACAGGATCACCGCATGAGCTTCCTGAAAGACCCGAGCCTGCTGCGCGACCGCGCCTGGCTGAATGGCCAGTGGGCGGCCGCCGACAACGGCGAGACCTTCCCCGTGGACAACCCGGCCACCGGCGAGCACGTCGGCGTGGTGCCCCGCATGGGCGCCGCCGAAACCGAGCGTGCCATCGACGCGGCCAACGCCGCCTGGCCCGCCTGGCGTGCGCTCACGGCCAAGGCCCGCGCGGCGCTGCTGCAGGCCTGGCTGCAGCAGATCCAGCTGCATGCCGAAGACCTGGCCGTGCTGATGACGGTCGAGCAGGGCAAGCCGCTGGCCGAAGCCCGCGGTGAAGTGGCCTACGCGGCCTCGTTCATCGAGTGGTTTGCCGAAGAGGCCAAGCGCCTGTACGGCGAAACCATCCCGAGCCCGCTGGCCGACCGCCGCCTGCTCGTGCTGCGTGAGCCCATCGGCGTGTGCGCCGCGATCACGCCGTGGAACTTCCCGCTGGCCATGATCACCCGCAAGGTGGCCCCGGCCCTGGCCGCCGGTTGCCCCATCATCGTCAAGCCGGCCGAGTCGACCCCGCTGTCGGCGCTGGCCCTGGCCGTGCTGGCCGAACGCGCCGGCATCCCCGGTGGCGTGCTGCAGGTGCTGACGGGCGACCCGCGCGCCATCGGCGGCGCGCTCACCACCAGCCCGGTGGTGCGCAAGCTCAGCTTCACCGGCTCGACCGAAGTGGGCCGCCTGCTCTATGCCCAATCGGCCCCGACGATCAAGAAGCTGTCGCTGGAACTCGGTGGCAACGCGCCCTTCATCGTGTTCGACGACGCCGACCTCGACGCCGCCGTGCAGGGCGCCATGGCCTCGAAGTTCCGCAACGCCGGCCAGACCTGCGTGTGCGCCAACCGCCTGTATGTGCACGACAAGGTCTATGACGCCTTCACCGCCAAGCTGGTCGAGGCCGTCCAGGGCCTGAAGGTCGGCAACGGCCTGGAGCCCGGCGTGACGCAGGGCCCGCTGATCGACCGCGCCGCGCTGGCCAAGGTCGAGGACCACATCGACGACGCCGTGACCCGCGGCGCCCGCGTGCTGACCGGCGGCCGCCGTGCCGACCTGGGCAAGACCTTCTTCGAGCCCACGGTGCTGGCCGATGTGCCGGCCGACGCCAAGGTGGCCCGCGAAGAGACCTTCGGCCCGCTGGCACCCGTCTTCCGCTTCCACACCGATGAGGAAGTGATCGCCCTGGCCAACAACACCGAGTTTGGCCTGGCCAGCTACTTCTTCAGCCGCGACGTCGGCCGCATCTTCCGCGTGGCCGAGGCCCTGGAGTACGGCATGGTCGGGGTCAACACCGGCATGATTTCCAACGAGGTCGCGCCCTTCGGTGGTGTGAAGCAATCGGGCCTGGGCCGAGAAGGCTCGCGTCACGGCATCGAAGACTACCTGGTGACGAAGTACGTGGCGCTGGCCGGTCTGTGAGGATCACACCATGAGCGACCTCTCCTACGTCAACCCCGGCCCGGAAAGCGCCTGGGGCACCTACCTCGCCCAGGTGGACCGCGTGCTGCCCTACCTCGGCTCGCTGTCGCGCTGGGCCGAGACCCTCAAGCGCCCGAAGCGCGCGCTGATCGTCGACGTGCCCATCGAGATGGACGACGGCACGGTGCGCCACTTCGAGGGCTACCGCGTGCAGCACAACCTGAGCCGTGGCCCCGGCAAGGGCGGCGTGCGCTACCACCCCGACGTCACCCTGGAAGAGGTGATGGCGCTGTCGGCCTGGATGACGGTGAAGAACGCCGCCGTCAACCTGCCGTATGGCGGCGCCAAGGGCGGCATCCGCGTCGACCCGCGCTCGCTGACCCGCAAGGAACTCGAGCGCGTCACCCGCCGCTATACCAGCGAGATCGGCATCATCATCGGCCCGCAGCAGGACATCCCGGCGCCCGACGTGAACACCAACAGCCAGGTCATGGCGTGGATGATGGACACCTACTCGGTGAACGTCGGCGCCACATCGACCGGCGTGGTGACCGGCAAGCCGCTGGACCTGGGTGGCTCGCTGGGCCGCGTGAAGGCCACGGGCCGTGGCGTGTTCGTCACCGGGCGAGAGGCCGCCCGCCGGCTGGGCCTGTCGCTCGAAGGCGCGCGCATCGCCGTGCAGGGCTTCGGCAACGTCGGCAGCGTGGCCGCCGAGCTGTTTGCCCAGGCCGGCGCGCGCGTCGTGGCGGTGCAGGACCACAGCGGCACGGTGTACGCACCGGGTGGGCTGGATGTGGGCGCACTGCAGGCCCACGTGCGCCACACCGGCGGCGTGGCCGGCTGGCACGGCGCCGAGCCGCTGCCCGCCGAGCAGTTCTGGGACGTGCCCTGCGACATCCTGATCCCCGCTGCGCTGGAAGGCCAGATCACCGCCGAGCGTGCCAACCGCCTGCACGCCCGCCTGGTGCTCGAAGGCGCCAACGGCCCCACGGTGCCGGCGGCCGACGACGTGCTGCGCGAGCGCAATGTGCTGGTCGTGCCCGACGTGATCTGCAACGCCGGCGGCGTGACGGTGTCCTACTTCGAGTGGGTGCAGGACTTCTCGAGCTTCTTCTGGACGGAAGACGAAATCAACGCCCGCCTCGACAAGATCGTCGGCGACGCGCTGGCGACCATCTGGGACCGGGCCGACCTGCACCGCATCCCGCTGCGCACCGCGGCCTTCGCGGTGGCCTGCGAGCGCATCCTCAGCGCCCGGCAGGAGCGGGGTCTTTACCCCTGAGCCGCCAGGGCGCTCGAGGGCTCAATCGGCACCCAGCCGCTCGGCCGTCCAGCGCAGCAAGTCCAGCCACATCTGCCGCACCTCCGCGTCCTGCGGGGTGCGCAGCGCGCTGGGCAGCTCGATGGTCACCACCGGCACCTTCTTGTGCACGCCGCCGTAGTTGCCCAGGCTGCCCGGGAAGATGCCCACCTGATCCAGGTACAGCCGCCCCAGGCGCTTGGGCGGCACGGTGGGCCCGTCGAAATCCAGCACCCCATACGGCGCATGCACGGACACGATCAGGTCCGGCTTCCAGCGCGCCATCTCGTCGTGCACCCAGCGGCTTTCCGGCTCGGACAGCGGGGTGCGGCCCGGAAAGCGGCGGGGGTCTTTGCCCGTGCGCTTGTGCCAGTAGTGCGTCGCTTCCTTGTCCCAGCCGGGGGTGGGGAAATTGCGATTCAGGTCCACGCCGTTGGCGTTGGTGCGCGTGGGCGAGGCCTTCAGCATGCCGTCGGGGTTGACCAGCGGCACGAAGCGCCAGTGGATGTTCGACGGCGTCTCGACCGCCGAGCGGATCCAGTGCAGCACCAGCGAGGTCGACGAGGGCTCGTCGCCATGGATGCCGCCGATGACCAGCACACGCAGCCGGGCATTCGGTGACACGACGTCGCGCTGCAGCAGCGCACTGCCCTGCACCGAGCGGCCCGGTCCGGGCGCCAGTTCGGCCTCCTGACACAGCGCCAGGCTGACGCTGGGCAGGCGCTTGACGGCCATGTTGCAGAAGTTGCGCGCGGTCAGGGGCGCGGCCGCAGCCGGGGCCGCCAGCACACCGGCCACCAGCAGGGCGGCACCCGCCAGGCTCATCCAGGATCTCGACACCATCATGGCCGAGATCATGCCGCAAACCGGCACGGCCCCCCCGACCTCAACGCGCCAGCGACTTCAGTGCCAGCTTGATGCCGTCGCTCACCGACACATCGGCCGGCAGCTGCTTGAGGGCCGCCTGGGCTTCCTTGTCCGAGTAGCCCAGCGCGATCAGCGCCTGCTGGATGTCCCCCTGCGCGTCGCTACCCGCAGTCCAGTCGGGTGCCGTCAGGGCCGGCGCCAGCTTGCCCTTGAGCTCCAGCAGCAGGCGCTCGGCGGTCTTCTTGCCGATGCCCGGCACCTTCACCAGCCGGCCGGCCTCCTGTGCCGCGACAGCCTGGGCCAGCTCTTCGGTGCTGAGCCCGGACAGCAGCGCCAGCGCGATGCGGGGCCCCACGCCGCTGATCTTGATCAGCTCGCGAAACGACTCGCGCTCGCCGGCCGTGAGAAAGCCGAACAGCAGCTGCGCGTCCTCGCGCACGATGAACTGCGTCAGCAGCGTCACCTTGCCGCCCAACTCGGGCAGGTTGTAGAAGGTGCTCATCGGCACCTGCACTTCGTAGCCCACGCCGTGCACGTCGACGAGGACGTAGGGCGGGGACTTGCCGGCGAGTTCACCAACGAGACGGGCAATCATGGGCAGCAGGGTTCAGTTCGGACCGGCCCGGACGCCGGCTTCAAAGACAAAGCGGCGCGAGCCCGTCAGGGCCGCGCCGCCAGGAAGAAGGGACCGCTTCAGCGACGGAACAGGCCCAGGCGCTGGGCTTCCAGCGCGGCCTCGGCACGCGATGAGACGTTGAGCTTGCGGTAGATCTGCTTGACGTAGTCGGCGATCGTGTGGCGCGACAGGTTCAGCTGCTGGCCGATCTCGGGCAGCGTGAAGCCCTTGGCGACGCGCAGCAGCACCTCGTTCTCGCGCTCGGTGAGCTGCACGTGCGGCGTCACGGTGTCGATCGGGTGGGCCGGCTGCAGGCGGGCCTGGGCCGTGAAGTACTGGATCACACGGCGCGCGATCGACGGAGACAGCGGCGGCTCGCCCTGGCTGATGCGATGCAGCTGCTCCGACAGCTGCTCACGCGACTGCTCCTTCAGCAGGTAGCCGAAGGCGCCGGCCTGCAGCGCCGGGAACAGGTGGTCGTCGTCGTCGTGGATGGTGACCACGACCGACTGGGCGTCCGGCTGCTTCTCGCGCAGGGCCTGCACCACCTCGACGCCCGAGCCATCAGGCAGGCCGAGGTCGATCATGGCAACGTCGAAGCGCACGGCATTGACCAGCTCCAGCGCATCGTGGATGCGGGCGCTTTCGTTGATCTGCGCGCCGGGAAACACCTGAAGTGCCAGGGTCTTGAGCCAGGCTCGGATCTCCGGCAGGTCTTCCAGGAGAAGGATTTGCTTCATGACGGGGGTCCTCACGTCGATCGGTTGGGGCGCTCAATGCGGGGGCGCATTGCTACGCATGCTAGCAGCGCTGCCCGGCATCGACATGCCGGCGGCGCGAACTTGTTGCAGTGTGGCCATTTCCAGCGGCAAGGTGAGACGGATCACCGTCCCGAAGCCCGGCCCGGACTCCACCAGGCATTGCCCGCTGAGCTGCTTGGCGCGGTGTTTCATGCTGGTCATGCCGTGGCCACGGTCCAGGCGGCCGTCGAGCTCCAGCGGGATGCCCTTGCCATTGTCCTGGATCACCAGCAGGAACTCGCGGCGTTCGAGCTGCACGTCGGCGGCAATCACCACGTGCGAGGCGGCACTGTGCTTGATCACGTTACTCACGGCCTCGCGCAGGATGCGCGTCGTCTGCACGTAGGTGCGCGAAGACAGCGGCTCTTCGACGATCTCGTTGGGGTTGCGCCATTCGCATTCGATGCCGGCCTGCCCCAGGCGGGAGACCACCTCGGCGCGCCAGTCGGCCAGCGCGTCGGACAGCACCATGGGCCGGCCCGTCAGGCCGCGCACCGACAGGCGCATTTCTTCCAGCGCCTCGCGCGCCAGCGTGGAGATGCGGTCGTTGTCCGAGGTGTGGACGATGGTCAGCAGCTTGGCGCCCAGGTCGTCGTGCAGGTCGGAGGCAATGCGCTTGCGCTCCTTTTCGGCGATCTGTTCGACGCGCAGCTCGGCAATCTGGTTGAAGTTGCGCTCGATCTCGACGCTGATCTCGTGCACGCGGCGCTCCAGTTGCTGGCGCGCGCCCTCGGCGGTCTGCAACGCGCGGGCATACACCTGGATCAGGCGCACCGCCACCGCGCCGTACAGCAGCGGCATCACGAAGTGGGTGACATGGATGCCCCACAGCCGCAGCAGCCCCGCCTGGTAGGACAGCTCGATGCCGAGCACCGCCGCCACCACGCCCAGCGCCACGCACATCAGCCAGAACTCGGCACGGCGGCCCTTGCCCGCCTCCCACAGGAAGTAGGCGATGGCGGCAAAGATCTCGAGCGAGAAGACGACATACCAGAGTCGCGCACCCAGGAAGAGGTGGTCGACGCCCAGCAGCAGCAGGCTGGCCGGCATCAGCACGCACTGGGCCCACAGCACCGCGTTGACGCGGCCGCCCTGCTGCGGCGAGCCCGAGCGCACCCCGTGCCCCGCGTAGCCCAGCAGGAACTTGACGGCAAACGCTGCCATGGGCGCGAACAGCATCGCGATCAGCACCTCCTGTGCGGCGTTCGGCATGGGCACGTCGAGCGGAAAAAGGCGCCCGGTCATCAGCGCCCAGCCCAGCGTCAGCAGGCCGAAATGCACCAGATAGCCCAGCTTGCGCACCCAGGCCAGACCCAGGGCGAACAGCCCCAGCACCGCCAGCAACCCACCCAGCACCTGCGCGATGGTGCTGGTCCAGAAGGTCTGCTGATCGGCCAGCTGGCGGATTTCCTGCAGCGGCCCCACCCGCACGGCGGCCAGGCCCCCGGCACGCTGGCGGGCCGTCACACGCTCGACCGGGTAGCCCACCACCTTGATGTCCAGCGCGTTCTCGCGCGGCTTGAGCAGGCTCACGGGCAGCGGCACCAGGTGGGTGCGGTAGCAGTTGCGGGTGTAGGGATCGCTCATGCGCCCGCCGCGCCACACCAGTTCGCCATTGAGGTGCACCTCGACGTTGGAGCAGGCCCGCTCGATGTAGACCGCCTGCAGGGGATCGGCCCCGGACGGCGTGTGGTCGAAGCGGAAGCGGTACCAGACCCCGCCCTGGTAGCCAGGCCGGCTGGCGGCCCACTCGTCGGGCAGGGCTTGCATGCGGCCGGGCGCCAGCGCCGGGAACTGCGGCGCATCACTGGCGACGGACCAGGCCTCATCCAGGCTGCGCACGCCGTCCTTGGCCGACACGACACCAGGGTGGCTGATTCGGACAGCCTCGCGGTTGAGGGCCAGCATGGCGTAAGCTGCCACCGTGGCAAGCATCAGGCCGAGCACGCCCAGCCAGGCAAGCCGGCGCCATGACAGCGTGGACACGGTGGGGGAGACCCCCTCTTGAACGGCGACAGCCGACTCGGTCGACCCGGTCGACCCGGCCTTCCGGCCCTGGGCCCAGGACTGCCACCAACGATGCAACATGCTCAAGGACAACTCCAAAGCCCCGCCACTTCCAGAGGGAAGCGGCACAAGGGCTGATTTTCGCAAGATAAGTCACACCTGAAACCAACCGGCAGGCGACAATTTGCCGCCTTTCTTCGGAATCCAGCGCCTCCATGCTCCTGCGACACAGCTTCTCTCCCCCGGACAACGCCCGATTGGCCCACCTGTGCGGTCCGCTGGACGAACACCTGCGCAGCATCGAGGCCGCGTTCGGCGTGACGGTGAACCGCCGTGCCGAGCAGTTCCGCATCGAGGGCGCCCGGGGGGCCCCCAAGGTCGTGGCCGAATTGCTGGACGCCCTGTATGCCCGCGCCGACCGGCCGCTGGGTGCCGAACTGGTTCAGCTTGCCATCACCTCGAGCCTCTCACAGCTTCAGCGTGCCCGAGCCCCCCGCAAGGGCGATTCTCCGACGGACGCGGTGACGCCGCTGCCCAACGAGTCGGCCGAGGGCCCCGTGCTGCACACGCGCCGCGCCGACCTGCAAGGCCGCACGCCCAACCAGGTGGGCTACCTGCGCAGCATCCTGTCGCACGACCTGAGCTTCGGCATCGGGCCGGCCGGCACGGGCAAGACCTTTCTGGCCGTGGCCTGTGCGGTGGATGCGCTGGAACGCAGCGCCGTGCAGCGCATCATCCTGACGCGCCCGGCGGTCGAGGCCGGTGAGCGCCTGGGCTTTCTGCCGGGCGACCTGACCCAGAAGGTCGACCCCTATCTGCGTCCGCTGTACGACGCGTTGTACGACCTGATGGGCTTCGACCGCGTGGGCAAGGCCTTCGAGAAGGGCCTGATCGAGATCGCCCCGCTGGCCTTCATGCGCGGTCGCACGCTGAACCACGCCTTCATCATCCTCGACGAGGCGCAGAACACCACGCCCGAGCAGATGAAGATGTTCCTCACCCGCATCGGCTTCGGCTCGCGCGCGGTGGTCACGGGCGACGTCAGCCAGATCGACCTGCCGCGCGGCGCCAAGAGCGGCCTGATCGAGGCGGAGCGCATCCTCAAGCGGGTGCGCGGCGTGTCGTTCACGCGGTTCACGGCGGCCGATGTGGTGCGCCACCCGCTCGTGGCCCGCATCGTGGAGGCCTACGAGGCGGCCCAGGCCAGCGAGCCCGTGGCGCCTGCGGCCGCCGCCCCCGCCCGCCCCACCGACGTCCCGTCCGCCTGAGCCGGCCGCCGTCCCGCACGCCACCGTCTTTCCTTTCCCGGTTGTTGCCCTTCCCCGCATGAAGCCTTCCCTGAGCCTGAGCCTGCAGTTCGCCGACAAGCGTCACCGCGACATCCTCCCCCGCCACAAGGTGGCCCGCTGGCTCAAGGCCGCCCTCGAAGGCGATGCCGAGCTGGCAGTGCGCATCGTCGATGCCGAAGAGGGGCAGACGCTGAACCGCGACTACCGGCAGAAGGACTACGCGACCAACGTGCTCACCTTCGACTACGCGACCGAGCCCGTGGTCATGGCCGACCTGATCCTGTGCGCGCCGGTGATCGAGCGCGAGGCCGAGGAACAGGGCAAGACGCTGGAGGCCCACTACGCCCACATGCTGGTGCACGGCGCCCTGCATGCGCAGGGCTGGGACCACCTCGAAGACGACGAGGCCCAGGCCATGGAAGCGCGTGAGCGCGAGGTGATGGCGGCGCTCGGCTTTGCCGACCCCTATGGCGCGGAAGCCTGAGCAACAGGAGCAGACATGGGTGAGTTGTACGAAGACATGTTCGAGCTGGCACCGGTGTCGCTCTGGCTCGAGGACTACAGCGCGCTCAAGCAGCTGTTCGACCGCTGGCGCGCCGAGCGCGTCGAGGACCTGCGTGCCCATCTGAGCGGGCACCCCGAGCGCACCGCCGAATGCGCCGCCGCGATCCGCCTGCTGCGTGTGAACCGCCACACCCTGGACCTTTATGGCGCCGCCGACCTGGCCGAGCTGTCAGCCAACCTGCACCGCGTGTTCCGCGACGACATGCTGCACAACTTCGTGTGGGAGCTGGAGCAGCTGTGGTCGGGCCAGACGCACTTTCGCAGCCAGACGGTGAACTACACCCTGCATGGCGAGCGGCTCGCCATCACGCTGCGGGCCAACGTGCTGCCCGGCCACGAGGCCACCTGGAGCCGCGTGCTGCTGGCCATCGAGGACGTGACCGAGCGCACCCGCGGCGAGCAGGCCCTGCGCCGCAGCGAGCTGTACGCCAAGGGGCTGTTCGAGCATTCGCCGGTCTCGCTGTGGGTGGAAGACTTCAGCGGCGTGCGCAAGCTGCTCGACGAGGTCCGTCGGCAGGACATCGAGGATTTCCGCGTCTTCCTCGACGTGCACCCCGACTTCGTCCTGCGCTGCATGCAGGAGATCCGCGTGCTCGACGTCAACCAGCAGACGCTGGAGATGTTCCGCGCGGCGGACAAGGCCACGCTGTTGGGCCGGCTCGATGAGGTGTTCCGCGGCGACATGCGCACCCACTTCGCGGAGCAGCTGATCGAGCTCTGGCACGGCCGTCTGTTCCAGCAGCGCGAGGTGGTGAACTATGCACTCGATGGCGAAAAGCTGCACGTGTACCTGCAGTTCTCGGTGCTGCCGGGCCACGAGGACAGCTGGGACCAGGTGCTGGTGTCGCTGACGGACATCAGCGCCCGCAAGAAGGCCGAGGCCTACCTGGAGTACCTGGGCCAGCACGACGCCCTGACGGGGCTGCGCAACCGCGGCTTCTTCATGGACGAGCTGGCGCGCATCGAACGGCGCGGGCCGTGGCCCGCCAGCGTCATCGTGCTCGACCTCAACGACCTCAAGCAGACGAACGACGAGTTCGGGCACGCGGGCGGCGATGCGCTGCTGCGCCGGCTGGGTGAGGTGCTGCGCAAGGCGGTGGAGCGGCCGGCCACCGCCTCACGGCTGGGCGGCGACGAGTTCGCCATCCTGCTGCCCGGCGCCGACGCGCGGCACGCCGAGTTCACCGTGGAGCAGGTGCACGAACTGCTGGCACTCAACAACCAGTATCACGCGGGGCACACACTGAGCGTGTCGATCGGCTGGGCCACGAGCCAGGACGGCGAGCGCATGGAGGCACTGCTGCACCGGGCCGACCAGGCAATGTACGAGGCCAAACGCCGCCACTATGTGCGGCTGGGCCACGACCGCCGGGCCATGGCCGATCGGCGGTCGACCTGAGCGGCCCGCCACCGGGCCGCTGAGCCTCAGGCGGCTTTCAGGCCGCTCAGAAAGCCGGTGGTGCCACCGTCATGCAGGCAGCGCGGCTTCCACTGCCCCACGCGCTTTGCGATCTCGGCGATGTGATCGGGCGTGGTGCCGCAGCAGCCGCCCGCGATGTTCAGGAAGCCCGCCTTCGCGAACTCCTCGACCAGGCTGCCGGTGATCTCGGGCGTCTCGTCGAAGCCGGTGTCGCTCATCGGGTTGGGCAGGCCCGCGTTCGGGTAGCAGCTCACATACGTGTCGCCGGCAATCTTGGCCAGCTCCTCGATGTAGGGGCGCATCAGCGTGGCACCCAGCGCGCAGTTCAGGCCGATGGCCAGCGGGTGGGCGTGGCGCACCGAATGCCAGAAGGCGCTGACGGTCTGGCCCGACAGGATGCGGCCGGAGGCATCGGTCACGGTGCCCGAGATGATGATGGGCAGGCGCTCGCCGGTGTCCTCGAACAGCTCGTCGATCGCGAAGATGGCGGCCTTGGCGTTGAGCGTGTCGAAGATGGTTTCGACCAGGAAGACGTCACAGCCGCCTTCCATCAGCGCCTTGGCCTGCTCGTAATAGGCCTGGCGCAGCGTGTCGAAATCGACGTTGCGGGCGCCCGGGTCGTTCACGTCGGGGCTGATGCTGGCGGTCTTGGGCGTCGGGCCGATGGCGCCGGCCACGAAGCGCGGCTTGTCAGGCGTGCTGTACTTGTCGCACGCCTCGCGCGCCATGCGGGCGGCCACGAGGTTCATCTCGTAAGCCAGCTCGGGCAGCTCGTAATCGTCTTGCGCCACGGTGGTGGCGCCGAAGGTGTTGGTCTCGATCAGGTCGGCGCCGGCGGCCAGGTACTGCTCGTGGATCTCGCGGATCACCTCGGGCCGGGTCAGCTGCAGCAGCTCGTTGTTGCCCTTCAGATCCTTGCCGTGCTCGGCAAAGCGGGTGCCGCGGTAGTCGGCCTCGGTCAGCTTGTAGCGCTGGATCATGGTGCCCATGGCGCCGTCGAGCACCACGATGCGCTGGCGCATGATCTCGGGCAGTTGCGCGGCGCGGGTGTAAGGGCGGCGTTCGACGGGCTCGCGGGTGCGGGCCTCAGCGTTTCGGGCGGGCGTGTTCATCCGGCCATTTTAGAGAGTTGCGCCGGCCCTTGCCCTCGCGCAGGATGGGCGTCGTCCGCAAACCCCACAATCCTCCCCATGGACAAGGACATCGACAAGCCGCTGGATGGATGGCGCCTGCGCCTCTACACCATCATCTTCGAAGCCGACACCGTGGCGGGTCGGCGCTTCGACCAGACCCTCATCGGGCTGATCCTGCTGAGCGTGACGGTGGTCGTGCTCGACAGCGTGGCGACGCTGCAGGCGCATGCCGGCGGCCTGTTCGATGCGCTGGAGTGGCTGTTCACGCTCATCTTCACCGTCGAATACGGGCTGCGGCTGCTGTGCGTGCGGCGCCCCTTGACGTACGCCCTGAGCTTCTACGGGATCATTGATCTGATTTCGGTGCTGCCGACCTACCTGGCGCTGCTGGTGCCCGAGGCGCATTTCTTCATCGACGTGCGCATCCTGCGGCTGATGCGGGTGTTCCGGATCTTCAAGCTGACGGGCTATGTGTCGGAGTACAACGCGCTGGGCCGCGCGCTGGTCGCCAGCCGGCGCAAGATCATGGTCTTCCTGTCCTTCGTGCTGATGGTGGTGCTCATCATGGGCACGGTGATGTACGTGGTGGAAGGGCCGGCCAATGGTTACACCAGCATCCCCACCGCCATGTACTGGGCGGTGACCACGATGACGACGGTGGGCTTTGGCGACATCACGCCCAAGACGGACCTCGGCCGCCTGATCTCGTCACTGATGATGATTCTGGGCTGGGGTGTGCTGGCGGTGCCCACCGGCATCGTGACGACCGAGCTCGCCATGCAGCGCCCCACGTTCGGCCGGCCGACCACACGCACCTGCCAGCGCTGCCTGACGGAGGGCCACCCGCCCGAGGCGAACTACTGCCTGCGCTGCGGCGCCGATCTGCCCGAATGGCAGCATGACTGACGGCCGATTCAGCGGGTGACGCGGCCGGGCAGCGGGTGGCTCGGCGGGTCGATCTCGTCGGCGTTGAACACCGAATCCCGGAAGGTGGGCCGGTTGGCGGGCACCTCGTCGCTCAGGGCCCACAGCTGCAGGTGGGTGGCGGGCATGGGCCGTGCAAACAGAAAGCCCTGCATCTGGTCACAGCCCAGTTGCTTGAGGATGTCCTGCTGGGCCACGGTCTCGACGCCTTCGGCGACCACTTCCAGTCCCAGCGCGTGCGAGAGCTTGATGACGGCCTTGACGATGGCCCGCGCATCCGACTGGCTGCCGAGGTCCTGCACGAAGCTGCGGTCGATCTTGATCTGGCTGGCCGGCAGCTTGCGCAGGTAGCTGAGGCTGGAGTAGCCGGTGCCAAAGTCGTCGATCGACAGTGCCACCCCGGTGACGGCCAGGCGCTCGAAGATGCGCAGCGTGGCGCTGGGGTCTTCCATCGCGGCACTTTCGGTGAGTTCGAAGGTGATGAGGTCGGGCGGCACACCGTGGCGCGCCAGGATCTCGCCCACGCGGTCGACCAGATCGGGCTGGCGCAGCTGGTGCACCGACACGTTGATGGCCACGCGCATGCTGAGCCCCGCCCCGCGCCACGCCTGGATCTGGCGGGCGGCTTCGTCGATGACCCACTGGCCCAGCGCACCGATGAGGCCGAAGCGCTCGGCCACCGGAATGAACACGACGGGGCTGACCGCCCCGCGCTGCGGGTGCTGCCAGCGCAGCAGCGCCTCGACGCCGGCAATCTGGCCGCTCGCGCTGTCGATCTTGGGCTGGTAGTGCAGCGACAGGCCCTGGCCGGTTTCGAGCGCGGTGCGCAGGTCGCGCTGCAGCTCGACGGCGGCCTCGGCGTCGTGGTCCATGCCCGGCTCGTAGAAGCAGTGCATGTTGCCGCCGGCCCGTTTGGCCGCCAGCATCGCGGCGTCGGCCCGTGCGATGAGGCGCGCGCGCGGGCCGTGGTCCGGGTAGAGCACGATGCCGACGGAACACGACACGCGAACCTCGCGCCCCGCCAGCATGTAGGGTCGCTCGAGGCTGGCGCGCACGCGCTCGGCCACCAGCGCGGCCGCCCCGGCATCGGGATCGCCATCGAGCAGCACGAGGAATTCGTCGCCGCCCAGCCGGGCCACGGTGTCGGTGCTGCGGCCGTGCTCGCTCAGCCGGCGGCCCACTTCGCGCAAGAGCGCATCGCCCACGCCGTGCCCGAAGGAGTCGTTCACCGGCTTGAAACCGTCGATGTCGATGTAGAGCAGGCCCAGTCGACGCTGCCGCGCCTCGGCGCGCAGCACGGCCGAGGCGAGCTGGTCTTCCAGCATCAGGCGCGTGCCCAACCCGGTCAGGGGGTCGGTCACGCGCTGGCCCGCCGTGGCCTCGGCCACCGGGCTCCAGCCGCTCAGCCCGGCACCCGCCGGGGGCGCCGGGGCGCTCCCCGCCGCCGGCGTGGCCTGACCCTCCGGTGGGCGGCGCCGGGCGGCGGTGCGCGAATCCAGTTCGCGCAGCTGCTGCCACCAGCGCAGCCCCGCCACGAGGGCGAGCGTGCCCAGGATGCCGGCCAGCAGCCACCACCAGGGCGACACGGCCTGCAGATCGGTCTCCATCAATTCACCATCTCCAGTTGGGACCAGGCGCTGGGCACGGCCGGGTCCGCCTGTTCATTGTGGACCGCAAACCGGGAGACGCTCCCTGGGTCGCGTTGCCGCAGCCAGTTCAGGAGGTCCGGACCCGACATGGGGCGCGCATACAGAAACCCCTGCAGTTCGTCGCAGTCCAGGTCACGCAGGATGGCCGCCTGGGCCTCGGTTTCCACGCCTTCGGCCACCACCGTCATCCCCAGGGCATGGGCCAGGCGCACGACGGCGCCCGCAATCGCCTGAGCGTCGTGGCTGGTGTCGAGGTCGCGCACGAAACTGCGGTCGACCTTGAGTTGACGCGCGGGCAGGCGGCGCAGGTAGCTGAGGCTGGAATAGCCGGTGCCGAAGTCGTCGATGGACAGCTGCACGCCGATGGCGTCGAGCATGTCGAACACGCGGATCGACGCATCCACATCGTCCATCGCCACGGACTCGGTGATTTCGAGGATGAGCATGCGTGCCGGCACGCGGTGGCGCCGCAGTGCCTCGCGCACACACGCCTCGAGGTCGTGCTGGCGCAGCTGGTGGGCCGACAGGTTCACGGCCACCGGCACGTCGGCGCCCGCCTCGTGCCACAGGCGCACCTGGCGGCAGGCCGCGTCCAGCACCCACTGCCCCAGTTCACCGATCAGGCCGAAGCGTTCGGCCACCGGGATGAACACCGCCGGGCTCACCGCGCCGTGCACCGGGTGCTGCCAGCGCAGCAGTGCTTCGACGCCGGCCAGCATGCCGTCGGCCGCGCGCAGCTTGGGCTGGAAGTGGAGCGCGAGCTGTCCGCGCTCGATTGCGTGGCGCAGTTCACGCTGCAGCTCGACCTGGTCCGTGCCATCCAGGTCCATGCCGTGCCGGTACACGCAGTAGGCATTGCCGCCGGCACGGCGCACGGTCAGCATGGCATCGGCCGCGTGGGCCATGAGCTGGGCCACCGAGGCGCTGGCGGGGTGCCGCGCCACACCCACCGAGCAGGTCAGGCGGATGTCCTGGTCGTCGACCTGGCACGGCGCACGCATGGCTTCGACCAGCCGCTGCGCCACATGGGCCAGGCGGACCTCGTCGTGCCAGCCGCGGCACAGCAGGAGAAACTCGTCGGCGTCGGTGCGACCAACCACGTCCTGCTCGCGCACCAGGCCGCCCAGTCGCCAGGCCAGCTGGCGCAGCACCAGGTCGCCGAAGGCGTCGCCGTAGCGCTCGGTCAGGTCGCGGAAGCCGTCCAGGCCGATGCGCAACACCGCGGGCGGGTCGATGGCCGCGGCCGGGCCTTCCAGCATCTCGGCCAGCCGTTGCTCGAAGGCCTGGCGCTTGTAAAGCCCGGTGAGCGCGTCGCGCTGCACGGCCTGGTCCAGCGCCTCGCTGGCATCGTCGAGGTGGCGGCGCAGTTCTTCCCGCATCCGGTGCGCGCGGGCATCCAGCACGGCCGCCACGTGCACCAGCACGCACACCACCAGGGCCACGGCCGGCAGCAGCCACAGCAGCGTGGCCCCCGACAGCTGCCCGACGCTCAGGCAGCGAGCCCCTTCGGGCACGCCGGCCGCCGAGACCATCAGCGCCTGGCCGAAGCGGAAGGCCGTCCCCAGCACCAGCGCGACCACCACATCGGCCTGCAAAGGCAGCGCCCGGCGCACCATGCCGCGCAGACTGGGCGCCAGCACCGTGCCGGTGAACAAGGTCACGCTCAGTGAGGCGGCCACCAGCGCAGGCGACCACTGCACCCCGGGGGCCAGCACGCGGGATTCGACGGCGGTGGCCGCCACCACGGCCAGCCCGCCTGCCATCACCAGCCCGCCAACCAGCCTCACCCAGGGGCGGGGCGCGCGGCGTGCATACAAGGCAATGGTGAGCGCACTGACCGTGACGGCAGGCAGCCAGGACACCAGCACCAGCACCGGCACGTAGCCGACTTCGATGGGCAGTCGTTCGGCGACCAGGCCAAGCAGGCTGACGGCCCAGATGCCCGTGCCTGCCGCCAGCGAGCCCACCAGACCCCAGGCCAGTGCGGCGTCGCGGTCGGCCGCCTGCACGCGGCGAACCACCTGCCCCTGCAGGTAGATCAGGTAGACCGCGAGCAGCCAGGCTGCCAGATGGGCAAGACCGTCGTGCTCGACGGCCATGAGGGTGGGAGACATGCGCCTTTCCTGCCGGCGGCGCCTCGACATGAGGGCACTCCTGCGCCGGGCGGATGGCTCACAGACACATCCGTGATCGTTTATCGGCAGGCATGTCGGCAACTTGAGCCCGGAGGCCCGTTGCCGGATTCGGACGCCGCGCGTCCGATGGGGGTCAGTGCATCACGACTGGCTGCTGCGCCATGCCGGCATAGCGCTCCAGATAGGCGTCGAATTCCTCGACGCTGGGTGCGCTCTCGATCAGGGCCTCGACGCCTTCCTTGAAGGACTCGGCCAGCGCCCCCTCGATGAAGATCTCCTTGCGGGCGAACTTGTCGACGATTTCGAAGCCACCGCGGGTCAGCGTCGCGGTCGCATCGGCCGGGGCGACGGCATCGCCGGGCAGCTCGATCTGCACGACGGCGTAGCTGTCTGAGTTGTAAAGCATGTGCATGAGCGGGTACTCCAGGGCCCCAAGGGCCTCACCGCGACACGTGGGGGCACGCGTCCAGACTGCAAGGCCATCATGATCGGACCATCGGTTGCGTCACTCCCCGACTTGAGTGCTCGCTTCCGCCTGTGGGCGGGGAGCGTGGCCGAATGCACGCACACGGCGCACCCGGCGGGGCGAGCGGGCGACTCAGCCGCGCATGGCGCGGCGCTTGAGCCACCGCATCAACCCGCCCAGCACGGGCAGCTTCTCGTAGAGCTCTTCGGCCGCGTCCCAGTAGTCGCGGTGGTCGGCAATCAGGCCGTGGGCATCGAAACGCAGGTGCGTCGCCCCCCGGACCACCTGCCAGACGGTGTCGCCCTTGAAGCGGAAGCGGAAATCCCAGGTAAGAAAGGCCTGGTTGCCCTGCGCCAGCCGGTCCCGCACGACGAAGTGCGGCGTGTCGAGCGCGCGGAACATGTGGGCAAACACCGCCTCGATCTCGAGCAGGCCTTCGACCTCGTTGAACGGGTCCTTGAAGCTGGCGTCCACGGCGTAGATGCGATCGAGGTGCCCCAGGTCCTGGGCCTTGAGGCATTCGAAGAAGGCGACCACCCGGGGCAACGCCTGCTGGGCGACGCTGCCGGGCGGGGTGGGCAGAGGGGTCACGCTCATGTCGGTGTCGGCCATGGGGCGGCAAGAAGGTGAAGGCATTGTGCGCCGAGGCGGCGGCGGCTCACACCCCGGTGCCCCGCTTGACAAGCGGGAAATACCACGCATGCGGCAGAAGCCGCATCAACTTGAGCCACAGGGTGAAGCGGCGCGGAAAGTGGATCTCATAGTGCCCGCGCTGCCAGCCCTGCACGATGGCCTCGGCGGCCTGCGCCGGCGTGAGCAGGGCCGGCATCGTGAAGTCGTTGGCCGCGGTCATGGGGGTCTGCACGAAGCCGGGGTTGACGACGGACACGCCAATGCCCAGCGGGGCCAGGTCGAGGTAGAGCACATCGGCCAGGTTGTGCAGCGCGGCCTTGGTCGGCCCGTAGGCCAGGGCCTTGGGCAGGCCGCGGTAGCCTGCCACGCTGGCCACGAGGCTGAGGTGGCCGCTGCCCTGCGTACGCAGCGTGGGCAACACCACTGCGAGCAGGCGCAGCACCCCCTCGTAGTTCACCTGCAGGTGGCGCACGGCCTCGTCAAGATCGAAGTCCTCCGCACGCATGGGCTGGTAGTGGCCAGCGCAGTAAGCCACGAGGTCGAGCCGGCCGGAAGGCGACCACGCCACCAGACGGTCGTGGGCGGCCTGCAGCGCACCGGGCTCGGTGGCATCCACCGGCAGGGCCAGGCTGCCCGGGTGGGCTCGGGCGAATGCATCGAGCGCCGCCGCCTGACGGCCCGACACGGCCACCCGCGCGCCGAGCGCATGCAGCCGGGCAGCGGTGGCCTGGCCGATGCCGCTGGATGCGCCCACCAGCCAGACGGTGCGGCCCTGCCAGTCGGTCACGGGGGGGTTGAGCGCCATGCGAACAGCTCCTGCGGGCGTCAGGGTTTGTGGAAGGACAGCGTGACCTCGCCCAGCGTGATGCCGAACTTGCTCATCACCGCCTTGTTGAGCATCACGTGCTCGTCCATGAGGTACATCCAGTCGTCGAACTGCACGTGGTAGATGCGGCCATCGACCGGCAGCGCCAGCGTGTAGCGCCAGTTCAGCGCATTGCCGGCCGACTGCCCCGTGGCCTGGCCGACCACATCGTCGGCCTCGCCCTGCCAGCGGCCCTGCCCCAGGTCGGTCAGGCGCCAGACGCGGCGCTGCGTGGTGCCATCGCTGTAGACGAAGTCCTCTTCGAGCACGCCCCGTGGGCCGTCCCAGCGGCCGACCAGCTTCACCGTGAAGCGCTTGACGACGCGGCCCGCGCGGTCGGTGAAGAGACCGTGCGCGGTGAGCGGGCCGTTGAAGTAGCTGCGCAGATCGAGGGCCGGCTTTTCGGCGGCGTAGTCGGACGGCGCGGGAGGAGAGGCACAGCCGGCCAGACCACCGGCCAGGCCCAGCGCCAGGCCACCGGCCCCGAGTGCGGACAGCATGCGACGGCGGCCCGGCGACGGTGGGACGGCATGGGCGGAATCGGGCAGGAGATGAGGTTTCATGGTGTCCACCACAGCAGGTTGAATCGGGGGGCCGGGACGCTCAGGCCAGCGCCGGGTGGTGCCGCCAGCGCCAGCACAGGGCGAGCGCCAGCAGCTTGAACAGACAGGGCAGGCCGCCATAGACCAGCCCCAGGGCCAGCAGTGCCTCGGGGTCGCGCGCGCCGGGCGTGTAGCCAAGGGCCTGCAGCAGTGGCAAGGCCAGGCCGGCGGCCAGGGCGAGGTTGAGCTTGGTCGCCCACTGCCACCAGCCGGCGAAGGCCCCCTCGGCCTGGCCGGCCTGGCCTGCACGCTGCACCACGCCGGTCAGCAGCGTGCCGGGCGCCGTGAGGTCGGCCCCGAGCGCCCAACCCGCGGCCAGACACACCAGCAGGTAGCCGGTGGTGTCGCCCGCGCCCAGCGCGTTCACGCAGGCAAAGGCGGCGGTGGCCAGCGCCATGCCCAGGGCCCAGCTGCGCATCGGCCCCAGCCGGGCCAGCACGCGCAGCCACCAGGGCACGCTGAGCGCGCCCGTCAGAAAGTAGGCCCCCAGGCAAAGCGGCGCCCAGGCCGGGGCCTGCAGGCGGTCGTGGATGAAGAACAGCACCAGCGTGGCCGGCACGGCGCTCGCAATGCCGTTGACCAGGAACAGCGCGATCAGCCGCCGGAATCCCGCGAAACGCCACGGGCGCCACAGCGTGCTGGTCGACGGGACCGACTGGCTGTCCGCTGCATGACCCGACGGGGTGGGCCCCCGCCACAGCGCCAGCAGGCCCATGACCAGGGTGCAGGCCAGCGCCACGGCCGTCCAGCCCGGGCCCGCCTGTGTGGCCAGCACATTGGCCAGCAGCACCCCCGCCAGCCCGAAGCCTTCACGCCATGCCACCAGCCGCGCCCGCTGCACCGGCACGCCACCCAACCGCGTGCCCCACGCCAGATGCGCGACGCTGGCCAGGCTGTAGGCGCCGAAGGTGACCAGCAACGTGCCGGCACACCAGCCCAGCAGCGCCCCCTGGCCCTGTACCGGCGGAAAGAAAAGCGCCACAAAGGCCAGCACCAGCACGGCGGCACTCGCCAGCACGGCGCCCCGGGCCCGAGCCGGACGATGCAGCAGGCGATCCACCCAGCCACCCAGCCAGGGGTCGATCAAGGCATCGCCCAGGCGAGTCAACAGCAGGATGGCGCCCAGCAGGCTCAGCGGCACGCCCAGCGTCTGCCCATAGTGCTGCGGCAGCACCACATACAGCGGCACCGCCACGAACGCCAGCGGCAGACCCAGCAGGCCATAACGCGCGCTGGCGGCGTGGGGCAGCGGGGTGGCGCTCATCGTCAAGCGCCTCAGCCCGGCTTGCGCAGCGTGTACTGCACGACGTCGGTGTTGCCCATGTCGAAGGCGGCTTCGCAATAGGCGAGGTAGAACTCCCAGATGCGCTGGAAACGCTCGTCGAAGCCCAGGCGCTGCACCTGCTGGATGTGGCGATGGAACTCGGCACGCCAGCGCCGCAGCGTTTCGGCGTAGTCGGGCCCGAAGGCCAGGCTGTTGACCACCTCCAGGCCGGCACGCGCGGCTTCGGCGCGGAAGGCGGCGTCGCTCGGCAGCATGCCGCCCGGGAAGATGTACTGCTGGATGAAGTCGGTCGACTTCACATAGCGGTCGAACAGGTCATCGCGGATGGTGATGGTCTGCAGGCAGGCGCGGCCACCGGGCTTCAGGCAGCGGTTCAGCGTCTGGAAGTAGCTGCCCCAGTACTCCTTGCCCACGGCCTCGAACATCTCGATGGAGACGACGGCGTCGAAGGGCTCGTCGGCGATGTCGCGGTAATCCTGCAGCCGCAGGTCGGCCCAGGCCGAGAGCCCCGCACCCGCCATGCGGTCGCGGGCCCATTGCAGCTGCTCGGTCGACAGCGTCACGCCGGTGACGTGTGCGCCGCATTCGCGTACGGCGATCTCCGCCAGGCCACCCCAGCCGCAGCCGATTTCCAGCACGCGCTGGCCGCCCCCCTCGGCGCGCACCCCGGCTTCGCGCAGCGCACGCCGCACCTTGGCGTGCTGCGCATCGGCCATGGGCTGGTCGAGGTCGCCCTCGAACCAGGCGCTCGAGTAGCTCATCGTGTGATCCAGCCACAGCCTGTAGAAGGCGTTGCCCAGATCGTAATGCGCATGGATGTTGCGCCGGCTGTTGGCCCGCGTGTTGCGGTTGAGCAAGTGACGGATGCGGTAGGCCAGCCGGCCCCACCAGCGCCCGTAGACGGCCGACTCGATCTGCTCGCGGTTGGCGATCAGCACCTTGAGCAGCGCGGTCAGGTCGGGCGTGGTCCAATCACCGGCGATGTAGCCTTCGGCAAAACCGATGTCACCGGATTTGAGCGCGGCCGAGCACATCGACCAGTTGTGCAGCCGCAGACCGGCACGCAACCCGTCGGCACCCGCGCGTACCTCGCCAAAGTGGGCGGTGCTGCCGTCCGGCCATTGCACATCGAGCACACCGACGCGCAGACGCTTCAGCAGGCGCCACACCATGCGCGCCGCCTGCGGGGCATCGGCCGGCAGGTCGTGCACGGCGCGGGGGGGCGTCGCGGGCTCGGTCGACGCAGAAGAAGCCAGGAGGGTGCTGCGGTTCATGGTGTGCGCGGTCCTTGAGGGCTCGGTGCCGGGCTGCCGCTGACGAAGTCGGCGGGCGGATGTGCAGGTTTGGTGTGAAAGGGCACGCGCTTGAGCCACAGCTTCAAGGCCTGCCAGTGGATGCGGGCCACGACGCCCCAGGTCATCAGCGGCCAGCGCCAGATCGCGCGGCGCACCGCCCGCGGCGTGAGGGGCTCGAGCGCCCCGCTGAGCGCGGTCTCGATCAGCGGGCCATGCGCGTCGTCGTGGTCGACGCGGGCCACGACCCGGTCGCGCGTGCGCAGGAAGCGGAATCGGTACTGCCCGCCCAGCGCGCAGAACGGCGACACGTGGAAGACCTTGGCCGCCTGCTGCTCGCTGCCCCAGCCCAGCGACGGGCCCTGCAGGAGGTAGCAATGGCGCTCGCCAAAGGTGTTGTTGACCTCGGCGACGATGGCGTGCAGGACGCCATCGGCCCGGTGCACGTACCAGAAGCTCACGGGCTTGAAGGCATAGCCCAGCACACGGGGGTAGGTCTGGAGCCAGACCTCGCCGCGCGTCAGTGCCTCATCCCAGGCACCGGCCTCGCGCAGCAGCCCATCCAGCCACGCCAGCGCGTCCGGCCCGCCCGCGCCGTGGTCGGCATCGTGAAAGCTCAACCAGCCGCGCGCATTGCGTCGCACGGCGTCCACGGGTTGCCGGGCCAGCGCCCGCAGCGGCAGCATCCAGAAGTAGCTCGGGTAGGCGAAGGCGTGCCGCGCCGGACGCAGCCGCGTGTGGCGGACCTGGCCAAAGCCGATCAGCGGGCGCACCGGCCCGACGAGATCGGTGGCCTGCGCGAGGCTCATGCCACGCACTCCCGGCTCGCCGGCGCCGCGCCTGCAGAGATGCCCTCGCGGGCCAGCAGGCCGTCGGCGACGAGCAGGCCCGACTTGAGCCCGTCTTCATGGAAGCCGTAGCCTGTCCACGCGCCGGCAAACCACAGGCTGCGGCGCCCCTGGATGCCGGGCAGCGCCTGCTGGGCGTCGATCGCGGCCTGGTCGAAGACCGGGTGGGCGTAATCGAACTCGGCCAGCACCTGGGCCGGATCCGGCTCACGCAGCGGGTTCAGCGAGACCACCACCGGCCGGGTCCACGGCAGCGGCTGCAGGCGGTTGATGAGGTAGTGCAGGCACACACCCCGGTCTTCCTCGGTGGGGGTGGGCGCGCGCTCGTAGTTCCAGGCGGCCCAGGCCTTGGGGCGACGCGGCAGCAACGCGGTGTCGGTGTGCAGGACCGCCCGGTTGCGGTGGTAACCGATGGCGCCCAGTACGTCGCGCTCGGGGGCTGTGGCCCCGGCGCCCAGCAAGGTCAGCGCCTGATCGGAGTGGCAGGCGAAGACGACCTCGTCGAAGCGCTCGCCGCCGGCGGCGGTGTGCACCATCACGCCGGCCTCGCCGTGTTCGCCCAGCACCTGGACGCGCTCGACCGGCGTGGCCAGCCGCGCGTCGGCCAACCCGTCGAGAATGCGCCGCACATACTGACGCGAGCCCCCGGACACCGTGTACCACTGGGGTCGGTTCGCCACCTGCAGCAGGCCGTGGTTGTGACAGAAGCGGATCAGCGTGGCGATCGGGAACTGCATCATCTGATGCACCGGGCACGACCAGATGCAGGCCACCATGGGCAGCAGATAACCTTCGCGGAAGGACGCGCTGAAGCCCTGTTCGTCCAGGAAGGCGCCGATCGGCTGACGCAGCGCGGCTTCACTGCCCCGCTGGGCCAGTTCGGTGGTGAGCCGATTGAAGCGCAACAGGTCGGACAGCATGCGCCAGAACGCCGGGGACACCAGGTTGCGCCGCTGGGCAAACACGGTGTTCAGCGAGGAGCCGCACCACTCGAGCCCGGCGCGCAGTCCCGCCAGCCCCTGCGCCTGGTCGGGGATCTGCACGGAGAACGACATGTCGGACGCGGCGGTGGCCACGCGCAGCTCCTTGAACAACGCGATCAGCTGCGGGTAGGTGCGCTCGTTGAAGACCAGAAAGCCCGTGTCCACCCCATGCGTGACGGGGCGCCCACTGGCGTCCGGCAAGGTCACGTCGACCGTGTTGGCATGGCCGCCGAAATGGCGCCCCGCCTCGAACAGCGTCACGTGGCGGGCGCCAGGCGCCTGGCTCAGCAGGTGGGCGGCACCCAGGCCGGCAATGCCGGCGCCGATGATGGCGATGCGTTTCATGGGTGGGGTCCTCTGGGTCGACCGGCAGGGCGGTCGATTAAATTACCGTTTGGTCACATCATAACCGAACGGTAACGAACGCGCCACAGGCGGCGCTGAAGGGGAAGAACGCCGTCAGCGCGCCTGGTTCAGCAGGCGCTCGATGTCCTGGACAAATTCCTTGTCGTCTGGCGAGGTCATGCTGCTGTAGGCACTCACCGAGCGCCCGTCCCGGGCGATGAGGTATTTGTAGAAGTTCCACTTGGGCGACGTGCCGCTGAGCGCGATCAGCTCCTTGTGCAACGGGTTCGCTGCACTGCCCCGGACGCTGCTTTTCGCAAACATCGGGAACTTCACGCCGTAGGTGTTGTTGCAGAACTCGGCAATCTCCTTGGCCGCACCGGGCTCCTGGTTGCCGAAGTCGTTCGACGGAAATCCCAGCACCACCAGGCCACGGTCCTTATAGCGGCTGTACAGCGCCTCCAGGCCGGCGTACTGCTTCGTGAAGCCGCAGTAGCTGGCGGTGTTGACCACCAGGACAACGCGGCCACTGTACTGGCACAGCGACTGCGGCTTCTCGTCCTGCAGCCGGGGAAAGGTCTTGTCGAGCAGTGCCGGGCAGGTGGCCGGTGCCGACGGGGACACCGGCGGCGGCGCGGCGAGCGCAGACAGAGGGCCCGACAGGCACACGGCCGTCACGAGCATGAACCGCTTCAGGGCGTGTGGCTTCATCTTGTCATCCTTTTTGTCTTGGTCAAAACACCGGTTGGGCCTATATTAGCGACTCGACCAGTGTTCGGCAATGGCGCGTCCAGTGCGCCGTGACCCTGCACACGGTTTGTCCAGTCTTGTCGAGTCAGGGGGCTGATACGCAGGCCCCGCCGTTCCGGATGCAGCCCACAGCATGAACCCGTCTCTGATGATGTCGATCGCCGCCGTCGAACGCGACACCGGTCTGAGCAAGGACACCTTGCGGATCTGGGAGCGCCGCTACGGTTTCCCGAATCCGGCGCGCGATCGCCAGGGCGAGCGCTGTTACCCCGTCGAACAGGTGGAGCGCCTGCGCCTGATCAAGCGGCTGCTGGACGTCGGGCACCGCCCGGGCCGCATCGTGCAGTTGCCCACCGACGACCTGCAGACGCTGGCCGATCGCAGCGCCGACGCGCAGGGCCTGGGCCGCATGGCGCCGGCCAGCCGCTCGCGCCTGGACACCGCACCGACCTGGGCGCCCGGTGCCATCGTCAGCATGCCCGCCCATGCCGACGAGACCTGGGTCGGCCCCTGCCTCGCGTTGATCGATCAGCACGATCACCATGGACTGCATCGCCATCTGCGGCATGCGGCGGCTTCGCTGGGTCTGCTGTCCTTCGTCACCGCGGTGGCCACGCCCTTGCTGGCCCTCGTCGGCGATGGCTGGCTGCGCGGGCGCTTCCAGATCGCGCAGGAGCACTGGGTGAGCCAGCTCGTGCAGCAGGTGCTGCAGGGTGGGCTGTCGACCCTGCCCGAGCCCCTGCCCCAGCAGGCGCCGCGCGTGCTGTTGACCACCTTGCCGGGCGAGCCCCATGCGCTGGGGATGCTGACGGTCGAGGTGGCACTGGCCGTCTGGCAGGCGCAGCCCATCAACCTGGGCGCCCAGACCCCGCTGTGGGATCTTGTGCATGCCTGCGCCGCGCACCGCGCGGACGTGGTCTCACTTGGCTTCAGCAGCGCCGCCCCCGCCACACTCATCCAGGACCTGCTGCCCGAACTGCGGGCCAAGCTGCCCGCCTCGGTGGCGGTGTGGGTCGGCGGACGGCACCCCCTGCTCACGCGTCGCCCGGTGCCCGGCGTGACGGTGCTCGGCGACCTGTCACAGCTGCAGGACACCCTGCTGCGCTGGCGCCAGACGCGCTCGGCCCCGGGACGGCCAGTGCCGTCCCACGAGAGCGACTGACATGAAAATGCCTGCCGCGGACAAGCCGGGGCAGGCAAGGCGATGCCCTCGGCGCGCTCACCTGCGGGCAGGCGAGGCACCGTGCATCGGGTCGGACGCGTGCGGCGGCCTCAGGGTCGCCGGGACGTCACAGGCTGTTGTTCTGATGCGCTGGAGAGCGCGGATCAGGCGTTGGCGGCGGCGCGGCGACGCTTGTACAGCGCGGTGCCAACCAGACCCAGGCCGCCCAGGGCCAGGGTCAGGGACTCGGGCTCGGGGACGGGGTTGGCCATGATGGCGAAGTTGTACGCGCCCGCGTTGTTCAACGAGCCGACGGCATTCCCGGACACCTGCATCCAGAACGTCTTCTGGTTCAGGGTGACGGTGTCAAGGCTGACAGCGGTCGCACCACCGGGCAACGACGTGCCGGTGTAAGGCGTGCCCCACAGCGGCGCACTGCCCGTCATCGTGCCGAGGTCCATGTTGGCAAAGAACGAGACCTTGAGGTCCGTGATGTCGGTCGACAGGAACGGCGACGTGAACTGCAGTTCTGCGAACGAGAACGCCACATTGCCGGGCGGCGGGAAATCCAGCTCGAAGAAGTAGGTGTCGACAAACGCGCCCTGGTTCACGAGCGTCTTGCTGCCAAAGGACACTTCGCCGGCTTGCAGGGTGGCGGCGGTGGAGGTCAGCGAAACGCAGGCAAGTGCGGCCGCTGCGACGATGGAACTCAGCTTCATAAAGAACTCCCGGTGGGTGAGGATGAAGAATTTCTTGGGCATGTGGTCCGTGACAGATCACACGATTTGATGCTGCCGATACATCCCGGGCCGGTCATTGAGAATCCGCAACCGGTAAAGCCACCCCCCTCAGATGAAGGGACGCGACCCTCGACCTTCGGGGGAGAAGCGGTGCCGTTTGCAGCATCCACGCTGCTCACAGGTAACCGCATGCAAGGCATTGCCAGCTGACACATTTCGTGGTCAAACTTGATACTGGCTGATGACCCGCAGCAGCCCCGCAGCCCGCGCGGAAGACGGGCGTTCTGAACCCTCAGGAGTGCCCCTTTGACCGCCCTGCCCCCGCGCCTTCGCGCGTTGCCAGGCTCCGTGCACGACGCCATGCCGGCCTGCGCTGCATGCCCCACTCGGGGTACCTGCCTGTTCACCGGGCTGGGCGAGGGGCCGCTGGCCGACGGCGCCCGGGCCAGCGTCACCAGCCGCGCACTGCGTCTGGCCGAGCAGGTCGAGCGCGAGGGGCAACCGGGCCTGCGGGTGCACGTGGTGCGGCAGGGCACGGTCAAGCTGCAACACCAACACCCCAACGGCCACGTACGCATCGTGCGGCTGCTGGGGCCCGGCCATGTGTTCGGGCTCGAGGCGCTGCTGCACGAACCCTATAGCCACGATGCCGCCGCCGTGGGCCAGGTGACGGTGTGCTCGGCGCCCAGCGCCGCGCTGCTGACGTGGGCAGACCACGACCCCCAGGCCTACGCCAACCTGATGCGCCACTGGAAGGCGAACGTCGATCAGGCCGACTTCGTGATCGACAGCCTGTCGACCGGCACGGCACGCGAACGCGTCTGGCGCCTGCTGCATCACCTGGCGCGCCATCAGCCGGGTGGCGCCTTCGTGGCCCCTTCGCGGGCCGACATGGGCGCGCTGCTGGGCCTGACGACGGAAACGGCGAGCCGCACGATGGCCGCCTTTGCCCGCGAAGGGGTGCTCACGGAACGACGTGGGCTGATGTACCTGACCCCGGGGCGGGGACACGCCGACGCGGCGTGATGCGACCGCGCCGGCAAGAGGGCCCCCGGCAGACCGGAGGCGGCCTTCAGACCACCGGGGCCCAGGGCATCCCGCTGCGCTCCGCAAAAAGCGGGTGACTGCGCGCTTCGGCCTGCGTCAGGACGGGCGTCACACAGGCATCGGCTGAGGCAAAGCGCACCGACCATTCGGCCAGCGTGCGACTGCGCACCCGCGCGGCCACCTCGCCGCACAAGGCGCGGGCATCGGGGGCGCCGGGCGGGATGCCGCGTTGCCAGTGCCGCTCCACCCAGTCAGGCCGCTCGAACACGGCACAGGCGGCACGCCAGAACTTGTGCTCCAGCGCTCCCACCGCGAGATGGCGCCCGTCGGCCGTCTCGTACAGCCGGTAGCAGGGCAGGCCGCCGTTGAGCAAGTCCTCGCCCGCGCCAGGCGTGTGCCCCAGCACCGGCCCCAGCAAGGCAGCCGTGGCTTGCGGCATCACCAGGTGAGCATGCAGCGCATGCGCCATGCTCACATCGATGTGGCGGCCGCGCCCACTGCGCTGCGCCGCATGGAGGGCCGCCAGCACGGCAATCACCGCCATCGAGGCCCCACCGGCCAGATCGCCCCACTGCACGTTCGGCAAGGCCAGCTCCCCCGTGGGTGCGCGGGTCTGGTCCAGCACGCCGGACAAGGCCATGAAGTTCAGGTCGTGCCCGGCCTTGCCCGCCCATGCACCGCTCTGGCCATACCCCGTGATGGACACCATCACCAGCCGCGGATGGCGCGCGTGCAGCGCGGCCGCGTCCAGGCCCATGCCGGCCAGCACGCCGGGGCGGAAACTGTCGAGCATCACGTCGGCGGTGGCCAGCAGGTCGCGCAGGCCCGCCAGGTCATCGGGCGCGCGAAAGTCGACCCGCCGCGTGGCCTTGCCATGGTTCAGCGCAGCAAACAACGTCGGCAGCGCACGGGCCGGGTCGCCCTCCGGCGGCTCGACCTTGATGACCTGGGCGCCCAGGTCGGCCAGCATGCGGGAACCGAAGGGCCCGGGCAGGTTGCGGCTCAGGTCGACCACGGTCACGCCTTCGAGCAGGCCGCCCAGGCCGGCGCCGGCCAGCGCGCTCATGCGGCGCCCTCGAACAGGCAGCCTTCATCGGCCATCTTGACGACACAGGCCGCTGGCTCAAACCGTGAGCCATACCGCTGCGCCAGCTGCCGCGCCCGCTCGACAAAGCGCGCCGGACCGACCGCATTGATGAACTGCAGCGCCCCGCCCTGGTGGGGCGCAAAACCCCAGCCGAAGATCGAGCCGATGTTGGCATCGGCCACCGAGCGCACCACACCTTCTTCAAAGCAGCGTGCCGCTTCGTTGGCCTGGGCGTAGAGCAGCCGGTCCACCAGCTCGACCTGATCCGGCTGGTCTGCGTGCGGCGGATACAGCGTGGTCAGCTCGGGCCACAGCCGCTTGTCCTTGCCGCTGTAGTCGTAAAAGCCCTGGCCCGCCTTCTTGCCGACGCGGCCGTGTGTGGCGCCCACGTTCACCAGCACGGCATGGGCCGGGTGCACCGGCGCCGTCCGGCCTTCCTCCTCCAGGTCCTTGCGCGTCTGCTCGGCAATGTGCAGCGACAGGCTCAGCGAGACCTCGTCCTGCAGCGCCAGCGGCGGCATCGGCATGCCGGCCTTCAGCCCGGCCACCTCGATCGAGCGCGGGTGCACGCCCTCGCCCAGCATCGCCATGCCCTCCATGATGTAGGTGGCGAACACGCGCGAGGTGTAGAAGCCGCGCCGGTCGTTGACCACGATGGGCGTCTTGCCGATCTGGCGCACATAGTCGAAGCCGCGGGCGAGCGTGGCGTCGCTGGTCTTCGCACCCACGATGATCTCGACCAGCGGCATCTTGTCGACCGGCGAGAAGAAGTGCAGGCCGATGAACTGGTCCGGCCGGACACTGGCCTCGGCCAGGCCGGTGATGGGCAGCGTCGAGGTGTTGGACGCATACACCGCCGTGGCCGGGATCACCGCCTCGGCCTGCTCGGTGCAGCGGGCCTTGATGCCCCGGTCTTCGAACACGGCCTCGATGACCAGGTCGCAGCCGGCCAGGTCTTCATAGCGCGTGGTGGGCTGGATGCGGGCCAGCAGCGCGTCGCGCTGGTCGGGCGTGCTCTTGCCGCGTGCGATGGCCTTGTCCAGCAGGCCTTGCGAGTAGGCCTTGCCCTTGTCGGCCTGCTCGAGGGTGGTGTCCAGCAGCACCACCTCGATGCCGGCCTTGGCCGACACATACGCAATGCCCGCGCCCATCATGCCGGCGCCCAGAATGCCGACCTTCTTCACCGTGGACTCGGGCTGGCCCACCGGGCGCGACTGGCCCTTCTTGATCGCGTTGAGCTGGTGCCACAGGGTGCCGATCAGGTTGCGGCTGGTCTGCGAGACGACGCAGGCGGCGAAGTAGCGCGACTCGATCTGGCAGCCGGCATCGAAATCGAGCAGGCCGCCTTCGAACAGGCAGCTCATGATGTGGGTGAGCGCCGGATGGTTGCCGTGCGCCTTGGCATTCGCCATCGAGGGCGCAATGGCCAGCACCTGCACCACGGCCGGGCTCTTGCTGTCGCCACCGGGGATGCGGAAGCCCTTGGTGTCCCACGGCTGCGCGGGCTTGGGGTTGGCGCGACACCAGGCCCTGGCCTGGGCGAGCAGATCGTCACGGGTGGCGGCCAGCGCCGTGACGAGGCCCATCTCCAGCGCTTTCTGGGCACCCAGTTCCTTGCCCTGGGTGATCAGGTCCATGGCCTTCTGGATGCCCACCAGCCGCAGCACACGTTGCGTGCCGCCGCCACCCGGCAGCAGGCCCAGCTTCACTTCGGGCAGGCCGAGTTTCAGCTTCGGATCACTGAGCGCGATGCGGGCGTGGCAGGCCAGCGCCAGCTCCAGGCCGCCGCCCAGCGCCGTGCCGTTGAGTGCGGCCACCACGGGCTTGCCACAGGTTTCCATGCGGCGCAGCAGGCGCTTGAGGTCTTCGCACAGCGCAAAGGCCTCTTCGGCCGTGCGGATCTGGGCGAGCTGGTCGATGTCGGCGCCCACCACAAAGGTCGGCTTGGCCGAGGTCAGCACCAGGCCCTTGAGCGTGGTGTCGGTTTCCAGCTGGTCCACCAGCCGGGCAAAGGGTTCGAGCAGCACCGGGTTGAGCACGTTCATCGCGCGGCCCGGCATGTCGAGGGTCACGAGGCCGATGCCATCGGCGTCCACCTCGAGCGTGAAGGCATTGTTCTGGATCATGTGATGAGCCTTTCCGTTCAGACGCGTTCGATGACGGTGGCGATGCCCATGCCGGCACCGATGCACAGCGTGGCCAGCGCGGTGGCCTTGCCGGTGCGCTCGAGTTCATCCAGCGCGGTGCCGAGGATGATGGCGCCGGTGGCGCCCAGCGGGTGGCCCAGCGCGATGGCACCACCGTTGACGTTGACGCGGTCCAGCGGCACGCCCAGGTCGCGCGCCGTTTTCATCGGCACGGTGGCAAAGGCCTCGTTGATCTCCCACAGGTCGATGTCGCCCGGCGTCATGCCGAGCTTGTCGAGCGCCTTGCGACAGGCCGGCGTGGGGCCGGTCAGCATGATGGTGGGCTCGGAGCCGATGACGGCACACATGCGCACGCGGGCGCGCGGCTTGAGGCCCGCCTTGTCACCGGCCTGCTTGCTGCCGAGCAGCACCAGCGCCGCACCATCGACGATGCCCGACGAGTTGCCGGCGTGGTGCACGTGCTGGATCTGTTCGAGGGTGGTGTACTTGTCGAGCGCGGTGGCGTCGAAGCCCATGTGGCCCATCATCTCGAACGACGGGTTGAGCTTGACCAGCGTCTCGACCGAGGTGCCGGGGCGCACGGTCTCGTCGCGGTCGAGCAGCAGCAGCCCGTTCAGATCGTACACGGGCACGACCGACTTCGCAAAGCGCCCCTCGGCCTGCGCGGCAGCCGCACGGCGGTGGGATTCGGCGGCATAGGCGTCGAGCTCGGTGCGGCTGAAGCCTTCCAGCGTGGCGATCAGGTCGGCGCTGATGCCCTGCGGCACGAAGGCCGTGCCGGTGTTGATGCGCGGGTCCATGACCCAGGCGCCGCCGTCGCTGCCCATGGGCCAGCGGCTCATCGATTCGACGCCGCCGGCGACCACCATGTCTTCCATGCCGGACATGATCTTGGCGGCGGCCAGGTTCACGGCCTCGAGGCCCGAGGCACAGAAGCGCGACAGCGTCACGCCGGCCACGGTCTGCGCCCAGCCGGCATCGAGCACGGCGGTGCGCGCGATGTCGGCGCCCTGCTCGCCCACCGGCGTCACGCAGCCCAGCACCAGGTCATCGACCAGGCGGGTGTCCAGCTTGTTGCGCTGCTCCAGCGCCTGCAGCAGCGTGCGCAGCAACCACACCGGCGTGGCCTGGTGCAGGCTGCCGTCCTTCTTGCCCTTGCCGCGCGGCGTGCGCACGGTGTCGTAAATGAATGCGTCCGTCATGGTGTCTCCGTCGTTCGCTCACAGAAAGCGAGAGGCCAGCTCTTTCATGATTTCGTTCGTGCCGCCATAAATGCGCTGCACGCGGGAATCGGCCCACACGCGGGCAATCGGGTACTCGCGCATGTAGCCATAGCCGCCGAAGAGCTGCAGGCACTCGTCGGCCAGCTTGAACTGGTGCTCGGTCACGTAGTACTTGAGCAGCGCCGCGCGGTCCACACCCAGCTTGCCCTGCAGGTGGGCCACCACGGCCGCATCGGTCATGGCCTGGCAGGCCAGCAGCATGGCCTGGCATTCGGCCAGCTTGAAGCGGCTGTTCTGGAAGCTGAACACCGGCTTGCCGAAGGCCTTGCGTTCCTTGGTGTAGGCCAGCGTCTCCTTCATCGCGAACTGCATCGCGGCCACGCCGGCCAGCGCCACGATCAGGCGCTCCTGCGGCAGCTCCTGCATCAGCTGGAAGAAGCCCTGCCCCTCGGTGCCGCCCAGCAGGTTTTCCTTCGGCACCACCATGTCGTCGAAGAACAGCTCCGAGGTGTCCTGCGCCTCCATGCCCAGCTTGTCCAGGTTGCGCCCGCGGCGGAAGCCCTGCACCTCGTCGGTCTCGACCACCATCAGCGACACGCCGTGCGCGCCCTCGTCCTTGTTCGTTTTGGTGACCAGGATGACCAGGTTGGCCAGCTGGCCGTTGGTGATGAAGGTCTTGCTGCCGTTGATGCGGTAGGTGTCGCCCTCGCGCAGCGCGAGCGTCCGCACGCCCTGCAGGTCGGAGCCGGTGCCCGGCTCCGTCATCGCGATGGCGCCCACCAGCTCGCCCGTGGCCAGGCGAGGCAGCCAGCGGCGCTTCTGCGCCTCGGTGCCGTAATGCAGGATGTAGGGCGCGACGATGCCCGAGTGCAGCGAGCCGCCGAAGCCGCTCAGGCCGGCCACGCCCTGCGCCAGGATCAGCGCGGCCTCATGCCCGAAATCGCCGCCCCCGCCGCCGTATTCCTCGGGGATGCCGGCACACAGAAAGCCCTGCTCACCCGCCTCGCGCCAGGCCGCCCGGTCCATCATGCCCTGCGCACGCCAGGCCTCGTCACGCGGCCCCCATTGCTCGGTGAAGAAGCGGGTGGCCGAGTCGAGCAGCATCTGGTGTTCGTCGGTCATCCACGGGGCGGCAAAGCAGTCGATGGTCATGGTGTCTCCTGAAGTCGGTCCGCACACGGCGGCGTTGGGCATGCCCCACCGCATGACACCCTGTCCATGGAACAGTAATCTGGATTACCGTTTCGAAAGTGGGGTTCGCCAGGGGGCTTCGGGGTGCCGCTGCGACACCGATGTCGCAGCCGATCCCTTGGCAGCGGGGTTCTTGTCGGGTTCTGATCTTGGGTGAGTCGGACGCGCTCCGGCAAGAGGCCGAACCCGTTTTTCTTCAAACAGGCGTTCATTTGGTAAGATGAATTTCCGATCTGGAACGCTGTCTTGCCATGAAGTCCCCCGCCGCCGCAGCGCCCGACACCGGGCGTGCCTCCCCTCCGTCCGATGCGGACGACCGCCGCGCGGCCCTGGCGCGCATGCGTCCCGAAACCCTGGGTCGCATCGAAAAGGCGGTGCTCTCGCTGTTCTCGCAGCGTGACTTTCACGAAGTCAGTCTGCTGGATGTGGCCAAGGCCGCCAACGTCTCGCTGCAGACCATCTACAAGTACTTCGGCAGCAAGGAGGTGCTGGTCTACGCGATGCTCGACGTGATGCTGGGCCGGTTGGCCGAGCGCATGATCGACCACCTGCAGGGCATCGACGACGCGCGCGAGCGCCTGCGCAAGACCTGTTGGGTCACGCTCGACTACATGGACAAGCACCCGGCCGTGATGCTGCTGCTGTTCACCGCGGTGCCGGTCTCGCGCCATCGCCACATCCGCGTGTACGAAAGCCCGGAGCTGATGGGCGCCTTCCTGGGCGTGTTCAAGGACGGGCAGGCCCGGGGCGTGCTCAACAACGAGGTGTCGCACAAGGTGCTGCTCGACATCTTCATGGGCATCGTCGGCCGGGTGGTGCTGATGCACATCGTGCGCGGCGAGCAGCAGCCGCTGGTCGCCCAGTTCGACGCGCTCTTCGGCATCCTGTGGCGGGCGATGTCCATGCCGGACGAACGGCCTGCGGGCTGAGCCCCACGCCGCCCACGGCGGAGCCTTCCTAGAATGGGGCAAGCCCCCCGCCCCTCACGCAGGAAAGACCCCGCCATGCACCATGACGTGTCGCTGATTTCAACGCTGGCCGCCGGTTTCGCCCTGGCCCTGGCCCTGGGCTTCGTCGCCTCGCGCCTGAAGGTGCCGCCTCTGGTGGGCTACCTGCTGGCCGGGGTGGTCATCGGCCCGGCCACCCCCGGCTATGTGGCCGACGTGCAGATGGCCGGGCAACTGGCCGAGATCGGCGTGATGCTGCTCATGTTCGGCGTGGGCCTGCACTTCTCGGTGGCCGAGTTGCTGGCCGTGCGCCGGGTGGCGGTGCCAGGCGCCATCGTGCAGATCGCGGTGGCCGTGGCGCTCGGTTTTGCCGCCACCCATGCCTGGGGCTGGTCGATCGGCGCAGGCGTGGTCTTCGGCCTGTGCCTCTCGGTGGCCAGCACGGTGGTGCTGCTCAAGGCGCTGGAAACCCGTGGCCTGGACGAGACCGTCAACGGCCGCATCGCCGTGGGCTGGCTCATCGTCGAAGACCTGGTCATGGTGCTGGTGCTCGTGCTGCTGCCGGCCTTTGCCCCCATGCTGGCCGCGTCGGGCGAAGGTGCCTCGGCCGCACCGCCCGCCAACCTGGGCACCACCATTGCGCTGACGCTGGCCAAGGTCGTCGGCTTCATCGCGCTGATGCTGGTGGTGGGCCGGCGCGTGTTTCCGCGCATGCTGTGGTGGGTGGCGCGCACCGGTTCGCGCGAGCTGTTCACGCTGTGCGTGGTGGCCAGTGCCGTGGGCGTGGCCTATGGCGCGGCCCGCCTGTTCGATGTGTCGTTTGCGCTGGGCGCCTTCTTCGCCGGCATGATGATGCGCGAGTCGGCCTACAGCCACCGCGCGGCCGATGAATCGCTGCCGCTGCGCGACGCCTTCACCGCGCTCTTCTTCGTCTCGGTCGGCATGCTGTTCGACCCGGCCGTGCTGTGGACCTCGCCCGGCAAGCTGGCGCTCACGGTGGCGATCATCGTGGTCGGCAAGACGGTGGCCGCTGTCGCCCTGGTGCTGCTGCTGCGCTACCCGCTGAGCACCGCGCTCACGGTGGGCATGGGGCTGGCGCAGATCGGCGAGTTTTCCTTCATCCTGGCGGGCCTGGGCATGTCGCTGCAGTTGCTGCCCAAGGAGGGGCAGGATCTGGTTCTGGGCGCCGCCCTGCTCTCGATCGCCCTCAACACCGCGCTCTTTGCCGTGCTTGAGCCGCTGCGCGACTGGCTGGGCGAGCGATCCGAACTCGCCCGCCGCCTGGGCGCCCGCGACGACCCGCTGGCCGAGCTGCCCACCACGGTGGACGCCGCTCGCCTCACGGGGCATGTGGTGCTGGTCGACCATGGTGAAGTGGGGCAGCGGGTGGCTGCGCTGCTGCACGCCGACCAGGTGCCCTTCGTGGTCGCCGACGGGAACCGGGCCGTGGTCGATCAGCTGCGACGGGAAGGCGTGGCGGCCGTGGCCGGCGACCCGACCGACCCCGCCGTGCTCATCCAGGCTCACATTGCCCGCGCCTCGGTCCTGCTCGTCACCGGTGACGACACCTTGCGCGCGCGCCGCATGGTGGACATCGCCCGCCAGCTCAACCCGGCGATCCAGGTGCTGCTGCACGGCGCCAGCGAGGACGAAGCGATCCTGCTGCGCGAGGCCACCCAGGGCACGGTGTGCGTGCCCTCGGCCGCGCTGGCAGACGGCATGGCCGCCCAGGTTCGCAGCTGGATGCGCCCGGCCGCCACACGCCCCCATGGGGCGCCCGTCGGCAGCTGAGCCCGCGGGGCGACAATGGCCGCCGTGCTCCACCCCCTCGCCCTCTTCTGACGCCCGCCATGAGCCTGTTCGATCGCCTGCGCACCTGGGCGCGCCGCATGAAACGCGACGTCGCGCTGGTGTGGTTCGCCGCCCGCGACCCGCGCACCCCGACCAGCGTGCGCTTGCTGGCCCTGGCCGTCACCGCCTACGCCCTCAGCCCCATCGATCTGATCCCCGATTTCATCCCGGTACTCGGTTACCTGGATGACGTGATCCTGGTGCCACTGGGCATCTGGCTCATCGTGCGGCTGCTGCCGCCCGCGGTGCTGGCCGATGCCCGCGCGCGCGCCGACGCCCTCACCGAGCGGCTGCCCCGCGTGGCCGCCATGGCGGGGCTGTTCATCCTCATCTGGGTGGTGGGCGCCGCGGCGTTCGGCTGGTGGCTGTGGGGCCGGATGGCCTCCTGAGCCCCCGGCCTACAGCGTCAGCGCACGGCCCACGAACAGGATGGGCCCGGTGGGCCGCCCCACCGGCGAGCCGCCTTCCGGCTCCAGCGTCAGCTCGAACAGTTGCCGTGCGCCCAGCCCGGGCAACTGCGCAGCGGGCACCTCGACCACCTGCCCCGCGCGCACCAGCCCGAGCGACGTCGGCCGTGAAGCGCCTTCCGGCTTGGTCCAGAACTGGAGTGTCTTGCCGGGCGGCACCGCGGCCGTCGGCCCCACCGGCACCAGCCGCACCATGCCCCCCGCCGCGGCCTCCACCACCCAGCCGGTGTCGTGCGCGCCGGGCGCCTGCAGCAGCACCAGGTAGCGGGGCCCGGGGCTCGGAGCCGTGCCCGGCCACCGCTGCAGCCCCAGCAGGCTGCCCAGCACCAGGGACGCGGCCAGTCCGCAGCCGGCTGCCAGACGCCAGAAGCGCAGGCTGCGCCAGCTCGGGTCGTTCGCCGCACCCACCGGGGCCGCTGCGGGGTGCGGCCCCAGTTGCGACTCGATGCGCGACCACACGCCGGGCCGCACGGCCATCGGCATGGTGTGGGCGTGCAGGCCCAGCAGCCGGTCCTGCCAGCTGTAGACCTCGGCCAGCAAGACCGGCTCACGCGCGAGGCGGCGTTCCACGGCCTGACGCTCGGCGAAGCCCAACGTGCCCAGCACGTACTCGCCGGCATCGGCAATGCGCTCGTGATGCTCGTGCATGGCGCCCCCTCAGCTCAGGCAGGCCTTCAAGGCCACCAGACTGCGCCGGATCCACGACTTCACCGTGCCCACCGGCCGCCCCACGCGTTGGGCGATCTGCGCGTGCGTGTAGCCCTCCACATAGGCATCGACCACGCACTGCCGCCGGGTGCCCTCCAGCTGGGCCAGACAGCGGTCGAGCGCCTGCTCGTCATGCACCGGGTGGCCGTCGTCGTCCACCGCGGTGTCCACGAAGTCGGCCACCGCATCCCCGGCCGGCTCGGGCTGCCGTCGGCGCACCGCATCGAGCGCCCGATGGCGCACCACCGTGTAGATCCACCCCCGGCCGGATCCCAGCGCACGCTGAAAAAGGCCCGCCCGCTGCCAGATCTGCAGAAAGGCATCCTGCAGCACGTCGTGGGCGAGGTCGCGGTCCCGGACGATGCGCATCGCCACCGCCAGCAACCATCGGGCCTCGCGCTCATACAGCGACTGCAGCGCAAAGCGCTCGCCCCGCGCGCACGCTTCCAGCGCGGATTCGTAGTCGAACCCGTCAGGGTCGGGGGGAGACGGAGCACGCAAGAGGGTGGGCATGAGGAGGGGGCTCATCAAGAATGGGATCCGGTGCCGGGCTGAATGCGTTACGCGCGGCGCGCCCGGGCAGATGCAGACCCAACCCCCTCAAATGCGGGGGATACCGTGGGGTAGCATCCTCGCGTCCCCGCTTCCACCTCCGTCCGTGCTGCTGCTGATCCTCACCGTGCTGGTCCTCGCCGTGCTGGTGGGCCGCCCGCTGTGGGTCGCCCGCCAGCGCCGGCGGCTGCGCGCCCAGCCCCTGCCGCCCTTCTGGCTGCGCATCCTGCAGCGCCGCGTGCCCCTGGTCGCCCGCCTGCCCGCGCCCCTGCAGGCCACCCTGCACGCCCGCATGCGCGTCTTCCTGGCCGACAAGGCCTTCATCGGCTGCCGCGGGCTCGAGGTCACCGAAGAGATGCGCGTCACCGTGGCCGCCCTGGCCTGCCTGCCCATCCTCGGCCGCGACGACAGCGACTACGACCGCGTGCGCCAGATCCTGCTGTACCCCGATGCCTTCGTGGTGCGCCTGCGCCACCAGGACCGGGCCGGCGTGGTGTCCGATGGCGAGGAAGCCCGCGCGGGCGAGTCCTGGCACGAAGGCCAGGTCGTGCTGTCGTGGGCCGACACGCTGGACAGCGCCGCCGTGCCGGACGACGGCTACAACGTGGTGATCCACGAGTTCGCCCACCAGCTCGATGATGCCCACGGCCTCAGCGTCGACCTCGAAGCGCCGCCCTCCGGCCACGACTGGGCCGCCGTGCTGGGCGAGGCCTACCACCGCCTGGTGGACGCGGCCGACCGGGACGCCGCCACGCTGCTCGACCCCTACGGCGCCACCGACCCGTGCGAGTTCTTTGCCGTGGCCAGCGAGGCCTTCTTCGAGCAGGCGGCGCAACTCGCAGAGGGGGAACCGGCGCTCTACGCGCAACTCCAACGCTTCTACCGGCTGGACCCGGCCCGCTGGGCCGCCGCTTGAGTTCCGGCCCGATCCGGCCGATAAGGCTGGCAATCCCCGCAAGGTTGCGCCATGCCCTCCATCCCGCTTGACACCGCCCTGAGCCCCGACGAAGCCGAGCGCCTCGACGCGCTGCACGACCACGCCATCCTCGACACGCCGCCGGCACCCGATTTCGATGCGCTGGCCCGCCTGGCCGCTCATGCTTGCGGCACCCCGGTGGCCGCCATTGGCCTGCTCGACCGCGACCGGCTGTGGTTCAAGGCCCGCGTGGGAGTGGCCCACGCCGCCCTGCCGCTCGAAGCCAGTCTGGCGGACGACACAGCCCGCGCGCTCGGTGGCCTGCTGTGCGTGCCCGACCTGACCGAAGACCCGCGTTTTCGTGACCACCCGGTGCGTCAGATGCTGCCCGACTGGCACTTCTACGCTGGCGCGCCGATCGAAGACGAAGCCGGCCACGTGCTCGGCGTCATCTGCGTGGCCGCGCCCGAGGCCCGCGGGCTCGAAGCCGGCCAGCGCCAGGCCCTGACCGACATCGCCCGCCTGAGCTGGCACGCCATCGATGCCCACGCGCAGCGCCGCACCCTCGCCCGCCAGGCCATCACGGACCCGCTCACCGGGCTCGCCAACCGCGCCCACTTCGACCAGGCCCTGACGGTCGAGCTGGCCCACGCCATGCGCCGCGGCGAACCCTTCACCGTGCTCGTCATGGACCTCGACGGCTTCAAGGAGGTCAACGACGGCTTCGGCCATGCCGCTGGCGTGGAAGTGCTGCGTGCCGTGGCCGAGCGCATCCAGGCGCAGGTGCGCACGGGCGACGTCGTGGCCCGCTTCGGCGTCGACGAGTTCGGTGTGGTGATGCGCCACGGCGGCCGCGACGACGCCCAGGTGCTGGCACGACGCATCGTGCGGGCCGTCGCCAACCCGATCGCGCTTTCATCGGGCGACACCGTGGGCGTGGGCATCTCGGTGGGCATCGCCGCCTACGACGACGACGTCGACAGCCCCCGCACCCTGCTCGCGCAGGCCGACCAGGCCCTGTTCGAAGCCAAGCGCGAGAACGAAAAGCGCTGGAAGCTCTTCATCGGCATCCGGTGAAACCCGCTCCTGCGGGTGGGCGGCGGTGTCGCACGACCACCCCTGCACAAGGGCCAGCCATTTTGACAACGCGGCGTTTCAAATATAGAGTCCGGCTCGTTCCCCCCGTTCAACGGGGGTCGGTCACGAGCCCGCCTGCACCCTCCTGAGTTCCCTGCGGCGGCCCTCTGCCGGCCCTCCCCTCACCGACCGCCGTGTCGCAGGAGCCCCCGCATGTCCGAACACTTTGACGTCCTGATTGTTGGCGCCGGCCTGTCCGGCATCGGCGCGGCCCGCCACCTCAAGACCCAGTGTCCCGGCAAGACCTTCGCCATCCTCGAAGGGCGTGACACCATCGGCGGCACCTGGGACCTGTTCCGCTACCCCGGCATCCGCTCCGACTCCGACATGTACACCCTGGGCTACAACTTCAAGCCCTGGACGGAGAAGCAGGTCATCGCCGACGGCCACCGCATCCGCAACTACATCGCGGAAACGGCCCGCGAGAACGACATCGAACGCCACATCCGCTTCGGCAGCAAGGTGGCCTCGGCCGACTGGCACAGCGAGACCGCGACCTGGACCGTGACGGTGCAGAAGACGTCAGGCGAAACCGTGCAGCTCACCTGCGGCTGGCTGATGATGTGCTCGGGCTATTACAACTACGAAGAAGGCTTCACGCCCGAGTTCAAGGGCCGCGACACCTTCAAGGGGCAGGTGATCCACCCGCAGTTCTGGCCCGAGAACCTCGACTACAGCGGCAAGCGCGTCGTCGTCATCGGCTCCGGCGCCACCGCCATCACCCTCATCCCCTCGATGACGGACAAGGCCAGGATGGTGACCATGCTGCAGCGCACGCCGAGCTACGTGATCTCGGTGCCGCAGTTCGACCCGATGGTGCGCTTCCTGCTGAAGTTCCTGCCCGCGATGACGGTCTACAACATCAGCCGTGCGCGCAACAACTTCATCACCCAGGGCATCTTCAAGCTCTCGCGCAAATACCCCAACTTCATGCGCAAGCTGCTGCTCAAGCAGGTGAAGGCCCAGGTCGGCCCGAACTTCGACATGAAGCACTTCACGCCGCCCTACAACCCCTGGGACCAGCGCCTGTGCGCCGTCCCCAATGGCGACCTGTTCAAGGCCATCCGCAAGGGCAAGGCCAGTGTCGTGACCGACCACATCGACCGCTTCGTCGACAACGGCATCCTGCTGAAGTCCGGCCAGGTGCTGGAAGCCGACATCATCGTCACGGCCACGGGTCTGAACCTGCGTCTGTTCGGCGGCATGCAGATCAGCGTGGACGGCCAGGCCATCCAGATGAACCAGCACATCTCGTACAAGGGGCTGATGTTCAGCGACATCCCGAACTTCTCGAACACGCTGGGCTACACCAACGCCTCGTGGACGCTGAAGGCCGACCTGATTGCCGAGTACGTCTGCCGTCTGCTCAAGCACATGGACAAGACCGGCACCCCGATCGCCGTGGCCGAGCGCAAGGACCCGAACGTGCAGCCTGCGCCACTGCTCGACATGACCTCCGGTTACGTGGCCCGCGCCGAGGCCCACCTGCCCAAGGGCGCCGACCGCGCGCCGTGGAAGCTCTATCAGAACTACGCGCTCGACATGGACCAGCTGCGCAACGGCAAACTGGAAGACGGCGTGATGCAGTTCAAGAAGCCGCACGCCGCCACCGGAGCCACCGGCAAACCGCGCCTCGCAGCCTGAGCAGCGTGGCCTTCAGGCGGGCGGTCGCCGGGGAGCGCCGCCGTCACGCTGGCCGGGTCACGTCGTTCAGGTAAGCCTGCACCGCCTGCACGGCCGCCGATTCCAGCGCGCCCACGGCAAAGGGCAGCGGCCGCCGCGCCGCCGTCACCCAGGCGGTGTGGGCCAGCCCATCGGCCATCTGCAGCGACACCCAGGCCGCCACATCGAGCGACACGCCAGGGCCGAGGAGCCCTGCCAGCGCAGAACGCCAGACGGCCCACCAGGCGCCGGGCTGCATCAGCGCGTCGGCCGCTTCCTCTTGCGCCAGCGCCGTCAGCGGCGGCAGGTCCACGAAGGGCGCGTCGGCTTCCAGCAGGGCGTGCAGGACCGGGTCGAGCGCGTGGGCCGCAAACAGCCCCCGCACCAGCGCCGCCACCGCCTCGGCCAGCGAGGCCGGCGCAGCGGCCTGCCACGCATCCCGCATCGCTTCGCCCATGTCGTGGGCATGCCGCTGTCGCAGGGCCGCCAGCAAGGCCGCCTTGTCCGGGAAGTACTGGTAGATGGCGCCCACACTGACACCCGCCTGGCGAGCCACCTCGTTCGTGCTCAGGCCCGCATGCCCGCGGGTGCGCAGCACCTCGGCCGTGGCCTGCAGCACCAACTCGGTCAGGCGACGCGCGCGGGACTGCCGGGGCGCACGGCGCACCGGGCGCGCGGGTGCGGCCAGCGTGTCGACCGCTTCGACGGCGGCCACTTCGGACTCGGTGGGGTGACGCATGGGGTGCGGATTGTCGCAGCAAGCGTGCATCCGAGCCGCACCCCGCCCCCTCCGAGGGGCGACGCCCGCCACACCGCACCGGCGACACGGCATGATGCGACCCTGAACAGCTGCCCACTGCCATGCCGATGTCTGCCCTGCCCCGCGCCCTTGCCCTCGCCAGCCTGCTGCTGCTCGGCGCCTGCTCGATGCTGCCCAAAGGCCCGGACACCAACCGGCAGCGCGCACAGGATGCGGGGGTGACGAACCGCATGGGCCACGCGGCCATGACGCCGCTGGGTGACCTCAACCTCGTGCAGACCGAGATTCCTGCGGCGCTCAAGGAAGCCACCGCTGGGCCCTATGCCGTGCCGGGCGACCTCACCTGCGCCCACCTCAACGAGATGATCGGGGCGCTCGACGACGCACTGGGCCCCGACGTCGACCGCCCTCGCAACGGCAAGGACACCGACCTGCTCGACCAGGGTGTCGACATGGCGGAAGACGCCTCGGTGTCGGCCGTGCGGCGCACGGTCGAAGGCTTCGTGCCCTTCCGGAGCTGGGTGCGCAAGCTCTCCGGCGCCGAACGCCACAGCAAGCGCGTCGGCAGCGCCATCACGGCCGGCACGATGCGGCGCGCCTACCTCAAGGGCCTGCGACAGGGGCAGGGCTGCACACCGGCCGTGCCGGAGCCCAAGCCGGCCCTGACCGCCGCGGCCTCCGCCCCGATCACGCCTCCGTCCAGCGAGGCCCCCACGCCGATGCCTTCCGCATCCGCCCCGGCGTCCGCCGACGCCAGTGCGAGCGCGCAGGTCCGGCGCTGACGCGTCAGGCCTCGAAGCCCAGCGTCCAGGAGGCTGAGGCCGCCGCGGCCTCGCCACGGTGCTCGCGCACCGTGGCAATCACCTGTCGGGCCACGGCGCACAGCGCCTCGTGCCCGTCGGCCTGCTCGATGGCCAGCGTCATGCGCAGACCCTGCACCAGGCCGAGCTGCGCCTTGACCACGCCATTGAGCCGCTCATAGAGGGCGGTCTCGTCGAGGCTGGTCTCACCCGGCGGTCGCAGGACGCTGTCCTCGCCGCGCTCGGACCGGGAGGAACGGGCGGGGGCCGCAGCCGACGCTGCCGGCGCCTGGGCCCGTTCGATGAGCCCGGCCTCCTCCAGCGCGGCCAGGGCACCGGCTTCGGCGCCGTGCACCATCTGCAGCCAGTCTTCCCCGTCCCGGGACGGATCGATGATCAACAACAGGTTGCGCGTGGGGCGATCGAACGCCATCTTGCGCGCCGCGATCTCCTCGCGGCCCAGCTGGGTCTTGGTAAAGCGTGCCACCGAAGTGGTTCTCCTGAATGCGTACTTCGTGAGCCGCGAAGCTTCCCACATCGCCCCTGGCACCTGGCTCGGGAAGAACCCGCGACATGCTGACCGGCATCGTGAACGGCCGCACTGAAATGGCGAAACCGGGCACAAGGCCCGGTTTCGGCGTGGAAAGGCGGTGGCCCGATTCAGGCCAGCCGGCTCACTCCACGGCCTTCACCATGTCCTCGACCACCTTCTTGGCATCGCCGAACACCATCATGGTCTTGTCCATGTAGAACAGCTCGTTGTCGAGGCCGGCGTAGCCGCTGGCCATCGAGCGCTTGTTCACGATCACGGTCTTGGCCTTGTAGGCCTCGAGGATGGGCATGCCGTAGATCGGGCTGCCCTTGACGTGCGCCGCCGGGTTCACCACGTCGTTGGCGCCCAGGATGATGGCCACGTCGGCCTGGCCGAACTCGCCGTTGATGTCTTCCATCTCGAAGACCTGGTCGTACGGCACCTCGGCCTCGGCCAGCAGCACGTTCATGTGACCCGGCATGCGGCCCGCCACCGGGTGGATGGCGTACTTCACGCTGATGCCCTTTTCGGTCAGCTTGGCGGCCAGCTCCTTCACGGCGTGCTGCGCGCGGGCCACGGCCAGGCCGTAACCCGGCACGATCACCACGGTTTCGGCGTTGCCCAGCACGAAGGCGGCGTCGTCGGCCGAGCCGCTCTTGACGCTGCGCTGCTGCTGCGCGCCACCGATGGCGGCCGCACCGGCGTCGCCACCGAAGCCACCCAGGATCACGTTGAAGAACGAGCGGTTCATCGCCTTGCACATGATGTAGCTCAGGATCGCACCCGACGAGCCCACCAGCGAACCGGCAATGATCAGCATCGGGTTGTTCAGCGAGAAGCCGATGCCGGCGGCAGCCCAGCCCGAATAGCTGTTGAGCATGGACACCACCACCGGCATGTCGGCGCCGCCGATCGGGATGATGATGAGCACGCCCAGGATGAAGCTCAGCACGATCAACGCAACGAACAGGTCCATGCGCTGCGTGGCCATGAAGCCGCCGATCAGCGCCAGCGCCACCAGGCCCAGCACCAGGTTCAGCATGTGCTGGCCCTTGAAGATGACCGGGGCGCCCTGGAACAGGCGGAACTTGTACTTGCCGCTCAGCTTGCCGAACGCGATCACCGAGCCCGAGAAGGTGATGGCACCGATGGCGGCCCCCAGGGCCAGCTCCAGGCGGTTGCCCACCGGGATCTCGGCCAGCGCATCACCAATGGGCTTGGCGGTGATCTGGAAGGCGTACGGCTCGGCCACCACGGCCACCGCGATGAACACCGCGGCCAGGCCGATCATGCTGTGCATGAAGGCGACCAACTCGGGCATCTTGGTCATCTCGACGCGCTTGGCCATGATGGCGCCAGCGCCGCCGCCGATCACCAGGCCGGCCAGCACGTAGCCAATGCCGGCGCCGAAGTTCAGGCTCAGCGCCTGAGCCTGGCCGTGGATCAGGCCGATCGTGGTCAGCACGGCAATCGTCATGCCGGTCATGCCGAACACGTTGCCGCGGATGGAGGTCGTCGGATGGCTCAGGCCCTTGAGGGCCTGGATGAAGAACACCGAGGCGACCAGGTACAGCAGGGCGATCAGGTTCATGCTCATTTACTTGCCTCCTGCCTTCTTGTCTTTCTTCTTGAACATCTCGAGCATGCGCCGGGTGACGAGGAAGCCCCCGAACACGTTGACCGCAGCGAGCGCCACGGCCAGCACACCCATGACCTTGCCCAGCGTGGTCACCGTCAGCGCGGCAGCCAGCATGGCGCCCACGATCACGATGGCCGACACGGCGTTGGTCACGGCCATCAGCGGCGTGTGCAGGGCGGGGGTCACGTTCCAGACCACGTGATAGCCCACATAGATGGCCAGCACGAAGATGGTCAGGTTGATGACGACGTGGGAAATGGCTTCCATCGCGTTGTCTCCTGGGCAGGGGAAGTTGAAAAACGGGGGGCCGGGCTGGCGCCTCGTGCGGGCGCCTCGGCCGGCCGGACCGGCACGCCGGTCAGTCGAACTTGCGGATTTCCTTGATCGCGTTGCCGGCGTCCAGCAGCACGACCTTGGGCTTGTAGGTGCTGATCTCGGCCTCGCTCATCGGCGCGTAGGTGCAGATGATGAGCAGGTCGCCCACCGTGGCCTTGCGGGCCGCCGCGCCATTCAACGAGATCGTGCCCGAGCCGCGCGGCGCCTTGATGATGTAGGTGGAAAAGCGCTCGCCGTTGTTGACGTTGTAGAGCTCGATGTACTCGAACTCCTTCATGTCGGCGGCGTCCATCAGGTCTTCATCGATGCCGCACGACCCTTCGTAATCCAGGATGGCTTCGGTGACGGTGGCTCGGTGCAGCTTGGCACGCAGCATGACGCGTTGCATGGTCTTCAATCTCTCGGGAATTGCGCTTGTCGGGAACTGCTCAAGCGCGCAGCAGCTGGCCGTCGCGGCACATCAGGCATGCCTTGACGATGTCGTCTTCGAGGTCGACGTGGAACTGGCCTTCCTTGTTGAAGACGAGCTTGAGGAAATCAATCACGTTGCGGGCGTACAGCGACGACGAGTCGGCGGCCACCAGCGCGGGCAGGTTGGTTTCACCCACCAGCGTGACGCCGTGCTTGACCACCGTCTGGCCGGCTTCGGTCAGCGGGCAGTTGCCGCCGGCCGGGGCGGCCAGGTCGACGATGACCGAACCCGGCTTCATCGACCTGACCATCTCTTCAGTCACCAGCACGGGGGCGGCACGGCCCGGAATCAGGGCGGTGGTGATGACGATGTCGGCGGCGGCCACGCGCTTGGCCACTTCGGCCTTCTGGCGGTCCAGCCACGACTGCGGCATCGGGCGGGCGTAACCGCCCACGCCTTCGGCCGCTTCCTTTTCTTCGGTCGTTTCGTACGGCACGTCGATGAACTTGGCGCCCAGCGACTCGACCTGCTCCTTCACCGAGGGGCGCACGTCCGAGGCTTCGATCACGGCACCCAGGCGCTTGGCCGTGGCGATGGCCTGCAGGCCGGCCACGCCCACACCCAGGATCACGACGCGGGCGGCCTTGATGGTGCCGGCAGCCGTCATCAGCATCGGAAACAGGCGCTGGTACTTGTCGGCGGCGATCATCACGGCCTTGTAGCCGGCGATGTTGGCCTGGGAGGAAAGCACGTCCATGCTCTGCGCACGGGTGGTGCGCGGCGCGGCCTCCAGCGCAAAGGCGGTCAGCTTCGTGTCGGTCAGGGCCTGCAGGCCGTCCTTGTCGAACGGATTGAGCATGCCGACCAGCACGGCGCCCGGCTTCATCAGCGTGCGCTCTTCGGCCGAGGGGCTGCGCACCTTGAGCACCATGTCCGCGCCCAGCGCGCCAGCCGCGTCGGTGATCTCGGCGCCGGCGGCCACATAGGCGTCGTCGGTCACGCTGGCGGCCACGCCGGCACCCGATTGCACCTTCAGGGTGTGGCCCTGGGCCTTCAGTTTCTTGACGGTCTCGGGGGTCACCGCCACACGGGTTTCACCCGCGAGCGTTTCCAGGGGCACGCCAATCAGCATTCGAGTCTCCTACTGGTCAGAACCGCCCGCGGACAGGGACGGCGCTTGTCTTTACCAAACGTGTCAGCATACACAAGGTTTGTGGCGCGCTCGCGTCCCTTCGGGCCCTCGATCGCACGGTCGTTCGCTTTTCGTGCGCGGGCTGCCGCACATCTGGGAACATTTGTTGTCAGTTGCGCCGCGCAGGGCGGCTTGCCCAGGCAACGTCGGCCCGTCCGGAAAACGCGGGCCATCCCGCCCATTCGGTGGGGCATCAGGCAGATTGCCACACGTTCGTCACAGGCTTGACGGATAATCCCACGGCCATGAACACCGCAGACATCCTGGAGGCGGCGCCTCTGCCCAAGCCGGTCCACGCGCCGAAGGTGCGGTGGAAGCCCAATGTCACCGTGGCCGCGCTGATCGAGCGCAACGGGCGCTTTCTGCTGGTCGAGGAAGACACCTCCGACGGTCTGCTGCTGAACAACCCCGCAGGGCACCTCGATCCGGGCGAGTCGCCGGTCGAAGCCGCCGTGCGCGAGGCGCTGGAAGAAACCGGCCGGCACTTCACGCCGGAAGGTTTTCTGGGGATGTACATGTCCCGCTTCCGGCGCACGCGCACGGGTGAAGACATCACCTACCTGCGCCTGGCCTTCTTCGGCTCGGTCTCCGAGGCCGACCCGGCGCTGGAGCTCGACGAAGGCATCGTCCGCACGGTGTGGATGACCGCCGACGAGATCCGCGCCTGCCCCGAGCGCCACCGCAGCCCGCTGGTCCTCGAGTGCATCGAGGCCTACCTGGCCGGCCAGCGTTATCCTCTCGGCATCCTGACGGTGCACGACAGCGTCTTCAGCGCCCCGGCCCACCACCGCGAGGCCTGAGCGCCCGGCGCGCGCCGCCGCCCTGTTTCCTGATCCAGCCGCCCGCGTGGCGGCTGTCGCTTTTGGTGATTCCATGAGTCTCAAGCATCGCGTGGTCGTCGGCCTCAGCGGCGGCGTCGATTCCGCCGTCACCGCCTGGCTGTTGAAGCAGCAAGGTCACGAGGTCATCGGCATCTTCATGAAGAACTGGGAAGACGACGATGACAGCGAATACTGCTCGTCGCGCCAGGACTTTCTGGATGCCGCCTCGGTGGCCGACGTGATCGGCATCGAGATCGAGCACGTGAACTTCGCGGCCGACTACAAGGACCGCGTCTTCGCCGAGTTCCTGCGCGAATACCAGGCCGGCCGCACGCCGAATCCGGACGTGCTGTGCAATGCCGAGATCAAGTTCAAGGCCTTTCTGGACCACGCCATGCGGCTGGGCGCCGAGAAGATCGCCACCGGGCACTACGCCCGCGTGCGCGGCGTGGCCGATGCGTCGTACGAGGGCGGCCAGCGCTTCGAGCTGCTCAAGGGGCTCGACCCGCTGAAGGACCAGAGCTACTTCCTGCACCGGCTGAACCAGGCCCAGCTGAGCAAGACGATGTTCCCGGTGGGCGAGTTGCCCAAGACCGAAGTGCGCCGCATCGCGGCCGAAATCGGGCTGCCCAACGCGAAGAAGAAGGACTCGACCGGCATCTGCTTCATCGGCGAGCGCCCCTTCCGCGAGTTCCTCAACCGCTACCTGGCCAACCAGCCCGGCCCGATCAAGGACGACCGCGGCCGCAAGCTGGGCGAACACGTGGGCTTGAGCTTTTACACGCTGGGGCAGCGCAAGGGCATCGGGATCGGTGGCGTGAAGGAAAAGGGTGCGCCACGCGGCGGCGGCGAGCACGACCCGTGGTTCGTCGCGCGCAAAGACATGGCCTCCAACACGCTGTACGTGGTGCAGGGCCACGACCACCCCTGGCTGCTGCAACACACGCTGGCGGCAGACGACCTGAGCTGGGTCGACGGCCGCGGGCCGCAGGTGGGTCAGGCCGGTGTGGGCGCGAAGACGCGCTACCGGCAGGCCGACGCACCCTGCGCCGTGACGGCGGCCAGCGCCAGCCAGATCAGCCTGCACTTTCCGGAAGCCCAGTGGGCGGTCACGCCGGGCCAGTCGGCCGTGCTGTACGCCGGTGAGGTGTGCCTGGGTGGCGGCGTGATCACGGGCGCCGCATGAGTGAGCGCCCACTGACGGATGGCGCTCATCGCCCGCCCATTGCCATCCTCGACACCAACGCCCTCCTCGACTGGCGCGTGTTCAAGGACCCGGCGGCCACACCGGTGGCCGAGGCGCTCGCCGCCGGCACACTGCGCTGGCTGGCGAGTGCCGCCATGGAAACCGAGTGGCACCACGTGTGGCCGCGCAGTGCCTTTGCCCGCTGGCAGCCCGACCCGGCGCTGACGACCACGGTGTTCGACCACGCCGAGCGGGTGGCCGAGCCGCCCCGGGGCCCACTGCGTTGCAAGGACCCCGATGACCAGGTCTTCATCGACCTGGCGCTGCACGTGGGCGCCACCTGGCTGTTCACGAAAGACGCTGCCCTGCTGAAACTCGCCGGGCGCGCCCGCCGCCTGACGGGCCTGCGCGTGCTGAGCCTGCAGGACTGGGTGGCCCGGCACGGCGCCAGCCTGCGCCCGCTGGACGCACCGCCCACACCCCTCTCACCGGACCGACCGCCATGCACCACGCCGCTGCCTGCCTGACCCGACGCCGCCTGCTGTCCCTGACTGCGCTGCCCGCGGCCCTCACCGTGGCGGGATGCGCCAGCCTGCTGGGCCCGCGCACCGTGGTCATCACCCGCGAGGAGCTGCTGCGCAAGCTGGGCCAGCGCTTCCCGAGCACCAAGCGGCTCCTCAACCTGCTGGACGTGCAGGCCGGCCTGCCCGAGCTGACGCTGCAGCCGCAGGCCAACCGGGTGCTGGCCGCCGTGCCGCTGCAGGCGCGCGACCTGCTGATGGGGCAGGCCTACACCGGCAAGGTGGCGCTGAGCTTCGGGCTGCGCTACGAGCCTCAGGACCTGAGCGTGCGCCTGAGCCAGGTCCGCGTCGAGGAGATCAATGTGAACGGGCTGCCGGCGGCGGCGCGCCAGCAGCTGACCCGCCTGGGCGCCTGGCTGGCCGAGGAACGCCTGCAGGACCAGGTGATCCACCAGTTCAAGCCGGAAGACCTGCGCACCGCCGACCGCATGGGCTACGAGGTGGGCGGCCTGCGCGTGACCGACACCGGGCTGGCCATCGACCTGCAGCCGCGCCGCTGACACGCTGCGCCAGTCCCAGCCCGGCGCTTGCGAGCCCGGTGCACGGCGCTTACCGTGACGGAACGCGCCATTACCTTTTGCGGACCGGCGCGGCCACAGGCTGACCCGCTGTGGACAATGCCGGTTTTCGCTGTTCCGACACCGACGCGCCATGGACATCTTTTCGAACAACGGCCGCCTGCAATGGGTGGAAGCCTTCATCAAGGGCATCCCGTACGCGCAGGCCTCCGGCATGTATGTCACCGAGATCGGCGAGGGCCGCGCCGGCCTGGGCCTGCCCGCGCGCGACACCTGGACGGGTGACACCGAGCGCGGGCTGATCCACCCCGGCGTGCTGAGCGTGCTGGCCGACACCGCGTGCGGCGTGGCGGTGGGCACGGCACTGGCCGAGATCGAGCCGTTCGCCACGCTGGATCTGCGCATGGACTACCTGCGCCCGGCCGTGGCCAACGAAGAAATCGTGTGCCGCGCCGAGTGCCATCGTCTGTCGCGCAGCGTGGCCTTTGTGCGGGGCGAGCTGTTCCAGCCGGGCCGGGCCGAACCGGTGGCCATGGTGAACGCGACCTTCATGCGGGCCACCGCCAACAAGCGCCGCGCCGGGGGTGGGGCCGCGCCCGCACCGAACCTGCCCGTGAGCCCCGCACAGGCTGCGGCCTCGCTCGGGTCGCCTGCCAGCATCGAGCCCAGCCAGGTGTTTCGCAGCGAGCCGGCCGACATGCCGGAAACGCGCGCCATCCCGCCGGGCCGCTCGCCGTATGTGGACTTCCTCGATGTGCGCCAGCAGCCGCAGATCGACGCCGGCCCGGTGTTCCGCATGCCCTTCAAGCCGGAGCTGATCGGCAACCCGATCCTGCCCGCGCTGCATGGCGGCGTGCTGGCCGGCTTCGGCGAGACCGGCATGATCCTGCATCTGCTGGCCACCAACCCGGGTCTGCAGGGCGCGCCGCGCGGCGTGGACTTCGCCATTGCCTACCTGCGCTCGGCCAAGCCGGTCGACACGTTCGTGCAGGGCACGACCGTGCGTCAGGGCAACCGTGTGGCCCTGGTGCAGGTCAACATCTGGCAGGACGACCCCCAGCGCCCCGTGGCCCAGGCACGCGGCCACTGCCTGATGCCGCGCGACACCGACTGACGTCAGGCCACCGCCGCGCTCGACAGCCAGGCGGCATCGGGCTGCCCCTCACAGCCCGCGTGCTGGCGCGCGAACCAGTCGGCCAGCGCCGCATGCTGGGCGACGGTGGTGTGCAGCCCCAGCTTGCTGCGCCGCCACAGCACGTCGTCGGCCGTGAGGGCCCACTCGTGGCGGCGCAGGTGGTACAGCTCGGCCTCGAACAGATCGGGCAGCACCTCGGTGCCGAGGTCGTCGCGCCCCCGCATGCCGTCGAGCAGGCGCAGCACCCGGCTGCCATAGGCCCGCGTCCAGCGGCGCAGCAGCGGCAGCGGCAGCCAGGGGTGAACCTGCCGCAACCGGGACTGGAAGGCGATCAGATCCAGTTCGGGCGACACCGTGTGGTCGAGCAGTTCGCCCAACTGCCCGCCAGGAAGGGCTGCGTCCGCCGTCCATGCCAGACGCCGTTCGCCCAGCAGGTCGCCCACCTGGTCGGCCGCCTGCTCGGCCAGCAGCCGGAACGACGAGAGGCTGCCGCCCCACACCGTGAGCACCGGAGCCGGTCGGGCGTGAAGCTGGAGCTGGTGCCGACCGTGCGCGCCCTCCTCGCCCCGCCCCGGCGCCTTCAGTGCACCGCGCAGGCCGGCATAGGACCACACCACGTCGCCCGGCTGCACCGGCCGGCGCAGATAGCGGCTCGCCTCCTGACACAGGGCCATGACCTCGTCCGGCTCGGCCGCCACGCCGTCGGGCGGGCCATCGTGCGGCTGCTCGGCCGCACCGATCAGGGTGAAGTGACGCTCGTAAGGCAGCGCGAAAATGAAGCGCCCGCCGCGTGTGTGGAACACGCAGCCGTGGTCATGCTCCACACAGCGGGGCACGACGATGTGGGTGCCTTTCAGCCACGTGAGGCCAGGCGGCTCGCCTCCCTTGCGCGCAACCGCTGCGGGCGGCACCTGCAAGACCCCACTGAGGACCGACGACGCCCAGGCCCCGGCGGCGTTCACGACCACCCGTGCCTGAACGGTCAGCCGCTGCACGACGCGGCCGTCTTCCGGGTGCCGGCGCACCAGCCTGACGCGCCAGCCGCCACCCTGGGCCACCGCACTGTCGCAACGGGTGCGCGTCAGCACCAGTGCACCGCGCTCGGCCGCGTCGCGGGCGCACAGCGTCGCCAGCCGTGCGTCGTCGGCCATCACTTCGGTGTAAACGAAGGCGCGCGTCCAGGCGGGTTGCAGCGAAGCGCCCAGTCGAGAGCGACGCAAGGCGACCGCTTCGCTGGGAGGCAGCCCGCTGCCTGCGGCCAACCGGTCGTGCCACCACAGCCCCAGCCGGATGAGCGCACCGGTGCGCATGCCGTCGTCGTGCGGCATCAGCAAACGCACCGGCGTCATCAGGTGGGGCGCACACTGCAGAAGGCGGGCGCGCTCCTGCACGGCCCGGCCCATTCCGCCCAGGTCGAGCCGGGCCAGCTCGCGCAGCCCGCCGTGCACCAGCTTGCCGGTCGCGCCCGACGCATGGGCTGCCAGGTCGTCCTGCTCGCACAGCGCCACGCGCCAGCCACGGCCGGCCAGATCGCGGGCCACGGCCGTGCCATGCAGGCCCCCGCCCACCACCAGCACATCACAGAGGTGGTCCACGGCCTCATCGGGCGAAGAGGCAAGCGACGACAGCATCGACATGGGCAGCGGGCTCCAGCGCGGAAGAGCTCCCATTGGACTGCAAGCCGATGACCCCTGAGTGCGCGTTTGTCTTCTTTTGTGTTCGGATTTTTTCGGATACCCTCGACCGGATGAGCGACAACAGCCCGATCCGCCCGGCCGCCCCCTGGAGCCCCAACCCGCGTCAGATGGCGCTGCTGGAAGAGGTGCGCGCGCGGGGCGCGGTGTCCGTCGAACGCCTGGCCCAGCGCCTGGACGTGACGATGCAGACCGTGCGCCGCGACGTGCAGCGCCTGGCCGACGCCGGGCTGCTGGCGCGCTTTCATGGCGGCGTCAGCCTGCCCCGCGAGCCCGCCCGCGTGGGCGCCTGGAAGGAGCGGCAGGCCATGCAGGCCGACGCCAAGGCGCGCATCGCCCGTTCGGTGGTGGCCGCCATCCCCGAGGGCGCCACGCTGATGCTGGGCGTGGGCACCACCGTCGAGGCCGTGGCCCGCGAGCTGCTGAACCGACCGGGCCTCACCGTCGTCACCTACAACCTCCACGTGGCCCAGGTGCTCAACGAGCACCGCGACTGCAAGGTGCACGTGGCCGGCGGCACGCTGCGCTCGCGCGACAGCGCCATGGAAGGCGACAGCACGGTCGACTTCCTCAGGCAGTTCAAGGTCGACCTGGCCATCCAGACCACGCTGGGCATCGACCCCGACGGCAGCCTGCGCGACCGCGACCAGCGCGAACTGCCCGTTGCGCAGGCCATGCAGGCCCAGGCCCGCGCCACCTGGCTGGTCGCCGACGTCAGCAAGTTCAGCCAGACCGCGCTCGCCCGCGTCGGCCACCTGAAGGACATGCGCCGCGTGTTCACCGAAGCCCTGCCCCCGCCGCCCTTCCCCCAGTTGCTGCAGGAATGGGACGTCGCCCTGACGATCGCGCCATGAGCGCCGGCATGCAAGGCGTCCGGCGCAAGGTCGTTCACGCCACCCTGTACGAAGGCGTCGCCATCCTGATGCTGGCCGTGCTGATGCAGCCGGTCACCGGCAAGGGCCTGGCCGAAACCGGGCCGTTCGCCATCGCCTGCTCGGTGATCGCCGTGCTGTGGAACATGGCCTTCAACACGCTGTTCGAGGCGTGGGAGCGGCGGCAGACCGACCGCCGACGCACGCCGCGCCGGCGCGCGCTGCACGCGATCGGCTACGAAGGCGGGCTGGTGATGATGACCCTGCCCGTGATCGCCTGGTCGCTCGACATGGGCTGGTGGGACGCCTTTCTCACCGACCTCGGGCTGGTGGCGCTGTTCCTCGTCTACACCTTCTGCTTCAACTGGGTGTTCGATCACCTCTTCGGATTGCCGGCGTCAGCGCACTGAAACGGGGTGGGGCGTCGTGCGGGCGCCCCGAACGTCGCCGTCGCAGCCCCCATGACGCCAGCAGGTCCCTACCATGGGCGGTTTCCCCTCGAGGTCTCCGCCCATGCCCTCCGCCCTCGTCCCCCGCACCCGCCTCGTTTCCGGTCCCGACGGCCCGCTGGCCGTGCAGCAATGGGGTGAAAGCGGGCGCAGCACCATCGTCCTCATCCACGGCTACCCCGATCACAGCGGCATCTGGTCGAAGATCGCGCCGCTGCTGGCCGACCAGTGGCATGTCGTCGCCTACGACGTGCGCGGCGCGGGCGCCTCGTTCGTGCCCGCCCGCACCGCCGACTACCGCCTGCCGCGCCTGGTGGCCGACCTGCGCGCCGTGATCGACGCCACCAGCCCCGACCGACCCGTGCACCTGGTGGCGCACGACTGGGGCTCGATCCAGGGCTGGGAGGCCGTGACCGACCCGACCCTGCGGGGCCGCATTGCGTCCTACTCCAGTTGCTCGGGGCCTTGCCTCGACCACGCCGGCCACTGGATGCGCGACCGCCTGCGCCGCCCCACGCCCCGCCACCTGGCGCAGTACCTGATGCAGGGCCTGCGCTCCTGGTACATCGCCTTCTTCCACCTGCCGGTGCTGCCCACCGTGATGTGGCACACGGTGATGGGACCGCACTGGTCGCGCTGGCTGCGCTGGCTGGAGCGCACGCCGGCAGAGCAACGCGCCGGCCAGACCGCCGACGGCGTGCGCGGCATGCGGCTTTACCGCGCCAACATGCTGCCCCGGCTGCTGGGGCCGGGCGACCGCCACGCGCACGCCCCGGTGCAGGTCATCGTGCCCCTGCGCGACCGCTTTGTCGGCCCGGCCTTGAGCGACCCGGCCCACTTGGCACGCTGGGTGCCGCAGCTGCACCGGGTCGAGGTGGATGCCGGCCACTGGCTGCCGCTGCAGCAGCCAGCGCTGTTCGCGCGCCTGGTGCGCGGCTTCGTGCGCCGGGTGGAGCGGCAGCAGCGCCAGACCGGACGCCAGCGCATCAAGGCCTGATCGACACAAGCCCTGACGCCCCGATGGGAATTGCGCAGGCGGCAGACAATCGCCCTGCCTTCTTCACCTGAGGAGATCCCCCTTGAAGCTTTATTTCTCACCTGGCGTCTGCTCGCTGTCGCCGCACATCGTGCTGGAAGAATCCGGTCTGCCGTTCGAGACCGAGCAGGTCGACCTGCGCAAGAAGACCACGGCCAGCGGCGCCGATTACAGCGAAATCAACCCCAAGGGTTACGTGCCGGCCCTGGTGCTGGACAACGGCGTGCTGCTGACCGAAGGCCCGGCCATCGTGCAGTACCTGGCCGACCAGGTGCCCGACAAGCAGCTCGCCCCGGCCAACGGCACGCTGGCGCGCTACCAGCTGCAGAGCTGGCTGACCTTCATCGGCACCGAGGTGCACAAGAGCTTCACGCCTTTCTTCAAGCCCGACTCCACGCCCGAGATGAAGGATGCCGCGAGGGCCAACCTGGAACGGCGTCTGGGCTACATCAACACCGAACTGGCTGGCCGCGAATACCTGCTGCCCGAGGGCTACAGCGTGGCCGACATCTACCTGTTCGTCGTGCTGGGCTGGGCCCGGCTCATCAAGCTGGACCTGACCCCGTGGCCCCAGCTGCAGGCCTTCCAGGCCCGCGTGGGCGCACGCCCGGCGGTGCAGCGGGCGCTGAAGGCCGAAGGACTGGCGTAAGGCGGGCGCCGGGCCGTGCGCCCGGTTCCTATAATCCCTGGATCCGTGATTCCACAGGCCGGCACCCCATGGCGGGCGCCGGCCTGCTCTTGTCTTGGCGGCCCACCGCCCACGTCGTCCCATGAGCGCACACAACGAAACCCAGACCTACGACCCGCGTGCCGTCGAAGCCCGTGCCCAGCAGCACTGGGCCGACGCCGATGCCTATCGGGTCACCGAGGACACGTCGAAGAAGGCCTTCTACGCCTGCTCGATGCTGCCCTACCCCTCGGGCAAGCTGCACATGGGCCACGTGCGCAACTACACGATCAACGACATGCTCACGCGCTACCTGCGCATGAACGGTCACAACGTGCTGATGCCCATGGGCTGGGACGCGTTCGGTCTGCCCGCCGAGAACGCCGCGCTCAAGAACAAGGTGCCGCCCGCCGCCTGGACGTACGACAACATCGCCTACATGAAGAAGCAGATGAAGGCGATGGGGCTGGCGATCGACTGGTCGCGCGAGATCGCCACCTGCCAGCCCGAGTACTACAAATGGAACCAGTGGCTGTTCATCAAGATGCTGGAAGCCGGCATCTGCGAGCGCCGCACGCAGACGGTGAACTGGGACCCGGTCGACCAGACCGTGCTGGCCAACGAGCAGGTGATCGACGGCAAGGGCTGGCGCTCGGGCGCGCCAGTCGAGAAGCGCGAGATCCCCGGCTACTACCTGAACATCACCAAGTACGCCGACGAGCTCCTGAGCGCCGTGGCCAACCCCGAGGACAAGAACTACCTCGCCGGCTGGCCCGAGCGCGTGCGCCTGATGCAGGAGAACTGGATCGGCAAGTCCGAGGGCGTGCGCTTTGCGTTCGCGCACGACATCAAGGACGCTTCGGGTGCATTGATCAACAACGGCCAGCTGTGGGTCTTCACCACGCGCGCCGACACCATCATGGGCGTGACCTTCTGCGCCGTGGCGGCCGAGCACCCGCTGGCCCTGCACGCCGCTGCCACCAAGCCCGAAGTGCAGGCCTTCATCGACGAGTGCAAGACCGGCGGCACCACCGAGGCCGAGCTGGCCACGCAAGAGAAGAAGGGCGTGCCCACCGGCCTGTTCGTCACCCACCCGATCACCGGCCAGCAGGTCGAAGTCTGGGTCGGCAACTACGTGCTGATGTCCTATGGCGACGGCGCCGTGATGGGCGTGCCTGCGCACGACGAGCGCGACTTCGCCTTTGCGAAGAAGTACGGCATCGCGATCCAGCAGGTCATCGCCGTGGAAGGCGAAACCTTCTCGACCGAAGCCTGGCAAGAGTGGTACGGCGACAAGCTCAAGGGCGTGTGCGTCAACTCGGGCGAACTCGATGGCCTGGGCCACAAGGACGCCGTCAACAAGGTCGCCGAGATCCTCATCGCCAAGGGCGTGGGCGAGAAGAAGACCACCTGGCGCCTGCGCGACTGGGGCATCAGCCGCCAGCGCTACTGGGGCACCCCGATCCCCATCATCCACTGCGCCGACTGCGGCCCGGTGCCGGTGCCCGAGCAGGACCTGCCCGTGCGCCTGCCGGAAGACGTGGTGCCCGATGGCAGCGGCAACCCGCTGAAGTCGCGCCCCGACTTCCTGAACGTGGGCTGCCCGAAGTGCGGCAAGCCCGCCCAGCGCGAGACCGACACGATGGACACCTTCGTGGACTCGAGCTGGTACTTCCTGCGCTACACCTGTGCCGACAACCAAGGCGCCATGGTCGACGCCCGCACCGACTACTGGATGGCCGACGGCGGCATGGACCAGTACATCGGCGGCATCGAGCACGCCATCCTGCACCTGCTGTACGCCCGCTTCTGGACCAAGGTCATGCGCGACCTCGGCCTAATCAAGGTGGACGAGCCCTTCAAGAAGCTGCTCACGCAGGGCATGGTGCTCAACCACATCTACTCGCGCCGTACTGCCAAGGGTGGCAAGGAGTACTTCTGGCCCCATGACGTCGAGCACGTGATGGACGACGCCGGCAAGGTGGTGGGCGCCAGGCTCATCAACGCCGTCGACAGCGCCGACGGCCAGCTTCCCGTGGGCACCGCCATCGACTACGAAGGCGTGGGCACGATGTCGAAGTCGAAGAACAACGGCATCGACCCGCAGGAGCTGATCGAGAAGTACGGCGCCGACACGGCCCGCCTGTACACCATGTTCACCGCGCCGCCCGAGCTGACGCTGGAGTGGAACGACGCCGCCGTGGAAGGCAGCTACCGCTTCCTGCGCCGCGTGTGGAACTTCGGCGTGAAGCTGCGCAACCTCGACTTCGCCAGCACGCTGCCCGTCGCCGCGGGTGCCGGCAAGCTGGCCGACGTGGCCTTCGGCAAGGACGCCAAGGCGCTGCGCCTGGAGATCCACACCGTGCTCAAGCAGGTGGACTACGACTACCAGCGCATGCAGTACAACACCGTGGTCTCCGGTGCGATGAAGATGCTCAACGCGCTGGAAGGCTTCAAGGGCGGCGACACGCCCGATGGCCAGATCGCGCTGATCGAGGGCTTCGGCATCCTGGTGCGCGTGCTGTACCCGGCCACGCCGCACCTGGCGCACGCGCTGTGGAGCGAGCTCGGCTACGCCGAACAGCTGGGCGACCTGCTGGACACCCCGTGGCCCCAGGTCGATGCCTCGGCCCTGGTGCAGGACGAGATCGAGCTGATGCTGCAGGTCAACGGCAAGCTGCGCGGCTCGATCAAGGTCAGCCCGCAGGCCGACAAGGCCGCCATCGAGGCCGCCGCGCTGGCCAGCGAGGACTTCGCCAAGTTTGCCGAGGGCAAGCCGGCCAAGAAGGTCATCGTGGTGCCGGGCCGCCTGGTCAACGTGGTGATCTGATGGCAGCCCACCCCACTTCTGTCTCGCGCCGCACCTGGCTGGCTCGCTGGATGAGCCTGGGCCTGGGCGGCGTGGCGCTTGCCGGCTGTGGCTTTCGCATGCGCGGTCAGTACGGCATGGCCTTCCAGACCATCCAGCTGACCGGCTTTGCGCGCACCTCGCCGCTGGCCACCGAGCTGGCCCGCGCCCTCGAGAACACCGGCGTGCGCGTGGTGGGCAGCACGCTGGAAGCGGCCCAGGCCGCCTCCAGCGCCAGCGTGCCCGTGGGCCACATCGTCTTCGAAGCCCTGGGCGACACGCGCGACATGGTGGTCAGCTCCACCACCCGCTACGGCCAGGTCCGCGGCATGACGGCCCGCATCAAGCTGCGCTTTCAGGTGCGACGCAGTGACGGCAGCATCCTCGTGCCCGCCAGCGACATCGCCATGGCCAACGACCTGACCTACACCGAGCAGGACGCGCTGGCCAAGCAGGACGAGTCCGAAGCCTTGCAGAAGGCCATGCAGACCGACATCGTCAACCAGGTGCTGCGCCGCCTGGCCGCGATCGAGCCGGCCCAGCTGCCCTCGCCGCCCGAGCCGATGGCCGCCCCGCCGGAGGTCGACCGCCGCGTGCCGACGCCGGTCACGCCCTCGCGCGACAGCGCCCGCTGACCGCCGCCGCCCATGCAACTGCGCCACGACCAGCTCGCCGCCCACCTGCAGAAGTGCGGCGGCACGCTCAAGCCGGTCTACACCCTCCATGGTGACGAGGCCCTGCTGGTGCAGGAGGCGGGCGACGCCATCCGCGCTGCCGCGCGCGCCGCAGGCCACACCGAGCGCCAGGTGCACACGGTCAGCGGTGCACACTTCGACTGGTCCAGCCTGCTGGGCGCGGCCAGCGAGATGTCGCTCTTCGGCGACCGCCAGTTCATCGACATCCGCATCCCCTCCGGCAAGCCGGGCAAGGACGGCTCGCAAGCGCTGCAGCAGTACTGCGACACGGCCGCCGGCAACGACGCCGTCGTCACCCTGATCACGCTGCCGCGGCTCGACAAGACCCAGATGAGCAGCGCCTGGTTCACGGCGCTCGACGGCATCGGCGTGACCCTGCGCTGCGACCCGATCGAACGCAGCCAGCTGCCGGTGTGGATCGCCCAGCGCCTGGCCGCCCAGGGCCAGCAGGTGGAAGCCGGCGAGGCGGGCCAGCGCACGCTCGCCTTCTTTGCCGACCGGGTGGAAGGCAACCTGCTGGCCGCCCATCAGGAAATCGTCAAGCTGGGCCTGCTGCATCCGCCCGGTACGCTGACCATCGAGCAGATCGAGGAGGCCGTGGTCGACGTCGCGCGCTTCAACGTCTTCAAGCTCAGCGAAGCCGTGTTGTCGGGGCAGCTGCACCGCACGCTGCGCATGATCGACGGCCTGCAGGCCGAGGGCGAGGCGCCGGTGCTGGTGCACTGGGCGCTGGCCGACGACATCCTCGGGCTGTACCGCGCCCGCCAGGCGCTCGACGGTGGCAAGCCGCTGCCCATGGTGTTGCGCGAGCAGCGTGTGTGGGGCCCGCGCGAGCGCCTGTTCGAGCGCATCCTGCCGAAGGCCCGTCTGGGCACGCTGGCCCGCCTCGTGGCCAACGCCAGCATCGTCGACGGCATCGTCAAGGGCCTGCGGCACCCGCAATGGCCGGAAGACCCGTGGGACGCCCTGCGCCGGCTGGCGCAGCAACTGAGCCGCACCGTGGCGCCACCGGCCCGCGTCTGACGGCAGGCGGCCCCCTCAAGCTCGGGGGGCTCGCCAAGGAAAGCCCTGAGGGGCTGGCCAGCCTGCGCTGGCTACAGTGGATCGCACGGCATTCAACGCGCCGCCGCACCGGGGCTCGCCCCCGCTTTGCCCACGATCCGAGACGTACCGCCGTGAGCCACGCCGACGACTTCCAGGCCCTCAACCGCTCCGAGCACCTCTACTGGGCGTGCGAGGGCTATCTGGGCTCCATCCACCAACCGTATGTGCTGCGCTTCAACGGCCCGCTGGATCCGGCGCGGGTGCGCCAGGCGCTGCGCGAACTGACCAGCGCCTGCCCGCGCCTGCGTGGCGTCATGGAGCCCACCGCGTTCAGCCACGCGCTGCGCATCCTGCCCGACGACGCCCACATCGACGCGTTGCTCGACGACGCCTTCCAGGTGCAGCACGACGTGGATGGCACCTCGCGCACGGCGCTGCAGGCCTGGCACACGCGCCTGCTCAACGACCCGATGCCAATGGAGCGCGGCCTGCCCTGGCGCGCCCGCCTGCTGCCCCACCCCACCCAGCCCGTGCTGGCCTTCTCGGCCCACCACATCATTGGCGACGGCCGCTCGATGGTGCAGTTCGTGGGCGCGCTGGTGGCCCGGCTCAATGGCCACCCGATCCCGCCCATGCCGCTGCAGAGCGAGTCGATGGCGCCCGCCGTGCGCCCGAAAGCCTGGTGGCAGTGGCCCGCCAGCATTGGCCGCTTCGTGCGCCAGACCCGCGCCGACGCCCGCGAGGCGGCCGGCACCCGGGTGCTCGGCCTGGCCCGGCGCGCCTCGCCGCGTTTCACCACGTGCACCGTCCACCACCATGAGCTGGCCGCCCCGGCCGAGGCCATCAAGGCGCTCGCCAAGGCCCATGGCACCACCGTCAACACGCTGCTGCTGGGTCTGGTCGCCCAGGTCTTCCTGCGGCAGGCACCGGACGACCCGGCCGCACGCGCGGCGATCCGGCTGTCCGTCGACCTGCGTCGCCATTTCCCGGCTGGCCAGGCGCCGGAGATCGGCAACCACGTGCACTCCTTCGTGGTGCGGGGCCGGCGCCAGGATGACCTGCCTGCCCAGATGGCCTCGCTCGATGGCCAGGTGCGCGACCAGCTCGCCCGGTACGAACGGCGCGACTACGCGCTGCCCTTGACGGTGTACGAATGGCTGCCGCTGATGGGGCGCCGGCTCTACAGCCGCCTCATCGTGCAGGCCAAGCGGCGTCAACGATTTGCGCCCGTCAGCTGCCACCTCACCAACCTGGGCTCGGCCGAGTTCATCAACCCGAAGGACGCCACCCTGCGCGTCACCGAGTTCTGGCCAGCCACCGTGAGCACCGCCGTCCTGATCGGGACGCTGAGCCTTCAGGGTCGTCAGCTACTCACGGTCATTCATCAGAACGACGAGGTCGACGCAGCGGACGTGCGGGACTTCCTGGCGCGCCTGGATGCCGAACTGCTGCACACCCTGCAGACCCGCGCGGCCGCGTGAGCTTTCGCACGAACAGGCCCGTTTTGCTGGGTTTTCTGCCTACGTCAGGCACGTCAAGGATCGGTCAAGATGACCGATAACAGCAACAAGCCCTTACACCTGACGTCGCCGCATCATGTCCACCCGCACGCCCTGGTCTCCTCAGCCCGCCGGCCGCGCCCCGAGTGCGGCGCCGCCTTCCGCCGGGCAAGGCAGCCCGCACACGGCGGCAGCGGCCGACGGACACTGGCTTCACCGCGCCATGGCCGTGTGGGTGCGCGATGACGCACCGCACCCTGCGCCGCCCACCACGCGGCGCGGCCCCGGTCGCGCGCCCTGACACGCCCCCTGAAGCCCCCGGCCGGCATGCCCGCCATCCTGCGCAGTCTCCAGGCCCGCATCGTCGCGGTCTTCCTGGGTCTCATCGTCGCCATCCAGGTCGCGGCGTGGTGGGTGATTGACGAGCACATCGAGCGCAACGCCCGCAAGGACATCCACGCCGAGCTGCAGACCGCCCAGCGCGTGCTGGATCGCCTGCTGAAGCAGAACGACGACAACCTGAGACAGGCCACCGGCGTGCTGGCGTCCGACTACGGCTTCCGCGCTGCGATTGCCAGCGGTGATGCGGACACCGTTCAGTCGGCGCTGGCCAACAGCGCCGAGCGCGTCCAGGCCACCATGGCGGCCTACACCGATGCCGACTTCCGCCTGGTGGCCGCCACCGACCCGCGCGGTGCGCGCTTCGTGCAAGCCATCGAACGCTACGCACGGCGCAATCACGAAGGCCAGGCCGACACCTCGCTGTTCGAGGTGATCGCCGGGCAGCCCTACCAGATCGTCGCCGTGCCGGTGCGTGCGCCGGCGGTCATCGGCTGGGTGGGCATGGCCTTCGCTGTGGGCGACACCCTGCTGCAGGACGTGAAAAGCCTCTCCGGCCTGGACGCTGCGCTGATGCAGAAGCAGGCCGACGCGCCATGGCACACGCTGATGTCGACCCGCCAGGCCGCGGAGTTGCGCGCGCTGGGCACCGCCTGGCAGCCCGAGGCCGCCGACTTCGATGTGCGGCGGCAGGAACGCCACCGCACCGTGCGCCTGAACGGGGCCGAGTTCGACACCCGGGCCGTGCCCCTGCCGGGCGTGGAGGGCCCGGCCGCGGTCAGCGCGCTGCTCATGCGGTCGGTGGACGAGGCGCTCGCACCCTACGAGGCGCTGCAGGAAGTCCTGTTGGGCCTGTCGCTGCTGGGGGTCGCTGTGTTTGCCGTCGGCAGCGTCATCACGGCGCGCCACATCACCACGCCGCTGCGGGTGCTGTCCAAATCGGCGCGCCGGCTGGAACAGGGGCATTACGACGACGCAGTGACCCTGCACAGCCGCGACGAGATCGGCGAGCTGGCCCAATCCTTCGAGACCATGCGGGTGGCCTTGCAGGTGCGTGCCCGCGAGGTGCGTCGCCTGGCCTATGAAGACCACCTCACCGACCTGCCCAACCGCGAACAGTTCCGGCTCGACCTGCGCGCCGCGGTGGAGGCGACGGCCGCCACCGGCGAGCCCTGCGCCGTGCTCATGCTCGACCTCGACCGCTTCAAGCACGTCAACGACGTGCTGGGCCACCGCTTCGGCGACCGCCTGCTGCGCGCCGTGGCCGAACGCCTGCGGCACAGCGTGCTGTACGGCCGCCACGCCGTGCTGGCCCGCCTGGGGGGCGACGAGTTCGCCATCCTGCTGCCCGGCCATGGCGCCACCGAGGCCCAGGCCGTCGCGGCGGCCATCCTGGCGGCCTTCGAGCACCCCATGACGCTGGACGACCACACGGTGGACCTCGGGGCCGGTATCGGCATCGTCGTGTGCCCCGAACACGGCCGTCAGGCCGACGAACTGCTGGCCCGCGCCGAGGTGGCGATGTACGCCGCCAAGCAGCGCCAGGCGGGGGTCATCACCTACCAGGCCGGCCTCGACTCGGGCAGCCAGGAATCGCTGACCCTGCTGGGCGAGCTGCGCCACGCGGTCGATCACGGGCAACTGCGCCTGTTCCTGCAGCCCAAGCTCGACCTGCGCACGGGCCGGGTGGTCGGCGCCGAGGCCCTGATCCGCTGGCTGCACCCGGAACGGGGCATGGTGCCGCCGATGCGCTTCATTCCCTTTGCCGAGCAGACGGGCTTCATCCGCGTGCTGAGCATGTGGGTGCTCGAAGCCGTCGCCGATGCCGCACAGGCACTCGCCGCCCGGGGCCACACGCTGAAGATCGCCGTCAACCTGTCGACGCGCGATCTGATGGACCAGGAGCTGCCCGCCAAGATCGAATCGCTGCTGGCGCGCCACGCCATCGACCCGGCGGGGCTGGTGCTCGAGATCACAGAAAGCGCCATCATGGACGACCCGCAACGCGCCCTCGGCACGCTCGACCGTCTGCATCAGATGGGCCTGAAGCTGTCCATCGACGACTTCGGCACCGGCTACTCTTCACTGGCCTACCTCAAGCGCCTGCCGGTCGACGAACTGAAGATCGACCGCTCCTTCGTGATGAACATGGAGAGCGATGTGCAGGACGCCAAGATCGTGCGCTCGACCATCGACCTGGCGCACAACCTGGGCCTCACCGTGGTGGCCGAAGGCATCGAGAGCGTGAAGGCGCTGCGCATCCTGGCCAGCCTGGCGTGCGACGAGGCTCAGGGCTATTTCATCGCCCGGCCGATGCCCGCCGACGAGTTCGCCGACTGGCTGGCCGCCTGGACGCCCCCTGACCTGCGGCTGGAAACCAGCCTGCTCGAACCGACCGTCGTGTCCTGAGCGCCCCGCTCAGCGCAAGGCGGCCGCCAGGGCCACGTAGGCCTCGGTCTGGTCCGCGGGCAAGCCCAGCACCGGCTGGGCCGGCGTCTGCCCGGCCGCCACCCAGGCGCTCACCCGCTCGGCCTGCACGGCCAGCAGGCGCTGTGCATCCCCCAGGCGGGGCAGCACGGGCCCGGCAAACAGCACGCGCCCCTGCCACGCCACCATCAGCGTCGGAAAGGTCTCGACGTCGATGTCGCCCACCAGATCGGCTTCGTCCTCGATGTCGATCCAGCGATAGCGGTGGCTGGGCGCGCCCTGCTGCAAGGCGGCAAACAGGGCTTCGTACTCGCGGCAGGTGCCACACCAGGCGGCACACAGGCAGACAACATCAAGAACGGGCGCGGCAGACATGCCCGAGATTCTGGCCGCAAAACCGACCGGCCGCCCGGTCACGCTTGCTTACCGATCCGCCTGGTGCAGGGCCGCCCCCCGGCGGTATGCTTTCCCGACAAGGCGCCCCCATCCGGGTGCGCTGCCCTCCCCTCGAGACAAGGAAGTGCCATGAACAAGCAGAAGAAGTGGGTCGCCTGGATGGTGGCCGCCGCCCTGAGCCACACCGCCGGCCTGCAGGCCGCGCACGCGGGCCTGATCGCCACCGAAGCCGTCGCCGGCCAGGCTGCACAGGCCGAGTCCGCCCAGCGCCGCGCCCATGTGCTGGCCACGCTGGAGCGCGCCGACGTCGCCGAGGCCCTGGCCGCCAAGGGCGTGAACCTGGATGACGCCCGCGCCCGCATCGCGTCGCTGACCGACGCCGAAGTGGCCCACCTGGCCGACACGCTGGACACCGCCCCCGCAGGGGCCAGCGACGTGCTGGGCACCATCGTGTTCATCTTCCTGATCCTGCTGGTGACGGACATCCTCGGCCTCACCAAGGTCTTTCCCTTCACCCGTTCGGTGCGCTGATCGGCGTGCATGCAGGGCAGGCCCGCCAGTGGCCGCGGCTCGCACGGGCCGCGGCCACGGCAATGGTGGCGCTCGGCCTGACGGGTTGCGGCACGCTGGCCGGCTTTGAAGCGCGACAGACCGAGGCGGTGCTGGCGCAGCCGCCTGCCGACCTGCCCCGCCGCTTGAACCTCACAGCGGTGCCGTTCTTCCCGCAGACGGCGCTGCAATGCGGCCCGGCGGTGCTGGCGACGCTGCTTCAGCACACCGGCCGGCCTGTGAGCCCGGACACGCTGGCACGCGCCGTGTTCGTGCCCGGGCGCGGCGGCAGCCTGCAGCTCGAGATGCTGGCGGCCGGGCGCGCGCACGACGCGGTGTCGACCCTGCTGCCGCCCCGGCTCGCGGCCGTGCTGCGCGAGGTGGCCGCGGGTCACCCGGTGGGCGTGCTGCTCAACCTGAGCCTGCCGATCGCGCCGATGTGGCACTACGCCGTGGTGGTGGGCTACGACCTCGACCAGCGCGAGATCCTGCTGCGCTCGGGCGAAACACGCGAGCAACGCCTGCCGCTGGCCACCTTCGAACACACGTGGGCCCGCTCGCGGCACTGGGCCTTCGTGGCCCTGCCGCCCGGCGAACTGCCCGCGACGGCAGAACCCGCCGCCGTGCGCGACGCGCTGCTCGGCTTTGGCCTGGTGGCGCCCCCTGCGCGGGCCGTGACAGCCTGGGAGGCCGCCGTCACCCGCTGGCCCGACGACCCGGTGCTCGGTCTGGGCCTGGGCAACAGCCATGTGACTGCCGGCGACCTGCCCCGTGCAGCCGCCACCTTTGCCGCGGTGGCCCAGCGCACCGACAGTGCCGCCGCATGGAACAACCTCGCCGCCGCCCGTCTGCAGCTGGGTGACCTGCCCGGCGCCGAGGCCGCGGCCCAGCGCGCCGTGCAACGCGCCACCGAGGCCGAACCCGCCTGGCGCGAGGCCGCGCTGGCCACACAGGCCGAGGTCGCCGCCGCCGTGCGGGCTGCCGCCCGCTGAGGCTTCACGCGCCTTCGAGCCGGATCCAGGTCGTCTTCAGCTCGGTGTACTTGTCGAGCGCATGCAGCGACTTGTCCCGCCCGTTGCCCGACTGCTTGACGCCGCCGAACGGCACGGTGATGTCGTCGTCGTCGTACTGGTTGACGTGGACCGTGCCGGCCCGCAGCGCACGCGCCACGCGGTGAGCGCGGTCGAGGCTGCGGCTCCACACGCTGGCCTGCAGGCCATAGGACGAGTCATTGGCCAGGCTCACGGCCTGAGCTTCATCGGCAAAGCGGATCACGCTGAGCACCGGCCCGAAGATCTCCTCGCGGGCGATCGCCATGTCGTTGCGCACGCCATCGAACACCGTCGGCTCCACATAGTGGCCGCCGGTTTCGGCCAGGGCCTGGCGCCCGCCGGCCAGCAGCCGCGCGCCCTGCGCCACGCCCTGCGCGATGTAGCCCGTCACCGTGCGCAACTGCCCCTCGTCGACCAGCGCGCCCATCACCGTGGCCGTCGACAGCGGATCGGCCGGCTGGTAGCGCGGCGTGAGCGCCACGATGCGCTCCACCACCGCGTCGGCAATGGCCTCGTGCACCAGCAGGCGCGACGGTGCGTTGCAGGACTCGCCCTGGTTGAAGAACAGGCTGCCCGCCACCGTGGCCGCGGCGCGGTCCAGGTCATCGAAGTCGTCGAACAGCAGCACGGCCGACTTGCCTCCCAGTTCGTTGAACACGCGCTTGAGGTTGCTGCGGCCGGCGTACTCCAGCATCTTGCGGCCCACGCGGGTCGACCCCGTGAAGCCCAGGGCGTCGACGTCCATGTGCAGTGCCAGCGCCTCGCCCGCCTCGTGCCCGTAGCCCGGCACGACGTTGAACACGCCTTCCGGCACACCGGCCTTCAGCGCCAACTCGGCCAGCCGCAGCGCCGTCAGCGGCGATTTCTCCGAGGGCTTCAACACCACGCTGTTGCCGCACGCCAGCGCGGGGCCCAGCTTCCAGGCGGCCATGATCATCGGGTAGTTCCACGGCACGATGGCGCCCACCACCCCCACCGGCTCGCGCTGGATCAGCGCCAGTGCATTGGCCGGTGTCGGCGCGATTTCGTCGTACACCTTGTCGATGGCCTCGGCATACCAGGCGATGCAGCGCGCCGCGGCGGGCACGTCCACGCTGAGGCTGTACTGGATGGGCTTGCCCATGTCGAGCGTTTCGAGCAACGCCAGCTCGTCCTTGTGCTGCGTGATCAGCTCGGCAAAGCGCAGCAGGATGCGCTTGCGCACGGCCGGCGCCTTGCGCGCCCAGCGGCCGTCGTCGAAAGCGCGGCGTGCGGCGCGCACCGCGGCATCCACGTCCGCCTGCTGGCCCCGCGCCACGGTCGTCAGCAGCCGCCCGTCGATCGGCGAATGGCAGGCAAAGGTCTGGCCGTCGGCCGCGGCCACACGTTCGCCGCCGATCAGGGCGCGGCCGTCCAGTCGGGCTTCGGCCAGCAGCGCATCGGCACGGTCGCGCCACAGGCGGGCGCTGGGGGTCGGGGGGCTCGTCGTCATCGGGTTCGCTCCTGGGTCCACGCTGCCCCCCACTCTATCCAATCCGGCGGCCGCGTCCACACCCTGCAGCCAAGCCCCCGCGCTTGCGCCACAATGCCCTGGTCCGCACAGGGAGGGATGTCATGCCGGTGATCGTGGTCGCCAATCCGAAAGGGGGCGTGGGCAAGTCCACGCTGTCGAGCAACATCGCGGGGTACTTCGCACGGCAGGGCCACGCCGTGATGCTGGGTGACGTCGACCGCCAGCAGTCGTCGCGCCTGTGGCTGCGGCTGCGCGCCCCCGAGCTGCCGCGCGTCGTGACATGGGACATCTCCGCCGACCACATCGCGCGGCCGCCCAAGGGCACGACCCACGTGGTGCTCGACACGCCGGCCGGCCTGCACGGCAAGGGGCTGGATGCGGTGATGAAGCTGGCCGACAAGGTGATCGTGCCGCTGCAGGCCAGCCTGTTCGACATCTACGCCACGCAAGACTTCCTGGCCGCGCTGGCCCGCAAGGGGCACGCGGAGGGCAAGCAGTTCGGCGTGGTCGGCAACCGCATCAAGGACCACACCAAGGCCACCGAGCACCTGCGCACCTTCCTCGGCACGCTCGACATCCCGCTGATCACGCTGCTGCGCGACACGCAGAACTACGCCCACCTGGCCGCCCACGGCCTGAGCCTCTGGGACGTGCCGGCCGCCAAGGTCGAGAAAGACCTGGCGCAGTGGGCCCCGCTGATCGACTGGCTCGGCACCCGCTGAGCGGGTCGTCTGGCGTCGTCCTTGCTTGGCGTCACACCATGGTCACACCTGCATCCCGTCCCGTCCGCATGTCACAGCCTGCCATGTCGCTGCCGCCCCATGCACCGTCGTACTACGCAGCCTCCGGCCTGCCTCAGCCGGCACGGCCCCCGTTGCAGGGCGCGGTCGAGGCCGACGTCTGCATCATCGGCGCCGGCTACACCGGGTTGTCCACGGCCCTGCACCTGGCAGAAGCCGGCCTGCGCGTGGTGGTGCTGGAAGCCGCCCGGGTGGGATGGGGCGCATCGGGCCGCAACGGTGGCCAGCTGGTGCACAGCTACTCGCGCGACATCGATGTGATCGAGGCCCGGCACGGTCCCGAAGCGGCGCGGGCCCTGGGGGCCATGGCCTTCGAAGGGGCCGCCATCATCAAGGCCCGCATCGCGCAATACCAGCTGGACTGCCACTTCCAGCCCGGCGGGCTGTTCACCGCGCTGACCGCCCGGCAGGTGCGCCAACTTGAAGCGCACCAGGCGCTGTGGGAAAGGCTGGGCCACCGCGAGCTTGCGCTGCTCGATGCCCGCGAGACCGAGGCCGCCGTGGGATCGCGCCGCTACCGCGCCGGCCTGCTGGACCGCAGTACCGGCCATGTGCACCCGCTGCGCCTGGCCCAGGGCGAGGCCATGGCCTTCGAGTCGCTCGGTGGGGTCATCCATGAGGGCACGGCCGTCACCCGCATCGACCGGGGCGAACCCGCCATCGTCCACACCGCGCAGGGCCAGGTGAAGGCCCGCTTCGTGGTCGTGGCCTGCAACGCCTACATCGGCCAGCTCGAACCCCAGCTCGCTGCCCGCGCGATGCCCTGCGGCACCCAGGTGATTGCCACCGAGCCGCTCGGTGACCGCTTCCCCGAGGTGCTGCCGTCCAACTGGTGCGTGGAGGACTGCAACTTCCTGCTCGATTACTTCCGCCTGTCGGCCGACCGGCGGCTGCTGTATGGCGGTGGTGTGGTCTATGGCGCCCGCGACCCGGCGCACATCGAGGCCGTCATTCGGCCCAAGCTGCTGCGAACCTTTCCGCAACTGCGCGACGTGCGCATCGACCACGCCTGGACCGGCAACTTCCTGCTGACGCTGTCCCGCCTGCCGCAAGTGGGCCGCCTGTCGGACAACCTTTACTTCTCGCAGGGGTGCTCGGGCCACGGGGTGACCTTCACCCACCTGATCGGCCGGGTGCTGGCCGAGGCCATCCGCGGCCAGGCCGAGCGCTTCGACGCCTTTGCCAGCCTGCCGCATCTGCCCTTCCCGGGCGGGCGGCTGTTCCGCGTGCCTTTCACCGCGCTGGGCGCGCTGTACTACGACCTGCGCGACCGGCTGGGCATCTGATCAGAAGGTTTCCCAGTCGTCGTCCGACGGCGCGGTGGCGGCCACGGGCCGGGCGGGCGCGGCAGACACCGGGGGCGCCGCGGCAGGCCGGGCGGGCGAGCGAGCCGGCCCCTTGACCCCGTCGGTCAGCACGGGCGCCCTGGCCGCCTGGGCCACCGCTTGCGTGGACGCAACCGGCTGGGTGCCGGCACGAGGCGCAACCGCGCGGGGCGTCACGCGGGATGCCTGCGGCGCAACCGGGGCGACAGCCGCGGGCAAGGCCGCCATCGCGCCCGCCCCGCCATCCAGCCGGAACACCGCCACCGCGTCGACCAGCTGCCGCGCCTGCTGTTTCAGGCTTTCGGCCGCGGCCGCGCTTTCCTCGACCAGCGCGGCGTTCTGCTGCGTCGCCTGGTCCATCTGCGACACCGCCTGGCCCACCTGGCTCACGCCGGTGCTCTGCTCGGTGCTGGCGGCGCTGATCTCGGCCACGATGTCGCTGACGCGGCGGATCGCATCGACGATCTCCCCCATGGTCTGCCCGGCCTGGTCGACCAGCGTGGTGCCCTGATCGACCTGTTGCAGGCTGTCGGTGATCAGCGTCTTGATCTCGCGGGCGGCACTGGCGCTGCGCTGGGCCAGCGCCCGCACCTCGCCGGCCACCACGGCAAACCCGCGGCCCTGCTCGCCGGCCCGCGCAGCTTCCACGGCGGCGTTCAGCGCCAGGATGTTGGTCTGGAACGCGATGCCGTCGATCACCGAGATGATGTCGCCGATCTTGCCGGAGCTCTGCTGGATGCCGCGCATGGTGTCCACCACCTGCCCCACCACCTCGCCACCGCGCTGCGCCACGCTCGACGCGCCCGATGCGAGCTGGTTGGCCTGGCGCGCGTTGTCGGCGTTGTGGCGCACGGTGCTGCTGAGCTGGTCCATGGTGGCCGCCGTCTGCTGCAGGGCCGCGGCCTGGGTCTCGGTGCGCTGGCTCAGGTCGAGGTTGCCATGGGCGATCTCGCTGCTGGCGGTCGCCACGCTCTCGGCGTTGCCCCGCACGCGGCCCACCACGGCCACCAGCCGCTCCTGCATGTCGTGCAGCGCGCGCAGCAGCACGCCGGTCTCGTCGGCCCGTGCCGTCTCCAGGCGGCCTGTCAGGTCGCCCGCGGCCACGCGCTGGGCAGCCTTCACGGCTTCGTGCAGCGGCGTGGTGATGCTGCGCGTGATCAGCCACGACACCGCACCGCCCAGCAGCAGCGTGAGCACGCCGAGCGCCCACAGCAGCTTGGCGCTGGCCGCGTTCAGCGTGGCAATGTCCTTGGCCCGGTGGTCGATCTCCTCGCGCTGCAGCGCCTGCAGGGCCTGCATGCCACCCAGGTAGGCCTTGGCCGCCGGCATGAAGTGCTGGTTCAGGTCGGCGCCCGCCTCATCGACGCGGCCGGCCTTCTTGTGCTCGGCAATGCGGTCGCGCACCGCGATGAACTGCTTGCGATGCGTCCCGACCTCGCCGAAGACCTCACGCTCGCGCGGCGTGGCCAGCAGGGCCTCGATCGACTTCTGATAGTGGCTGGATGCCTTGCTCGCCTCGGCCACATCTTCGGCAAAGAACGCAACCAGCGACGGGTCGCTGCTGCGCGCGATCGCGGCGGTCCGTCGCACGCCGGCGTTCACGTTGGCGTACCAGTCGCTGACGAGGCGCTCCTTGGCCAGCGGGGTCTGCATCATGTCGGCCGTCTCGCGGGCCGTTTCGTGCAGACGCCACAGGCCGATGCCGGTGGTCAGGACGCAGAGGAAGAGAACGAGGGCAAAGCCCAGGGCCAGTCGCTGACCGATGGACAGACGTGACATACACACTCCAGAAGGTGCAGCCACGTGCCCACGCGGAAAGGACGGTTCCTGCCGTGGTCCGGCTGCTGCGTGTGACATCGGTCAGAACGCAGCCAACTTGAACGGCCCGGCACCCGCTCGTGCCGGAGTGCTCAGAAACTGACGACGACCGCCGTGCCGAAGAGCTGGTTGCTCTTCTTGTAGTCGTTGGACTTCGTGTCGATGAACACCGGGCCGGACGCCCAGTCGTAACGGTATTCGAACTTGAACAGCGTGTTGAGGTTGAAGGCGTAGTTCAGGCCGAGGCTCAACGCACCGCGGTCGACGCCGCGGGCGCCGCCGTTGGCCGCCGCCCAGGTGCCATCGTCGCCGCGCACCATCGCCGAGCCAATGCCGTTGAACGGATCTGCCACCGCATAGGTCAGCAGGCCGCCGCCGTTCTTGCCGTTCCAGATGTAATCAGCGCGCGCAGCCAGTTCGAGCCAGGGTTCGATCTTGTAGGCGAACAGGCCCGAGACGCCGGACCAGTAGGCATCGCGCAGACGGCCCGTTTCGGGATCGGGCGTGATGGACGCTTTCAGTTGTCGCCCGAACGACAGCTGGCCCTGCAACGTCAGTGGGCCGCGGATGAAGTAGGCATCGAACTCGAAAGTGTCGACGCGGGAATCGCGCTGGGCGATGGGCTGCTCGGCCGACTCGACCACACCCGTGATCGGATTGAGCACACTCACCGTCTCCTTCGCGCTCTCCGAGAAATTCGCCGCCCGCCCATGAATCCCCGCAAACCCGAAGCCCTGGAACTCGCCCTTCGCATAGTCCACCCGATAGGCCAGCACCGGCGTCTTCTCATTGGGCTGCCGCCGGCTGGCCGCCATGTTGCCCACCACGGCCTTGGTCAGCCACTTGCCGCGCAGGATCTCGAAGCCCGCCCCGGTGTAGGACGCCGGCAGCGTGGTGTCGAACAGCAGGTTGTGCGTCACGAACTTGTTGAGCGTGGGCTGCAGCATCTCGTAGCCCGACCAGTCCGGGATGTGCCCGGCAATGAAGCGCGTCTGCAGGTCGGTGATGGGCACCGACACCGAGGCCTCCTGCACCGGCGAGCTCGTGCCTTCCGACACCGCCTGCGTGCTGCGCTGGGGCACCAGCGTCAGGCGCCAGCGTGCACCGCTGTCGGTCTCCTTGATGAAGTCGAGCGCCACCGTGCCGATGTAGGACGTGTCGTAGTAGTAGCCCCCCTCGTCCACCGGGTTGAGGAACTGGAAACCCGCCCGGTGCTGACGCTGGTTGAAGACCCAGGTCGGGTCCATGTAGCCGCCGATCTTCAGGCCCTTGAAGCCGAGCATGTCGCGCGAGTCTTCCAGCGCCTCGGCCTTCACGGCGATGCGGTTGAAGTCCTGCAGCTGCTCGGGCGTCATGCCCGGAGCCGGCGCGGCCGCCGCCGCTTCGGCCTGCTTCGTCTCCTGCGCCTCGAGCTTCTTTTCCAGCTCGGCCATGCGCGCCTTCAGCGCCTTGAGCTCCTGCAGCAACTCGGCGTTCGACTGCGCGGCCGCCGGCAACGGAAAGGCCGCCGCCAGGGCCAGCGCCAGCGCGGTGGCAGCCGGCCAGGCGCGGCCGGGACGGGTCGCAGGGGATGAGGACACGGTGTTCATGGGGCTGGGCTCCTGGTGTCGTTGCAATCGGTTGTGCTTGTGAGGGAGAAGGGATCGCATGGGCCCGCCTCAGCCGTGGGCCGCGTTCGCGATGTCCTGCTGCCGGCGCCGCTCGACGCGGGCCAGCGCATAGCTGCCGCCCACCACCGCCAGCGCCACCACGGCAATCACCACCGTGGCCACCGCGTTCACGCTCGGGTCGACACCCAGCCGCGCACGCGAGAAGATCACCAGCGGCATCGTGGTCGAGCCCGGGCCGGACAGGAAGGCCGCCAGCACCACGTCGTCGAGCGACAGCGTGAAGGTCAGCAGGAACGCCGAGGCCAGCGACTGCGCGATCATCGGCAGCGTGACCAGAAAGAACACCTGCGCCGGCCGTGCGCCCAGGTTGAGCGCGGCCTCTTCCAGCTGCGGGTTCAGCGTCTGCAGCCGCGCCTGGATCACCACGGTGGCATAGGCCAGCCCCACCAGCAGGTGGCCCAGCCAGATCGTCACCATGCCGCGCTCGGGAAAGCCCAGCCAGCGCTGCAGCGACACCAGCATCAGCAGCAGCGACAGCCCGACGATGACCTCGGGCATCACCAGCGGCGCGTTGATCATGCCCACCATCAGCGTGCGCCCGCCAAAGCGCTTGAAACGCACCAGCGCCAGTGCGGCCAGCGTGCCCAGCACCACCGCCGCGCAGGCCGTGAAGAAGGCGATGCGCAGCGACAGCCACAGCCCCTGCAGGATCTCGGTGTCATCGGCCAGCTTGGCGAACCAGCTCAGCGTGAAGCCACCCCACACCGAGGGCAGCGGCGACGCGTTGAACGCATACACCACCAGCATCACGATGGGCAGGTACAGAAACGCGAAGCCCAGCGCCAGCCAGGTGCGCGACACCCAGCGGCCCCGGCGCAGGTAAGAAGGCACCGCCTCGCTCATCGCCCGCCCTCCTGCGCTTCGGCCTGCACCTTGTTGAACCACGCCAGCGGCACGATGATCAGCAGGATCATCACCACCGCCACGCTCGAGGCCATGGGCCAGTCGTTGTTGGCAAAGAACTCGTCCCACAGCACGCGGCCGATCATCAGCGTCTGCGGCCCGCCCAGCAGCTCGGGGATCACGAACTCGCCCACGCACGGGATGAACACCAGCATCGAGCCCGCCACGATGCCCGCACGCGACAGCGGCACCGTCACCTTCCAGAACGCGACCCACGGCGTGGCACCCAGGTCGTAGGCCGCCTCCAGCAGCCGCAGGTCCATCTTCGACAGGTTGGCGTACAGCGGCAGGATCATGAACGGCAGGTAGGTGTAGAGCATGCCCAGCACCAGCGAGAACGCCGTGTTCAGATACTGCCCGGGCCCGGGGATCAGGTCGAGCGCCATCAGCAGCTGGTCGGCGTGCACCGCGTTGAGCGCCATCGCGGCCCAGCCGCCCTCGCCCAGCAGGCCTTTCCACGCATACACGCGCAGCAGAAAGCTGGTCCAGAACGGCAGCATCACGGCCATCACCAGCGCCGGCTGCACGCTGCGGTCTGCCCGCGCCATGAAGTAGGCAAAGGGGTAGCCGATGGCCAGGCACAGCACGGTCGTGATCGCGGCGTACTTCAGGCTGTTCAGGTAGGTCAGGAAGTACAGCTCGTCCTGCGTGATGAACAGGTAATTGCCCAGCTTCAGGCTCAGCTGCAGCACGCCGTCCTTCCAGGTGATCAGGTCCTTGAAGCTCACCACCTCCATCTCGGAGACGCTGATCTTCATCACGATCAGGAAGGGCAGCAGGAAGAACACCAGCAGCCACGCATACGGCACGCCGATCAGCGTGCGATCCCGCCAGTTCAGCTTGGGGTGATGGGCCATCGCCTTCGCCTTACTGCGTCAGCACCACCTGGGCCGACGGGGCCCAGCTGGCATGGGCTTCGTCGCCCCAGGTCAGCGCGTCGTCGACGTGGCGCTGCGTGTTGCCCTGGCTCACCTTCAGCACGGCCCCGCTGGGCAGGGCCAGGTGGTACACCGTGCTGTCGCCGAAGTACACAATGTCCTTCACCGTGCCCTTGACCATGTTCAACGGCCCCGCGGGCTCGCCGGCCTGGGGCTCGGGTGGCCGCTTGCCGATGCGGATCTTCTCGGGGCGCAGCGCCACCGTCACCGCCATGCCCTCGTGGCCCGTGATGCCGTGGCCCACGAAGTGCCGCACATCGGCGCAGGCCACCTCGCAGTGGTCGGCCTCGTCCACCACCAGCGTGCCGTCCATCAGGTTGACGTTGCCGATGAAGTCGGCCACGAAGCGCGTCGACGGCGTCTCATACACCTCGTGCGGCGAGCCCACCTGCAGGATGTGGCCCTCGCTCATGATGCCGATGCGGCTGGCCATGGTCATGGCCTCTTCCTGATCGTGCGTCACCATCACGCAGGTCACCCCGACCGACTCGATGATGTTCACCAGCTCGATCTGCGTCTCTTCGCGCAGCTTTTTGTCGAGCGCACCCAGCGGCTCATCCAGCAACAGGAGCTTGGGCTGCTTGGCCAGGCTGCGCGCCAGTGCCACGCGCTGCTGCTGCCCGCCCGAAAGCTGATGCGGCTTGCGCTGCGCAAACTTCGTCAGCTGCACCAGCTTCAACATGGCCTCCACCCGCTCGGCCATCTGTGCACGCGGCATGCCTTCGCGCTTCAAGCCGAACGCGATGTTGTCCCACACACTGAGGTGGGGAAACAGCGCGTAGCTCTGGAACATCATGTTGATCGGCCGCTCGTACGGCGCCAGCCCGGCCAGGTCCTGGCCGCCCAGCATCAACCGCCCCGACGTGGGCGCATCGAAGCCCGCCAGCATCCGCAGCAGCGTCGTCTTGCCGCAGCCGCTCGAGCCCAGCAAGGCGAAGATCTCACCCTGCCGGATCGCCAGCGACACGTTGTCCACCGCCCGGAAGCTGCTGCCATCCGGGCTCACGAAGTCCTTCACCACCCGGTCGATGACCAGGTAGCCCTCCCCTGTCCTGCTGTTCATTGTTCTTACAGACCGGTCTTGAAGGACGTGTAGATGCGCGTCATCTGGCGGCGGATGTCGTTGTTCAGCGCCTCGGGCTGGGCCATCTTTTTCATCTCGGCCTCGGGCGGGAACACCGCCGGGTCGTTGGCCACTTCGGGCTTGATGAACTTGCGCGAGGCCAGATTGGGGTTGGCGTAGAACACCTTGTTGCTCAGGCCCGCATGCACCTCGGGGCGCAGGATGTAGTTGATCCACTTATGGGCGTTCTCGGGGTGCGGCGCATCGGCCGGAATCACCATCGAATCCATGAAGATCACGCCGCCGGTCTTGGGCGTCAGCGTCTGGATGTGCTGCCCCGTCTTGCCCTCGATCGCGCGGTTCTTGGCGATGTTGATGTCGCCCGAGTAGCCGAACACGGCGCACAGTTGCCCGTTGGCCAGGTCGTTGATGTAGCCGCTCGAACTGAACAGCGTCACGTAGGGCCGGATGGACTTCAGCAGCGGCGGAACGGCCTGGTAGTCGGCAATGTTCTTCGAGTACGCCGGCTTGCCCAGGTAGTGCAGCGCCGCCGGGATCACTTCGGTGGGCGAATCCAGGAAGGACACGCCACAGCTCTTGAGCTTGCCGATGTACTCGGGCTTGAAGATCAGGTCCCAGGCGTTGTCGGGCATGGGCGTGCTGCCCAGTGCGGCCTTGACCTTGTCCACGTTGATGCCCACCGTGGTGTAGCCCCACATCCAGTTGACCATGTACTGGTTGCCCGGGTCGAGCCGGCCGAGCTGCGCCAGCATCGCCGGATCCAGGTTCTTCCAGTTCGGGATCTTGCTCTTGTCGATCTTCTGCAGCAGCCCGCCATCGGCCTGCAGCTTGCCCCAGTACGACGAGGGCACGACGACGTCATAGCCCGTCTTGCCGGCCACCAGCTTGGCGTGCACGATCTCGTTGTTGTCGAACACGTCGTAGCGGACCTTGATGCCGGTTTCCTTCTCGAAGTTGGCGATCGTGTCCGGCGCGATGTAGTTCGACCAGTTGTAGATGTTGAGCACCTTCTCTTCCTCGGCGTGGGCGCCCAGGGCCGCCGCCATGCCGAAGGCCAGGCCACACGTCAGCCGGGTCAGGGAAGGCATTGCACTCATCTTCAGGTTCATGGTGATCGTCTCCAGCGCGGGGCCGCGAACAGGTTCAGGTGCGCACCCGGACGGGTGCATCGGTTCAAGTCGAAATTGTGACGCGCCGATGTGGTGCGAGCGCCGCAGGGCGCCCCCTCACACATGCAGCAGCAGGTGCTCGCGCTCCCACGGCGAGATCACCTTCATGAATTCGGCGTACTCCACTTCCTTGATCTCGGTGTAGACCGTGACGAACTCGTGGCCCAGCACCTCGGCCAGGTCGGCTTCATCGCGCAACAGGGCCAGCGCCTCACCCAGGCTGCGGGGCAGGCCGTAGTCACCGAGGTAGGCATCGCCCCGGCATTCGGGCGCCGGCTCGATCTGCTTGACCATGCCGAGGTAGCCACAGGCCAGCGTGGCCGCCAGCGCCACATACGGGTTGGCATCGGCGCCGATCACGCGGTTCTCGATGCGGCGCGAGGCCGGCGTGGCCACGGGAGATCGGAAGCCCACCGTGCGGTTGTCCGAGCCCCACTGGATGTTGATGGGCGCTGCGGTGGCCCGCACCAGCCGGCGGTAGCTGTTCACATAGGGCGCCATCAACGCCATGGCCGCGGGCACATAGCGCTGCAGCCCGCCGATGAACCAGTGAAACGCCTTCGACGGGCTGCCGTCCGGGTTGCTGAAGATGTTCTGCCCGGTGGCCGTGTCGACCACGCTCTGGTGCACGTGCATGGCGCTGCCCGGCTCGTTGGCCATGGGCTTGGCCATGAAGGTGGCGTACATCTCGTGGCGCAGCGCCGCCTCACGGATCGTGCGCTTGAAGAAGAACACCTCGTCGGCCAGGCCCAGCGGGTGGTCGTGAAAGAAGTTGATCTCCATCTGCCCCGCGCCCACCTCGTGGATCAGCGTGTCGACGTTCAACTCCATCTTCTCGCAGTAGTCGTAGATGTCCTCGAACAGCGGATCGAACTCGTTGACCGCGTCGATGGAGTAGGCCTGCCGCGAGGTTTCGGCCCGACCGCTGCGCCCCCGGGGCGGCCTCAGCGGCATGTTGGGATCGGTTGACCGCTCGATCAGGTAGAACTCCAGCTCGGGCGCCACCACCGGCGACCAGCCCTTGTCGGTGTAGAGCTGGCACACACGCCGAAGCACCGAGCGGGGCGCGTACGGGATGAGGTTGCCCTCGCGGTCGAAGCAATCGTGGATGACCTGCGCGGTCGGGTCGGACGCCCACGGCACGATGCGCACCGTCGCCGGATCCGGCTGCAGATGCATGTCGCGGTCGGTCGGCGTGATGACGTCGTAGTACGGTCCGCTGGCCGGAAACTCGCCCGTCACGCCGATGGCCACGATGCCCTCCGGCAGGCGCATGCCACGGTCTTCGGTGAACTTCTCGCGCGGCAGGATCTTGCCGCGCGCCACCCCCGTCAGATCGGGGACGAGGCATTCGATTTCGGTGACGCGCCGCTCGTTGAGCCAATGCTCCAGATCGCTGAAGCTGCCGGGTAGCTTGCCTTGCATCAGGTCCTCGGTGGATGGGGGCGGGCCGGTTGCCCGGCAGCCAGCCGGGGTGCTCGCAAGGCCCGTACCAGGGTGCATGCAAAGCCAGTGTGCCAAACGGTCAAACCGTGTCAAGCCGCACGGCACCGGGGCCCTCGTCACATCGGACACAACTTCTTGCACTTTTGCAGGGCACACGGGGCCCCCAGGCGGGGGCCCGTTCGTGGTGCGCGACGGCTTTTGCGCTACCGTCGCCGGATGACCAGCCCGTGCATCCGTACACGGGTGACCGATACATCAGGGACGACCATGACCGACCATTCCGGCATCCAGCATGCGCTGGGTGATGCCGCGCGCAGCGTGCTCGATGGCCTGCTGGCCGAACTCAGCGCTTTCGGCCCCAGCCAGCACACCCGGCTGCTGCGCCTGCACACCCCACTGGGCCCCGACGTGCTGCTGGCCGAGCGCGTTCAGATCCACGAAGGGATGGGCCCCGGCGCGGCGCTGCTGCCCGACACGCTCGACCATTCTGTCGACCTGCACCCTGCCCAACCGGTGGAGCCTCCCCCCACGGGTCAGCGCACCGAACTGCTGGCGCTCAGCACCCGCGCCGACCTGGCTCCCGAGGACCTCCTCGGCCACCCCATCCTGCTGGAGCTGCTCACCGCCGGCCCGGGCGGTGCGCTGCGCCCCTTTCACGGCCACGTCACCGCCTTTGAACTGCTCGGCGCCGATGGCGGCCATGCCCGCTACCGCTTGCGCATCGAACCCTGGCTGGCCTTCCTCGGCCACCGCACCGATGCCTGGGTGTTCCAGGACATGAGCGTGCTCGACATCACCGAAGCGGTGTTTGCCGACTACGCCGCGCAAGGCAAGCTGATGCCCGCCTGGCGCTTCGATCTGGCGGATCGCAGCGTCTACGCCCGCCGCTCGCTGTGCGTGCAGTTCAACGAAAGCGACCTGGCCTTCCTGCAGCGCCTGTGGGCCGAGGAAGGCCTGTTCACCTGGTTCGAGCACGAGGGACGCCCTACCGACGTGCCCCATCTGGGCCGCCACACGCTGGTCATCGCCGACCACAACGGGGCCTTCCGCCCGAACGCCCAGGCGCGCGTGCGTTTCACGCAGGCCGGGGCGGTGATGAAAGAAGACAGCCTCACGCGCTGGCACGGCCTGCGCCGCATCGGCCCGGCCGCGCTGCACACCGCGAGCTTCGACTACCGGGCCGTGGCCAACCATGGCGCCAGTGCCACCAGCGATGACGCCCATGGCCAGCCCTTCGATCTGGTGCATGCCGACCAGCCCGGCGCCTACGCCTACGAAACCCCGGCCCAGGCCGAGCGCCGCGCCTGGGTGCAGATGCAATCGCTGGACGCGGCACGCAAGCGCTTCGTGGGCGAAGGCACCGTGCGCACGCTGGCGCCAGCCACCACCTTCACGCTGCTGGAGCACGCCGAGCACGATGCCGGCCTTCTGAGCGCCGGCAGCACCGAGAACCAGTTCGTGGTGCTGGGCGTGGTGCACGAGGCGCGCAACAACCTCAGCGCCGACGCGCAGGCCGGGCTGAAGCGCCTGCTGGGCGATGCCGTGCTGGGCGCCCTGGCCGCCGTCGCTGAAGGCGAAGCCCAGGCCAATGCTTCCGATGCCCCCTTGTACCGCGCCCGCCTGACCGCCCAGCGCCACAGCGTGCCCGTGCGCGCGCCCATGCGCGGCGCCGACGGCCGGCTGCTGCACCGGCGCCCGGTGGTGCATGGCGCCCAGACGGCCGTGGTGGTGGGCCTCGGCGAGCCGGTGCACACCGACCGCGACGGCCGCGTCAAGGTGCAGTTCCACTGGCAGCGCGGCGCCCAGGGCAGCCACCGCCTGAGCGCCCCGGCCGACGACAACGCGCCCGCCTCCGCGGCCTCTGGCACGTGGGTGCGCGTCGCGCAAGACTGGTCCGGCCAGAACTGGGGCAGCGTCTTCATCCCCCGCCTGGGCCAGGAGGTCATCGTCAGCTTCGTCGACGGCGACATCGACCGCCCCGTGGTGGTGGGCGCGGCCTACAACGGACAAGGCGCCGACGATGCGCAGGGCAACCAGGTGGCCGCCGGCAGCGCCACGGCCACGGGCAACGCCCCGGCATGGTTTCCCGGCAGCCAGAAGGCCGGCGAGCTGGAGGGCCACGCCCACACCGCCACGCTGAGCGGTTTCAAGAGCCAGGCGCTCGACGCCTCGAAGACCGGCGGCGGCGGCCACAACCAGCTCGTGCTGGACGACACGCCAGGACAAGGCCGGCTGCTGGCGCACACCACTCAGCACCAGACCTGGCTGCAGATCGGCCACCTGCTGCAACAGCACGACAACCAGCGCCTGGCCCACCGCGGGCACGGGCTGGAGTTGCACACCCTGGCGCAAGGCGCACTGCGCGCGGCGTCAGGCCTGCACCTGTCGAGCTTTGCGCGGCCGGGCGGCACCAGCGCCCAGGCCCGCCCGATGGACACACGCGAGGCACAGGCTCAACTCACGAGCCATGCCGCCCTGGTGCGGACGCTGGCCGGCAACGCCCGCACGCACCTGGCCAACCTGCCCAATGAGGCCGACGCAGACAAACTGCCGGCCCACCAGGCCCTGCAGGCCACGGTGCAAAGCTTGAAGGGCACGGAAGGCAACGGCCAGGGCAGCGAAGCCGATGGCGCATCGGGCGACGTGGTGCCCATCGGCGGCGGCCACGGCAGCATCCCCGTCACCGAGCGGCCGGATCTGGTGGTCAGCGCCGCCGGTGACATCGCCGGCATGACGCCGGCCCACGCGGTGCTGAGCGCCGGCCAGCACACCACGCTGAGCGCAGCACAAGACACCAACCTGCTGGCCCAACGCCATCAGGCCTGGGCCGTGAAGGACGGCATCAGCCTGTTCACCCGCGGCGAAGCGAAGAACGAACAGCGCGCCGTGAAGGACGTCGGCATGAAGCTGCATGCGGCCAGCGGCAACGTGAACGTGCAAGCACAGAGCGGCGCGTTTTCGCTGACGGCGCTGAAGTCGGTCGACGTGCAGAGCACCGCCGCCGATGTGGTGATCTCGGCGCCCTCGCGCATCGTGCTCAATGGCGGCGGGGGCTACGTGAAGATCGACGGCGGCAACATCGAGATCGGCACGAGCGGGATGGCGCAGTTCAAGGCGGCGATGAAGGAGTTGACGTCGGGGGGGAGTGCCAGCGCGAGTTTCAGTTTGACGAAGCCTGGGACCCTCGCATTGCCTTTGGCCAAGCACCTGGTCTTCAGCACCGCCCTGGACGTCCATGACGTCTTCTTCGGCAAGCCGATTGACAACTTGGAATTCACAGCCAGGTTCGCCGATGGAAGCTTCAGCCACGGCAGATTGGAATCGTCATCAGGCAAGACACCAAGAATAGGTCGCGAAACCGCAGAGGTGTTCGAAGTGCTGGTGGGATCCGACGGGGCGTGGGCCGTGGTTGGGGACGACGGTGACTACAGAAGCAACACGGGAGAGTTGCATCACGACGAAGACGACGCGGACGGTGATGCCTCCTGAACACTGGCGTCCAGAAGCACTTATCGCCCCCGAAACAGTCGCAACTTCTGCTTGAGCAGCATTATGGAAACGAACAAGAGCAAAATCAGTTTATTGCTGGTCGACATACTGGATCAACCGATCAAGGGATTGCAGGTAGAAATCCGAACCGCGGACAGGGTGTGGCACCGAGCCACCACCAACGCATCGGGCGTCCTGGAGTTCACAGCTGCTCAAGGCCGAGATCTCGTGGTTCATGTGGAGCACTGGGTCACCAAACAGATGAAACCGGTCGCCAAGTTCTTCGCAGGACTCGACGATATGGCGATCAAGTTGGTTAGTCCTAAAGTGAAGACAGCCGTTGCAGCCGAGCCGACAGGGGCGCCAGGGCCATACCTTCGAGGCATGTATGTGGTCAGAAAGGGAGACACGCTGTCCGGCATTGCAAAGGCCCACGGAATCGGCGTCGACTACCTTGCAAAGATCAATGACATTCACAACAAGAACGCTCTCTCCATAGGGCAAGTCCTGAAAGTACCGCCTGTCAAGAACCGGAGCACGCAACCTCAGCCGCATGCAAAGCCGGTCGGCACTCCTCCACATTCGGCGACAGATGTCAAGAACGCACCGCGAACGGCGAACGGCAAAGCTGTGCCGGCGCAAAATGAGAACAACGCCAACGGGAAGCCCGTGGCGAGGTTGCCCGGGGAACAATCAGCAGTCATTTTCCCGCTCAAAGTCAAGCCACTCAACGAGAAGGGTGGGAGCTTTTCCAACAGGAGTTGGAGCCAAATATCCCCGGCTATCGCGACGACGTTTGGCGGGGGGAGAAGGACGCCCGACGGCGGGCGGCGACTTCACGCGGGGAGAGACCTTTATGCAAGAGACCTCACCGACGTGTACGCCGTAGCGCCCGGAAAAGTACTACGAGTAGCGCCTTTCTACATGAAGACCGATCAGGTGAGCGTTCGTCATAAGACCAGTGACGGCCGGGAGTTCATCGTGCGGTACGGTGAACTGGACCCTGAATCAATCCGCGTGAAAAAAGGGGACGATCTGATGCAAGGGCAGCTCATAGGAAAGACGGGAATTCTCAGACGATCAAACGGGGAAAAGCTCATCATCGCAGACGGTAAAAACGTCTCCATGCTGCATTTCGAGTTGTACAGTGGTGCCGCTGGACTCGACAACGCAGATAATCTGAGCACCACCACTGGAGAATATAGGCGACGTTCGGACCTGATCGACCCGCTGCCGATTCTGCAGGAAGGTTACATCAACAGCTTTAGGGACGGCGCCTCCACGGTACCAGTTCAACCTGGCGAGCGAAAGCCCGTCTCACAGCTGCGCCTCTCAGCGGAAGGCGAAGCGTTCATTAAAAATTACGAAAAACTCAGACTTGACTATTATGAGGATCATCTCCACTATTGCACTGTTGGCTGGGGCCACCTTACAGGCGGGAAGACCACATGCTCGAGTCAGTCAATAAAGATAGGCGAAAAGATACCCTTAGAGGAAGCACAGCGCCTTTTTGACGAAGACAGAAAGGCGCATGAGCGATACGTAAAGGAAGCAATCACCGCCCCTCTCTACCAACATGAATTCGACGCGCTTTGCTCACTCGCATTCAATATTGGAAACATAAGAAAAAAATCTCCCACCCTCTGTTCGAAAGTAAATTCAGGGCAATACAAAGAAGCAGCAAAGGAGTTTTTAGACATCACCAACGGAGGTACACCCGGCCTTGTGAAACGCCGAAATCAGGAGAATGCGATGTTTTTGCGAGCGGAGTACGACTCAACACATTGAAGCGCGGACACTGAAAAAATGACACCTCGGATTCTTGCCGCATTGGCATGCTATGCCATTCTTTCTGCGAGTGCAGGCACGCCCACGCAAACCTACTGGCTATCTCGGATAGAGACCCCAGAAAGGGTGTCAAAAAACGGGCCGTACCCCATCGTTTCAGACCCCAGAGACGCGGGCTATCTCACCGCTATCACCATCGAAAACGATGTGGTCTTGATGAATGGAGCCGATGGTTGCGGCGCAAGGATAGACTACACCCGCGATTTCTACATCGACCGCACTCTAGCAGAGGCCATTGACGATGCCGGCGGGATAAAGAAATTCAACGCATTTGTCGAGCGAAAGCTGAAGACCACGATCACGGCATGGAAGCAGAAACTCGAATTAAAGGAACCCCTTACGAAAAATGACTCGGACGTCTGTCAACTGCTTGCGAGAACGTCAATCTACAAAGGCCTGAAGGAGATAGTTCTTTGGGACACGTTGTACTTCTACAAATTCGATCTAGGCGCTGATTACAAGGGAGCATTTCGCAAATAGGCGGCTCCAGCCAGCACGTATCAACCGCGTTGCTTGGCACTTTGCGAGAGCGCAGATATCCCATTTGCGGGCACCTCCTTCACCGCACCCTTAGCCATGAAGCAATACAAAGCTGTGATCTACCAGGAAGGCATGCTCGGCTCGCTGCTGCTCGGCGCGTCCAAGGTCGACCCGGTCCGGTTCACCGATTTCCTGAACAAGCACGCCGCCCAGGGCTGGCGGGTCATCACGATGGAGAAGGACATCCGCCGCATGCTGCTGCTCTGGCGTCGCGAGGCCTATGTCGTGCTGATGGAGAAAGACGCGTGAAGCTGGGTCTCTTTATCGCCTTGGCTGTCGCCGTACTGTGGGGGGCCCTGGCGATCGCCCAGCTCTGGTGGGCGCCACTCGATGCGCCCACCTTCCTGAAGGTGTCCGTGACAGCGGCCATCCTGGAAGGCCTCGTCGTCGTCGTGACCTTGGCTGTGCGGGAATACCTCTCGGACAGGCGCCTGAAGCGGGACGGTTTCATCGATGGCTGAGGGCCATCCGCAGCCCTGATCGTGGGCCTGCCCGGGTTCAGAGCGACATCCCGTCAATCACTCCGAACAACGCCGTACCCGGACTGAGCCACTCCACCTCGGTACTGCTTGGGCAGGCGGCCCGAATGGCGCCCCCTGTTCCACTTCATCGCCGGCTTTTCCACCCACAGATAGGCAAGAGACGCCAACACCAATACCGCGGCCCCCAGCACAAACAACAAACCGGCAAAACGACCCGAGTCGAGTGCGTCCAAGCCCCCCGCACTCCTGAAGACATGGAACGTCCACCAGATCACCAGCCCGTGAATGAGGTAGACCCCATAGCTCACGTCGCCCAGCCAGACGGCCGCTCGTGTCGACAGCAGCCCCCAGAACGAGAAACCTCCGACGACAGCGAGGAAAAAGAGCAAGCTGCAAGCAAGCACCATCGCATTCCCCGAGGTGGTATGCGCAGCAATTCCCAGAATTGAAAGCATGCCAACAAGGCGAAACGCGGGTGACGAGATGACCTTGCCGCCACGCAGGTCTCCGTGAACCAGCGACGCCAGCACCCCGCAGACGAAGTGCGCAAGGTACAGCGGCGTGCCGTGTACTTCACCGCGAAGGGCCGCCACCAGGCTGATTGCGCCGAGGCAAACCAGCGATGCCCACAGCGACACGCGCTGTCCCAGCCTCGTTGCAAAGACATGGATCAGCGGCACGCCGGCCAGATAGAAGAGCCATTCGTATCGCAGCGACCAGTTGACTCCCGAAATCAGCGTCCACGTCATGGGAAAGCCATTGATGTCTGGCCGACCGAACATGACCCACTGCACGGCCTGGAGCGCTATGGCGACACCGGGTACGCGGAGTGCGAAGCCGGACAACCAGAACACGCTCAAGAACACCAATGCGATTACCAGGATGTAGAGCGGAAATAGTCTCGCCACCCGGTTCGCATACATCGCACCCCAGGCGATCTTTCCCCCAAAGCACTTTTTGGCAAAAAGGAAACCTGTGATCATGAAGAACAGCGCGACCGTGGACTGCCCCAACTGGTTCAACACAGGGTTATCAGAGTAACTCCAGCTCCCCGTTTTGAAGAACACATAGGCCGTGATGGTGTGGTGCGTCATGACGCCGTAGGCCAGGACGCCGCGAAGCCCGTCCAGGGCGCCATAGCGCTGGTTTGCTGCGGTGGTGTTCGCACGGACGGCAGGAAGAGCCTGCAGCACCGCAGACAACGTCCACATGGCCCCATAGAAGGCACAGAAGGCTACGGCGGCCCACAAGGGCGAACTGCGTATTTGGAAGATGAGATCCATTTGAGCGCGGCGCGTCTCGATAAAGACGACAGCCTATCTCGTCAGCTGGCGAACGTCTCTTCGGCCTCATCGACCAGCCGGACGATAATCCCAGGGTAACCCTGTAGTTTTCGCCCATGCCCCGCATCCAGTTCACCCTCCCCGAGCGTTTCCTCTTCTCGACCGACATCCCGATCTACATCAGCCACGTCAACCAGGGCGGGCATCTGGACAACGCGCAGTTGCTGACGCTGGTCTCCGAAGCGCGCGTGCGCTTCTTCCGCTGGCTGGGCTACGAGGGCGAGCTGAACGTCGACGGACAGTCCATCGTGGTGGGCGACATGCTGGCGCAGTACAAGTCCGAGGCGTTCTACGGCGAGACCATGCGGGTCGACATGGTGCCGGACGACTTCAACAAATACGGCTTTGATCTGGTGTTCCGCCTCGCGGACAAGGCCACCGGCCGCGAGGTGGCGCGGGGCAAGACGGGCGTGGTGTTCCTGCGTGAACAGGCCGATGGCCACAAGAAGGTTGCGCCGCCGCCCGAGGGCTTTGTCAGCCGCCTGCGTGACCGCGGCGAGGCCCTGGGCTGGTCACCGAAGACCGTGTGAACCCGCTCCCGCGAACGCGGGGCGGCGCGGGGTTTCACTGAGCGCGTTCAACACGCCTCGGCGCACGATGGGCTTCACCGATTCACTCACCGGAAAGGCCCTGCGATGAACCCGTCCCTCTGCACCACGCCTGAACAACTGTTCACTGCCTTCATCCACGCCGGTGGCTGGCCCAAGCTGGGCTGGTGCGCCGAAGACACGGACGAGCCCACGCTCACGTGCTTCGACGAGCGCTGAGCCAGGCGCGCCGGGGCATCAAGGCACCCCTGGCTCATCGACTGAGCCAGCTCAGTTGGCCGGCACCACAGCGCCCTTGTACTTCTGCTGGATGAACTGGCGGGTTTCTGCACTGCGCAGTTCATTGACCAGCTTCACCAGTGCCGGGTTGGCCTTGTTCTCCGTGCGTGCCACCACCACGTTCGCGTAGGGCGAGACCTTCTCGGCAAACAGCGCGTCCTGCGTGGGCGAGAGCTTGGCCGCCAGCGCGAAGTTCGAGTTGATCAGCGCCAGGTCCACCTGGGGCAGCACGCGCGGCAGCGTCGCGGCCTCCAGTTCGCGGAACTTCAGCTTCTTCGGGTTCACCGTCACGTCCTTGGCCGTGGCCAGGATGTTGTTGGTGTCCTTCAGCTGGATCAGCCCTTGTGCGGCCAGCAGCAGCAGCGCACGGCCCCCGTTGGTCGGGTCGTTCGGAATGGCCACCACCGCGCCTTCAGGCAACTCGGCCAGCTTCTTGAACTTGGTCGAGTAGGCGCCCAGCGGCTCGATGTGGATGGGCTGGCCCACCACAGACAGCTTGGTGCCGTTGCCCTTGTTGAAGGTGTCGAGGTAGGGCACGTGCTGGAAGTAGTTGGCGTCCAGGTGCTTCTGATCGACCTGCAGGTTGGGCTGGATGTAGTCGTTGAAGACCTTCACTTCCAGCTGCACGCCCTGCTTGGCCAGCTTGGGCTTCACGAACTCGAGGATCTCGGCGTGCGGCACGGGCGAGGCGGCCACGACGATGCGGGTGGTTTGCGCCCACGAGGTGCCTGCGGCGAACAGCGGCAGCAGGCTGGCAATGACGGCGCGGCGGACAACGTTGGTCATGGTGTTATTCCTTCAGCGGATGGAAACGGTTTTGTTGTGGACACGGGCGGACGCACGGATGCGTCAGCGCTTCAGCAGGCGGTGCGCCAGCCGATCGCCGGCCGACTGCACGCACTGCACCAGCACCAGCAGCAGCGCAACGGTCACGATCATGACCTCGGTCTGGAAACGCTGGTAGCCATAGCGCACGGCCAGGTCGCCCAGGCCGCCGCCACCGATCACGCCGGACATGGCGGTGTAGGACACGAGCGTGACCGCGGTGACGGTGATGGCGCCGACCAGGCCGGGCAGCGACTCGGGGAGCAGCACGCCGAAGATGAGCTGGTGCAGGCGAGCGCCCATGGCCTGGCTGGCTTCGATGACGCCGGGATCGACCTCACGGAAGACGTTCTCGGCGAGGCGCGCGAAGAACGGGGCCGCGGCGGCGATCAGCGGCGGGATGGCCCCGGCCACGCCCAGCGACGAGCCCACCAGCTTCAGCGTGATGGGGATCATCACGATGAGCAGGATGATGAAGGGCAGCGAGCGCAGGGCGTTGATCAGCAGCGAGATGGCCGCATACAGACGCGGTCGCGCCAGCAGCTGGCCGGGGGCCGTCAGGAACAGCAGCACGCCCAGCGGCAGGCCGATGAGCACGGTGAACGCCAGCGAAACCCCGAGCATGGTCAGGGTGTCCAGGCTGGCCTGAAAGACTTCCGCCCAGTCGATGGCGGCAAAGGTTTGCCAGTCGAGCTCGCTCATCGGGTGATCCCCTCGTTCAACCAACGGGCGTGCCCGCCCAGTTCGGCCACCAGCGTCGGGATGCGGTCCAGCGGCACGTCGGCGCCCAGCACATCGGCGCGCAGGCGGGCCACGGGCTCGCCCTTGATGTGGGTCACGCGGCCTTCCAGCAGATTGAGACGGATGCCGTGCTGCTCGCGCAGGCGGTCGAGCAACGGCGACTGGGCCGCCGCCCCCACGGCCGTGATCTGCAGATGGGGTCGACCCGGTTCGGTCGCTGCCCCCTCATCCAGCAGAAAGCCCGCATGCGCCAGCAGCGACCGGGTGGTGGCGTGTTGCGGGTCGAGAAACACGTCCAGCACGCGCCCTTGCTCGACGATGCGGCCCTGCTCCATCACGGCCACGCGGTCGCACAGCGAGTGGATCACGTGCATCTCGTGCGTGATGAGCAGCACGGTGAGCTGCAGCCGCGCGCTCACATCGGCCAGCAGGCTCAGGATCTGCTCGGTGGTTTCGGGGTCGAGTGCCGAGGTGGCCTCGTCGCACAGCAGCACATGCGGCTCGTTGGCCAGCGCCCGCGCGATGCCGACGCGCTGCTTCTGCCCGCCGGACAGTTGCGACGGGTGCCGGTCTTTCAGATGCGCCAGGCCGACGAGGGTCAGCAGTTCGTCCACACGGCGGTCCATCTCGGCGGCAGTGCGCCCGCCAGCCAGCTGCATCGGGTAGCGGACGTTGCCGGCCACCGTGCGCGACTGCAGCAGGTTGAAGTGCTGGAACACCATGCCGATGCGCTGACGCTGCTGCTGAAGCGCGTGGGGCGACAGGCCGGTGAGGTCGACACCGCCCACACGCACCACGCCCTGGTCCGGGCGCTCGAGCAGGTTGACGGTGCGGATCAGGGTGCTCTTGCCGGCGCCGGAGCGGCCGATGACGCCGAAGATCTCGCCGGGCTGCACGTGCAGCGACACATCGTCGAGGGCCGTGACGGCGGCATGGCGCGCACCACCGCGGGCCGGGTAGGTTTTATGGAGTCGTTCGAGCGCGATCAAGGCAGTCACACCGCCGCGCAACAACGCTTGTGGCGTGCGGCAACGGCTCTGGGGGCCAGACAAGCCGAGAGTCTATACCGCCGCGTTCACAAAGCGTTCAACTCCTGGCGCATGACCTCAGGCGGTATCGGCATGACTTGCCACGCGGGCCGACAATGGCGGCATGACCGCACTGCATTACCTCACGTTCGAGATCAGCGAAGACACCGACGGCATCGGCACGGCCGAGGGCATGGCGTCCACCGATGCCGAGACGCATGCACGGGCCCTCGCCGAAGCGCAGGCCGTGCTCACCTGGGCTCAGGCTCGCAGCCCGCACGGGCATGGTCCGCTGGACGAAGGCTTCGAGTGGGACCACGACCTGCAGATCAGCCAGGAAGGCGACTGGCACACGGTCACGCTCACCCTGAGCGGCACGGCGGCCTTTCTGGACGCCTTCCGGCGGCGCTTCGCGGCCAGCCTGGAGTGAGGCTTATGCATTCGGCGCAGATCGGTCTGCACACATGCGCTCCCGGTCGATGCATGTGCCGAATGGTTTGTTCCCTCGTCAGGCGGCGCTGCCTAGAGTCGGTGTTCCCACAAGGAGCACCGCATGACGACCGCCACCCCTGACGCGCCCCACGCCGCCGCACCGGCCCTTCACCTCCGCGCCCGCCCCATCGAGATCCGGCCCCTGAGCGGCCCGCTGGGCGCCGAAGTGTGGGGACTGGACCTGTCCCAGGAGGTGTCGCTGGAGGACGTCCGTCGCATTCACCGTGCCCACCTGCAGCACCATGTGCTGATCTTTCGCGATCAGCGGATCACACCCGCTCAACAGGTGAGCTTCAGCGCGCGCTTCGGCCCGCTGCAGCGCCATGTGCTGGCCCAGTTCGCGTTGCCGGGCCACCCGGAGGTCCTGGTGGTGTCCAACATCGTGGAGAACGGGCGCCCGATCGGCCTGGGCGATGCCGGCCACTTCTGGCACTCCGATCTGTCGTACAAGGAGCGCCCCAGCCTGGGCTCCTTCCTGCATGCACAGGAATTGCCGTCGGAGGGAGGCGACACCCTGTTCGCCAACCAGCACCTTGCCTGGGAAGAACTGCCGCTGGCCCTGAAGGTGGCGATCGCGCATGCGCGCGCCGAGCACACCTACACCGCACGTTATGCCGAGCTGCAGGCCCGCAGCCCCTGGCGGCCCAACCTGACTGCGGCCCAGCTGAACGAAGTGAGGCCGGTGGTGCACCCGGTGGTGCGAACCCACCCGGAGACCGGGCGCAAGGCCCTGTTCGTCAGTGAGCACTTCACCACGCGCATCGTGGGCCTGCCCGAGGACGAGAGCCGTGCATTGCTGGCTGAGCTGTTCGCGCTCAGCACCCGGGCCGACCTGCAGTACCGGCATGTCTGGCGCCCGCACGACATGGTGTTCTGGGACAACCGCTCGGTGACGCACCTGGCCGCCGGCACGCCACCGCACCTGCGTCGCAAGCTGTACCGCACCACGGTCGAAGGTGACGTGCCGTTCTGATCGGCGTCACTCGCGAAGAACACCTGCTGGCTCACACCATGAGCCAGAACGCCGCGTCGAACGGCCTGCCCTCCCCTCTGACACGCACCATGAAGCTCTCCCGTCGCCGCATCAGCGCCCTCCTCGCCGGCCTGGGTCTGGCCGCCTTCAGCCTGGCCGCCCACGCCGAAGGACAGATCCGCATCGCCCAGCAGTTCGGCATCAGCTACCTGCTGCTCCACGTCGTGCAGGATCAGAAACTGATCGAGAAGCATGGCAAGGCACAAGGCCTGGCCATCACACCGCAGTGGCTGCAGTTGTCCGGTGGCGCGGCCATCAACGACGCGCTGCTGTCGGGCTCGATCGACATCGGTGGTGCCGGCATCGGGCCCATGCTGACCCTGTGGGACCGCACCAGGGGCCGCCAGAACGTCCGGGGCGTGGCCTCACTGGGCAACACCCCGTACTACCTGATCAGCACCAACCCGAACGTGCGCACCGTGGCCGACCTCACCGAGAAGGACCGCGTCGCGTTGCCGGCGGTGGGCGTGTCGGTGCAGTCGCGCTACCTGCAACTTGCGGCGGCCAAACGCTGGGGCGATGGCGGTTTCAACAGGCTGGACAAGTTCACCGTGACCTTGCCGCACCCTGAAGCGGTCGCCGCCATCGTCCGCGGGGGCACCGAGGTCAATGCGCACTTCGCCACCCCGCCATTCCAGGAGCAGGAACTGGCGGCCAACCCCAAGGCGCGCGTCATCCTCAACTCGTATGACGTGCTGGGCGGCCCTTCGTCGCCCAATGCGCTGTACGCCACCGAGGCCTTCCGCAAGCAGAACCCCAAGACCTATCGCGCCTTCGTGCAGGCCCTGGCCGACGCATCGAAGCTGATCGCACAACAGCCGGAGCTGGCGGCCGACATCTACCTGCGCGTGAACAACGCCAGGCTGGACCGCGAGCTGCTGCTCAAGATCCTTCGCAGCCCGGAGGTGCAGTTCTCGCTGACCCCGCAAAACACCTTCGTGCTGGCCGACTTCATGGCCCGCGTGGGCGCCATCCGCAACCGGCCTGCGTCGGTGCAGGACTATTTCTTCGCCGACGCGCACCTGCGCGGCGGCAGCTGACCGGAGGCCGACATGAGCCCCATCCCCCATTCCCCGCTGTTGCAGGTCGATGGCGTGAGCCTGGTCTACCGCACCGCGGTGCAGGAAGTGCGCGCCACGCACCAGGTGAGCTTCGACGTGCACGAGGCCGATCGCTTTGTGCTGCTGGGCGCCTCGGGCTGCGGCAAGTCGACGCTGCTCAAGGCGATTGCCGGCTTCATCGAACCCGCCGAAGGCGAGATTCGGCTGGACGGCCAGGCCGTGCAGGGCCCGGGGCCCGATCGCATCGTGGTGTTCCAGGAGTTCGACCAGCTGCCGCCGTGGAAGACGGTGCGCGAGAACGTGATGTTTCCGCTGCTGGCCTCGGGGCGCCTGCGCCGCCGTGAGGCCCGCGAGCGCGCCGACGCTTACCTGGAGAAAGTGGGGCTGAGCCGCTTTGCCGATGCCCACCCGCACACCCTGTCGGGCGGCATGAAGCAGCGCGTGGCGATTGCCCGGGCCCTGGCCATGCAGCCGCGCGTGCTGTTGATGGACGAGCCGTTTGCCGCGCTGGACGCCCTGACACGGCGCCGCATGCATGAAGAGCTGCTGGCCCTGTGGGACGAGGTGCGCTTCACACTGGTGTTCGTCACCCATTCCATCGAAGAGGCCCTGGTGGTGGGCAACCGCATCGGGCTGCTGTCCCCGCACCCGGGGCGCGTGCGGGCCGAGCTCAACAGCCAGGGCTGGACACTGGACCGCCAGGGCGAGGCCGGCTTTCAGGCGGCGGTGCAGCGCATCCACCGCCTGCTGTTCGAAGACACCGGACAGGCGCCCACCGGGGTGGACACCACCCCGCGCGCCCCCGTGATCGCCCTGCCCGAGAGGAGGCACGCATGAGCACCACCACCTTGCCTGCGTCCCGCCCGGCGCCGCCGTGGCGGCCCGAGTACGAACGCGAACTGGCTCCGCTGAGCCACGTGCAGCCGGCCCGCGCCCTGCCCTGGACCACACGCTGGCGCGCCCACCCGGCCGCACGGCAGGCGCTGATCCTGCTGGTGCTTGCAGCCGTGTGGGAGGCCGCCGCCCGCTGGCAGCAGAACGAGCTGCTGCTGCCCCCCTTCACGGCCACGTTGCGGGCGCTGGCCGAAGGGCTGGCTTCCGGCGAACTGTTCGTGAAGACAGCTGTCTCGCTGAGCACGCTGCTGGAGGGCTACGCGCTGGGGGTGCTGGCCGCGTTCGGGTTCACGGCACTCGCCACGGCGTCACGCTGGGGCCGCGACCTGCTCGGCACGCTCACCGCCATGTTCAACCCGCTGCCCGCCATCGCGCTGCTGCCGCTGGCCCTGCTGTGGTTCGGCCTGGGCAAGGCCAGCCTGCTGTTCGTGCTGGTGCACGCGGTGCTGTGGGCGGTGGCGCTCAATACGCTGGCAGGTTTTCAGGCGGTGCCCGAAACGCTGCGCATGGCGGGCCGCAACTACGGGCTCAAGGGCGTGCCCTATGTCGTGCAGATCCTGCTGCCGGCAGCGCTGCCATCGGTGCTGTCGGGCCTGAAGATCGGCTGGGCCTTTGCGTGGCGCACGCTGATCGCCGCAGAGCTGGTGTTCGGCGCGACCTCGGGCCAGGGCGGCCTGGGCTGGTACATCTACCAGAACCGCAACGAGCTCTACACAGACCGCGTGTTTGCGGGCCTGATGCTGGTGATCCTGATCGGGCTGGCCGTCGAGGGCCTGGTGTTTCAGACCCTCGAGCGGCTCACGGTGCGGCGCTGGGGTCAGCAGCGGGGATGACGTCGGCGCGACGCAGATGCAGCGCCACACGCTGCGCCTTGGGCAGGGCGGCGCGCGCCCGCAGCTGGCCGCAGCCGCCGTCCACATCCTGCCCGGCCGAATGCCGCAGTTTGGTCAGCACGCCGGCGCGGTGCAGCGTGCGGGCGATCTCCGCGGCCTTCTCCCACGCCGGCCGCTGGTAGGGCAGCTCGGGCACGGCGTTGTACGGGATCAGGTTCATCAACGCGTACTTGCCCTTGAGCAGGCGCACGATGCCCTCGATCTCGTCGGGGCCGTCGTTGATGCCCTCCAGCAGCGTCCACTGGTACTGGATCGGGTAGCCGGTGGCGCGTGCGTACGCCTCACCCAGCTCGACGAGCTCGGCCGGGTCCATGCGCGGCGCGCGCGGCAGCAGTTCGGCGCGCAGCGCGGGCCGGGTCGTGTGCAACGACAGCGCGAGCGCCGGCTTGACGCGGCCGCGCGGCAGGTGCTCGAACACGCGGGGGTCGCCCACCGTCGAGAACACCAGGTTCTTGTGGCCGATGTTGCCGACCGTGCCCAGCAGGTCGATGGCTTCGAGCACGTTCTCGAGGTTGTGCGAGGGCTCGCCCATCCCCATGAACACCACCTTCTTGACCACCCGCCGCGTGCGGGCCAGCGCCACCTGCGCCACGATCTCGCCGCTGGTGACCTGGCGCACCAGGCCTTCCTTGCCGGTCATGCAGAACACGCAGCCCACGGCACAGCCGACCTGGGTCGACACGCACAGGCCGTCGCGCGGCAGCAGCACGCTCTCCACCGTCTGGCCATCGGCCAGCTCGACCAGCAGACGCGCCGAGCCGTCTTCCCCCGGATGCTCCGATTTCAGGCGGGCCAGGCCCGCCAGTTCGTCGGTGAAAGCAGGCAGCATGGCGCGCACCGCTTCGGGCAGAAAATCCTCGGGCTTGCGGCGGCCGTGGTCCTGCGGCAGGGCCTGCGCCCACAGGCGCAGCACACGCTGCTCGTGAAGGGGGCGGGCGCCGTGCTCGCGCAGGCGCTGGCGGAGGGTCTCGATGCGCATGGATCAGGGGGAAGGCAGGCCGGCAGTGTAGGCGCTGCGGGCGCGGGCTGTCATGCGCCGCGCGCGGATCAGCGCCAGAGCATGCCGAGCAGCAGCCAGCCGCCGGTGGCCAGCAGCATCCATGCAAACAGCGTCTTCATGCGCTGCTCGGGCAGGCGGTGCGCCAGCGCCACGCCGGCCGAGACCGTCAGCATGCCACTGGCCGCGAGCGGCAGGCCCATGTGCCAGTCGACCCGGTGGGCCTGTGCGTAGCTCCACAGCGCGATGATGGAACTGGGCGCGACCAGCGCCAGCGACAGGCTCTGCGCCACCGTCTGGCGTTGTGCGAACACGCTGGTGAGGATGGGCGTGGCCACCAGACCGCCACCGATGCCGAGCAGCCCCATGCTGGAGCCACCCACCATGCCGACCAGCGGGATGTAGCGCTCGGCCACGCGCGGCGCCGCACGGGCCGCGCCATCGTGCGGCGCGGCATGCCGGTGAGCGCGCAGCTGCCACAGCAGCCGCCACGCCAGCAGCATCAGACAGACGCTGAACACCGTGCGAAGCAGCGCCGAGGGCAGCCCGATGGCCACCTGCGCCACCAGCCAGGTGGTGGTGGCCGCGCACACGCCGATGGCCAGCGCACGGCGCAGGGGTACCGGGTACAGCCGGCTGTAGCGCCACCAGCCAATCAGCAGGTTGGGCACCATCATGACCAGGGCGGTGCCCTGTGCGAGCGCCTGGTCCATGCCGTAGCCCAGCACCAGCAGCGGGATGGCGATGATGCCGCCGCCAATGCCGAACAGCCCCCCGAAAAAGCCCATGAGGCTGCCGAGCATCAGGGCGGGCACGAAAGCGAGCAGATCAGCAGGCGACAACATGACCTGCATGATCATTCGCGCCACCCATCACATCAATGGGCATCCATTCATTTGATTGATGCAAGGAATGCAAGAATGGCGGCGGTTCACTGCCACCCAAGCTGCTTCTCGACGGAGACCCGATGGTCCATTCCACCCAGGCCGATCTGGCCTTTTTCACCGTGCTGGCCCGCCACCCGAGTCTGGCGGCCGCCGCGCCCGAACTGGGCCTGTCGGCCCCGGCGGTGAGCCGCCGGCTGGCGGCGCTCGAACAGCGCTTGGGTGTGCGCCTGCTCAACCGCACCACGCGGCGACTGAGCCTCACCCCCCAGGGAGAACGCTATCTGGAGGAAGGCGCCCGCCTGCTGCGCGAGATCGAGCAACTGGAGCGCGCCCTGGGCGCCAGCCGGGATGCGCCCCGGGGCCTGCTGCGCATCAACGCGACCTTCGGTTTCGGGCGCCGGCACCTGGGCCCCGCGGTGTCCGACTTCGTGCGGCTGCATCCGGCCGTCGAGGTAATTCTGGAGCTGACCGACCGACCGCTGGACCTCACGGCCCACGCCATGGACATCGGCATCCGCTTTGGCGTGCCGCCGGATGCGCGGGTGCTGGCGCGGCAGATTGCCGTCAACCGGCGGCTGCTCTGTGCCGCGCCCGCTTACCTGGCGGCGCACGGCACACCGGCTTGCCCGCGCGAGCTCGCGCGGCACCAGTGCATCGTCATCCGCGAGAACAACGCGGCCTACAACACCTGGCACCTGTCCGACGGGCGCCAGCAGGAAACCGTGAAGGTGCGCGGCGCCCTGGCCACCAACCATGGCGAGATCGCCGTGGACTGGGGCGTCGCCGGTCACGGCATCCTCTTGCGTTCGGAGTGGGACGTGGCACCCTACCTGCGGTCAGGGGCCTTGCAGCGCGTGCTGCCCGCGTGGTCCGACCCGTCGGCCGACATCCACGCGATCTACCCGCAGCGCCATCACCTCTCGGCGACCGTGCGGGTGTTTCTGGACTTTCTGGCAGACCGCTTTGCGGCCTATCGACCCGCTTCGCCGCAGCAGGCCGCAAGCTGGTGACGCGCCGCGCTGCTCCGCGGTGGGGGCTTCAGCCGGTTCAGTGGCGGCGCGGGGCGGGCGTGTAGTTGCCGCTGCGCTCGATGTGGCGGAAGGTGATCCGGCCCTTGGTCAGGTCGTACGGCGAGAGTTCGAGCGACACCTTGTCACCCGCCAGGATGCGGATGTGGTGCTTCTTCATCTTGCCGGACGTGTAGGCAACCAGCTGGTGCCCGTTTTCCAGGGTGACGCGGAAACGAGAGTCGGGCAGGACTTCGTCAACGACGCCGTTCATTTCGATCAGTTCTTCTTTGGCCATGAAATGGAACCGGTTGGGTGGCCCGCTCGGATCGGGCTGCGTCCTCTGGCGCAACCACGCTCCGGCGTGCCGGGTGTCGGGCGGACGGGGGTTCGGATCGGCCCTCGCCCTGGCATGCTCCTCCCGGGCCGATGCATGGCAACCGAGAAGAAACCTTTGACTGTAGCATGCGGGCCACATGCTCGTCCAGACCTCGTCCGCGGTGGGGGGCGCCGGATCAGCTGCCGGCTTCGAGCTGCGCGCGGCTGGGCAGCGGCTTGAGCGGCGGGGCGCCGCGGGCCAGGATGACGTGCATCACGCACCCGGGCAGCAGCGCAATGCCGCTGAGTTGCACCCGGTGCTCGGCGAGCGTGAAGGTGGCCTCGACCAGGGCGTGGCCGAGCCTGAGGGTTTCACCGGCGCGTCCCGTGACCTGCAGCAAGGCGCGCCCCTGGGCCGCCATGACGCGGCCCTCCTCCGCCGAGCCGCTGTGGGCGACGACCGCCTGGCTCTGCAGGTTGAACAGGCACACCCGCTGCACACCCGGCTGGCGCATCAGGTGGTGCACACACCGTTGCGCCAGCAGGCCGGTGTCGTTGACCACGATGGACTCCGCCCGGGTGGCCTGCGGCGTGGGGTTGGCGACCAGCGCCAGGGTGCGCAGGGTCAGGCGCTGGGCAGGCGGCACCTTGTCCTGCATCTGGTTCCAGGTGGAGCCCAGGTAGACCCACAGCTGGTCGGCACGGCGCACGGCCGGCGCCATGCGCGCCGGGATGCCGGTGTCGGCCCGAAACCGGGTGATGTATTTGACGAGGTCGGGCGACGTCTGCCCTGGCATGAAGATGATGGCGCGGCACAGCCAGTCACCGCGCCCGCTGCGCACCTCGGTGGCCAGTGCGCTCACGGCTTCCGCCTGCTGCGCCAGGGTCAGCCCGCCCGGCACCAGCATGGCGACCAGCTCGGCGCGGCCCATCAGCGCCTGGGCCAGGGCCTGGCGGCTGAGTTCGTCGGCATCGGCGTCGGCACAGAACACGCGCACCCGCCCGCCGTCCTGCGTGGGGCTGTCCAGAAAGTGAAGCGTGGCGAGCGTGTCGCCAAAGCCCTGCCGACGCACCACCAGGCGCTGCAGCGGCCAGCCCGACGCGCGGGCGATGTCGAGCAGCCCCCGACGGGCACGCCCCCCGCCCAGGTCGGCGATGACCATGTAGCGCAGCCCGGTCTGGCCCAGTTGCATGCGCAAGGCCTCGGCGGGCTCGCACGAGACGAACAACTCGCGGGTGTGGCGCCCCACGGGTTCGCCGATGTCGGTCGCCGCCGGCGAACGCGTTGCGGCGTCATGCACCTGGGTGACCACATTGGTGTCGGCCCAGAACCGGGCGGCGGCCGAGCCAGTGGCGGGTTCGGAGGGTTCTGCGGACATGGAACGCCAGGGGGACGAGAGCATGTCCGAATGTCGCACCTTCTTCCCGGCCGCACCATTGGCCGGATGGCTAATTCCGGCTCACTTGCCCTGCCAGACGCCCCCCCTGCAGTGGGGTGTCGGCCCTCAGTGGGGCTTGCGCGGCCCCTTGAACGAGTGCGGGGTGTAGACGTTGCCGTCCTTGTCGACCCCGGGGCGGGCGCGGCGGGCGCGGTTGATCACGTCCTCGGCCGCGCGTGCGGCCTCGCGGCGGTCGGCACGGCGGCGCCACAGACGCCGCAGGGCGTGCCCGAGATGCCGGGCGCGGTGCAGGCTGCCTCGCCCCACGCGGTCGACCCAGAACCGGTCGAACCGGGCGCGCCGTGCGGGGCGCAGGAGCAAGCGCAGCAACAGCACGCCGCACACGAGGGCGACCGCCAACGCAATCCACGACGAGACACCGGCAACCATGTGAGGATGCTAGCGCGAAGCGGGGGCGCTGTGTCGACCGCTCACTTGCGCAACACGATGTGGGCGCCGGGCGGCACGTCGGCCTCGTCCACGTAGGCAATGGCGCCGGGCGTGCGGCTGACCTGGGCGAGCAGCTCGGACAGGGGCCACACGTCGCGCGGCGGCACGCCTTTGCCCACGTAACGGCGCACCGTCCAGTAGGCGGTGTAGGCGTCCTCGGTCTGGTCGAGGTAATCGGCCAGGAAGCGCTTGCGCAGCATCTGCCCGGATGGGGCGTTCAGCGGGACGACGGGCACGCCATCGACCTCGACCATGCGGCCGGTGTAGATGCGCTGGACAGCGGGGACGTCGAGCTTGCGCACCGTGGGGTGGGCAATCACGACCACGCCAGCGTGGGCCAGCAAGGCGCCACACAGACCGAAGGCCAGCAGGGCCCGGTGCGCGAGGGTTCTGAGTGAGTGCGACATGCGGCCTCCTCAGAACACGAAGCTGTAACTGATCGACAGCGTGTTGATCAGTTCATGCGACACGACCGCGCCACCGGCCGGGCTGTCGACCATCGCCGAGCGCTTGCCGATGCGCGTGCGCATCCACTCGCCCTTGAGCTTGCTGTGCGGCGTGAGCGCATACGACAGGCCGAGGCTGAGCGCGGTCTGGTCGTACACCGGGATGCTGTCGCCGGCGGCACGCTGGGCGAGCGCCAGGTCCGGGATGATGGCCGCCTGGGACGCCTGCTCCAGCGCCTGGGCATTGCGCATGGAGGCGCCCAGGCTGCGCAGGTGCGAGACCACCACATACGGCGTGACGCGGTCGATGCGGTGCAGCAGCGCCATGTAGGCACCCACGGTGCTGGATCCCAGGTCGGTTCGGCGCTGGAAGTTGCGCGCCACCTCGCCCACCAGGCGCCAGTCAGGCGCCAGATTCAGGTCGGCCCCGAGGGTGACGACGTCGTTGACGATGGACGAGGCGGTCTGCACGCCGGGGCCAGGCAGGTCGTTGCTGACCTGGTAGTAGCTGCCAAGCGGGAAGCCGGCGTCGACACGGGCGTAGCGGGCGTCCAGGGGCGTGCCATCGCGCTTCTCGGTGGTGGCGCGGTAGAGGCTCGCGCGGAAGGTGCTGGCATCCTCCAGACGCAGGGTCAGCGCCGCGCCGACCACCCGGGTGTGGACGCGCAGGAACTGGGTGCCCAGGTCGCGCGAGGAGGCGCGCACGCTCAGGTCGTCGGCGCCGGCATAGGCGTCGAGCGACCACTCGCCCGCCGGCTGCTGCCAGGTGCGCGACACCGACAGGCCGGTGACGTCGGTGCTGGGCGCGATGCCGTAGACCTCGGCGGGAAGCCGCAGCAGGTCATAGGTCTGACCCACGTCACGGTTCTCGGTGTTGAGGAACAGCGGGATGCGCTGTCGCCCCAGCCGCACCAGCCAGTCGTTGTCCGGGCGCCAGGAGACAAAGGCCCAGGTGGCCGTCACGGCCAGGCCGTGATCGTCGCTCAGCGAGGGGGCGAGTGTGGCCTGCACGGTGGCCGACCAGGCCGGGTTGAACTGCACGTCCAGCTGCGCGCCGAAGACGGAATCGCGCTTGAACGACCCCTGGTCCGACAGAAAGCGCTGGTAGGCGTACGGCCGATCGGTCTGGGCCCAGCCGGCCGTGCCGAAGCCGGAGAGGCGCCAGTCCAGCACCTGCGCATCGGCATGGGCGAAGGCCGTGAGCCCGGCCGCGGCCAGCGCCAGCCAGCGGGTGCGGCGAACACGGGGCAAGGGGACAGCGTACGGTGTGGGCATCAGGCGTCGCGCCAGGTGTCGGCGATGGAGCGGAATTGATCGATCGTCGCGTGGAAGGCGGCAACGACCTCCGGGTCGAAGTGGTGCCCGCTGCCTTCGTCGATCAGGCGCACCGCCTCTTCGTGGGCAAACGGAATCTTGTAAGGCCGGCGGCTGATCAGCGCGTCGTAGACGTCGGCGACGGACATGAGGCGGGCAGCCAGCGGGATGGCCTCACCCTGCAGGCCGTCGGGGTAGCCGGTGCCGTCCCAGCGCTCGTGGTGGGCCCGTGCGATCTGCATGGCATAGGTCAGGAAGTCCGCGTGTTCGCCCAGGCGCTCGGCGGCACGGCGCAGCATTTCCCAGCCATGCATGGCGTGCGTGCGCATGATGACCGTCTCTTCCGGCGTGTGGCGCCCCGGCTTGAGCAGGATGTGGTCCGGGATGGCCACCTTGCCGACGTCGTGCAGCGGGGCCGAGCGGGCGATGTGGTCGATGCTCTCGGGGTTGAGCACGTCGAGGTGGCGGCCCTGCTCGTACAGATGCTGCGCGAGCGTGCGCACGTACTCCTGCGTGCGCTTGACGTGGTGGCCGGTGTCCTCGTCGCGAAACTCGGCGAACGAGATCATCACGTGCAGCGTGGCCTCGCGCAGCTGGTCGACCTGCGTGAGCCGCTTGGCCAGCTCGCGCTCGAGCCACTCGGCGCGGTCGATCAGTTCGTCCTGGTAGGTCTTGATCTGCAGGTGGGTGCGCACGCGGGCCTGCACGATGGGCGGGCTCACGGGCTTGTGGATGAAGTCGGCGGCGCCCACTTCGAAGCCACGGGTCTCGTCCTCGACCTGGCTCATGGCCGTCAGGAACAGCACGGGGATGCCGGCGGTGGCCGGGTCGGCCTTGAGGCGGCGGCATACCTCGTAGCCATCCATCTCCGGCATCATCACATCGAGCAGGATCAGGTCGGGACGGTCACGGCGCGCAATTTCGAGCGCCTTTGCGCCGGACGCGGCGAGCTTGACGCGGTACAGCCGGTTGAGCAGCCCGGCCAGCAGGCTCAGGTTGGCGGGCGCGTCGTCGACGACGAGCACAGTGGCCAGGGGTGCGATCGGCGTGGTCGTCATGGCTGCTTCACCACCTCGTTGAGTTCCGTGAGCAGCCCGAAGGCCGAGTCGAAGTCGCAGCGCTCGAGGGCCGAAGCCAGTCGGGCGGTGGTCAGGGGCGGCAACCAATTGGCGAAGTCGGCGCGATGCCGCTGCCACAGCGCGAGGGCCTCGCTGTCGCTCTCGGCGGTCAGGCGGCGCAGTTGCTCGGCCAGCGCCACGTGCTCGGCGGTGGTGCCCGTCGGCGCCCCGGCGCTCGACGCGGAAGACGGCCCGTTGAGGTGGGCGCGCAGCGCGGGCAGCAGGCGCTCGATTTCGCCGACGACCGCGTCGACCGCGGGCGGGGCGCCGTCCAGCGCGTCGGGCGACTGGGCCGCCGCCTCCAGCATGGTGGCATGCAGGGCCAGGCCGTCGTGCCCGATGGTGCCGGCCAGCCCTTTCAGGGTGTGCGCTTCACGCGCCAGGTCGGGCCAGGCCCGCTCCTGCTGGGCGGAGCGCAGGATGTGCGGCAGGTGGCGCGCGTGCAGCATGAAGCTGCGCAGCGTGCGGTTGTAGAAGTCGACGTCGCCCTCGAACCGCGACAGCGCCAGCTCGGCATGCAGGCCTTCGATCTGCGGCAGGCCGTCGGCGGTCGGTGCGGCAGCCGGCGCATCCAGCGGTGCATGCGCGCTGTCGGCCAGCGCGCCGAAACCGCTCGGTGAGCCGGTCGACGGCGCAGGCACGAACGGCATCAGCGTTTCGTACAGCCGCCCCGGGTCGAGCGGCTTGGTCAGGTGGCCGACCATGCCCAGCGCCGTGCAGCGGTCGCGCTCTTCCTGCATGGCATGGGCGGTCAGCGCCACGATGGGCAGGCGCGCCAGCGTGGCGTCCGCGCGGATCTCGCGCGTGGCCTCGTAACCGTCCATCAATGGCATCTGCAGGTCCATCAGCACGACGTCGAAGCCATCGGCACCGGCCTGGCGCAACCGCTCCAGCGCCTCACAGCCGTTGTTGGCCACGGCCACGCGCGCGCCACGCCGCGCCAGCAGTTCGATGGCGAGCTGCTGGTTGAGCAGGTTGTCTTCGACCAGCAGCACGCGCAGGCCGTCGAGCCGCAGCCCTTCGTTGACCACCGCCGGGCGCGAGTGCTCCGGCAGGCTGATGCCCAGCAACCGGGCGAGCATGGCGCGCAGGCCTTCCGGCAGCACCGGCTTGTTCAGGAACCCGCTGGCGCCCGCCTGCATCGCCGAGATGCGCAGGCTGTCGAGGCCGTAGGCCGACATGACGACAACCTCGGTGCGGGGCGCCAGCGTGCGCAACTCGGCCATCACGGACTTGCCGTCGCGCCCGGGCATCACCCAGTCGAGCAGCACGAGGTCGTAGGGGTGCTCTTCCTGCAGCGCGGCGTGCACGCTGTCGAGCGCTTGCTGGCCGTCCTCGGCCAGGTCGATGCCACCCGGCGCCTGACTGCCCACGCCCAGCGAGTTCAGCAGGCTGCGCAGCGTCAGGCGGGTCTCGGCCTGGTCGTCGACCACCAGCACACGCAGCCGCGACACGGGCATGCCGCCCAGGGCGTGCTGCGGCATCGGCGCCATCTGCATCGGCACGGTCACCGAGAAGCACGAACCCTTGCCGAGCTCGCTGTGCACGTCGATGGTCCCGCCCATGAGCGTGACCAGCCGGCGGGTGATGCTCAGACCCAGGCCGGTGCCGCCATAGCGGCGGGTGGTGGAGCCGTCGGCCTGCGTGAACTCCTCGAACAGGCGCGCCTGCTGTTCGGCGCTCATGCCGATGCCGGTGTCGCGCACCTCGAAGCGCAGGGTGAGCTGCGAACCGATGTGCGTGACGACGTACACGCCGACCTTGACGTGCCCGTGGTGCGTGAACTTCACGGCGTTGGACACGAGGTTGGTGAGCACCTGGCCCAGGCGCAGCGCATCCCCATAGACGCAGCCGGCCTCGTTGAGCAAGGCCTCGCTGCCGAACTCGCACAGCAGCTCCAGCTCTTTTTCCTGCGCGCGCTGGCGCAGCAGCATCAGCGCGTGGCCGACCACATCTTCCAGCCGCATGGGAGCGGACTCGAGCTCGAGCTTGCCGGCCTCGATCTTCGAGAAATCGAGGATGTCGTTGATGACGCCCAGCAGCGTGTCGGACGCGGCCTGCACCTTGTTGAGGTAATCGCGTTGCTGCTCGTCGAGGTCGGTCTGCAACGCCAGGTGCGTCATCCCGAGGATGGCGTTCATCGGCGTGCGGATCTCGTGGCTCATGTTGGCCAGGAACATGGACTTGGCGCGCGTGGCGCCTTCGGCCTGGTCGCGGGCGGCCTGCAGTTCCTCCTGGATGCGCGCGCGGCGGGCCAGGTCATCTTCCACGGCCTGCGCCATGCCATTGAGCGCACGGCCCAGCGTGTCCAGCTCCTCGACCCAGCCTGCGCGGTCGCCCGTGCGGGCGGCATAGCTGCCTCCGGCAATCTGCCGTGCGACGCCGCCCAGCCGTTCGATCGGATTCAGCAGACGGGCACGCAGGATGTAGAGCGCCAACGCCAGGGCCGGCACCAGAATCAGGTCGATCACCAGCGCGTAGCCGATGAAGCGCTGCAGGTTGGCCGCAGCCTGCTGCTGCTCGCGGGCGGTGCGCTCGTCGGTGGCGCGGCCGAGCGCACCCACGGCCTGCGCCAGGTCGGCGGTCTGCGCCTCGTAGCGTGCGGCGTGCACCAGCTCGCTGGCATAGGCGAGATCCGGCCGGCCCTCGGACACATAGGCCTGCTTCTCGCGGTCGAACAGGCCCTGGGCAGCGGCAAAGGCCTCCTGCTCGGTCTTGCGCAGGCGCTCGGTGGCCGCCACGACCTGGTTCATCGCGGCCAGTTCGGTCGCACTGAAGTCGAGCGCGCGCATGCGGTCGATGAGGGAAACGCCCGACTTGCCCTCGGGCAGCACGTGCCCTCGGCGGCCGGCAATCACGTCATCCCAGTACAGGTCAGGGTTGTCCGACTCGGGCAGGGGCTTGCTGCCCTCGCGGATGGCCAGGATGTCGTAGTAATAGAGCAGGTAGCGCGGGTTGCCGGTGGTGGCGTAGGAGCGCACCAGCCGCCCGAGGAGCTCGGTTTCGTGCCGCAGCGCCGTCACGACATGCAGGGTCTCGGCGCGCCGGGCATTGGCCGCCTCGTTCGACTGGTAGGCCGTGCGGATCAGCAGGAGAAAGCTCACGTTGGCCAGCAGCGCCAGGCCAACCAGCACGAAGAACCAGCGGGACACGGTCTGCAGCTTCATCGCGCCACCCCGTGCGCCATGCGCCCAGGCGCGCCGTGTGCGAGCCCCAGGGGTGCACACCCTTTGCAACAGACGGGCAGATCAACGCACGCCATGCGTGCGCGCCGGACAGGACGGGATGTCATCACCACCCGATTGTGCGCACGCACGGCGCGCGCACTCGCGCGGAATGGGCGGTCTTGAGCGGCCATATGTCACGCTCGTGGCCCCTGAGCCGGGGGGAATGTCTGCATCTCGCCTCGCCTGTCTGATCACTGAAACAACCCCGCCCGATCGGTCCCGGGTCGTACCGGCTCGGGAGTGGCCACGCCACCCACGACGCGGTCCCGCCCGGCCCGCTTGGCATCGTAGAGGTTGTTGTCCGCCAGACGCAAGGCGGCTTCCGCGTGGCCCTCCACCACTTGGGCGACCCCCACGCTCGCGGTGACGTGAAAGGCTGCAGCGTCGACCTGGAACGTGTGCTGGCGAAGGTGGTCGCACACCTTGGCGGCCACGCGCTCGCCCCCGGCCAGGTCGGTTTCGGGCAACAGCAGCAGGAACTCCTCGCCGCCATAGCGGGCGGCGGTGTCGACGCGCTCACGGGTGTGGTCGCGCAGGATGCGCCCGAACTCGGCCAGCACGGTGTCCCCGGCTGGATGCCCATGGCGGTCGTTGACGAGCTTGAAGCGGTCGATGTCGAACATGAGCAGCGTGAGCGGCCGGCCGCTGCGCGCCTGGCGGTGCGCCTCGCGCTCGAAGCGCTCGAGGAAGGCGCGCCGGTTGAGCAGGCCGGTGAGGCCGTCCGCGCTGACCAGCGTCTCGAGTGCGCGCTGGCGCCGCGCGAACACCCCTGCGTAAAAGAACATCATGGCGGTGTGCGGTCCGATGGCCACCGCGAAGGTGATGCGGGTCCACCAGAGCCACCAGGGGGCCATGGGCTCGCCAGAGAACACCGGCGCGCGCAGCATCGGCGACAGGTCCTGCCCGGGCCCCAGGCGATCGAGCCCGACCACGGCCACCAGCACGAAGGCCGCCACGATCGCAGGACGCAACTGAGCCCACTTGAACACGGATCGTGCCAGAACGATCTGCGCCATCAACACCAAGGCCATGGGGGTGTCGGTCAACCCATAGGTCAGGCCGAGGGCCGTCACGCCGAGCACACCCGGCCACACCGTCCAGCGCACCAGACCGGGTTGCGCGGGCGTCCGCCAGCGCCGCGTCCACGCCCACCACGCCACGCCGAGCAGCCACGCCATCAACGCGCTCAGCGCCCCATGCACCCCCAGCAGCCACGGCCGGTGAAAATGTTGCGTGCCGGCCAGGCCCAGCAGGGCCACCGTCTGCATCAGCCACAGCACGGCCAGCATCGGCCAGGCGCCCATCACGAACAGCAGCACGCCCCGCGCGTCGTGGTGCGCGACGAGGCTGTGCGCCAGCCGCTGGAGCCAGACGCTGCGCCAGGCCTTCATGCGACCGCCCCCAAGATTGTTCGCAGGCAGATCCGGTTGCGCCCGGTCGCCTTCGCGAGATAGAGCTGCTGGTCGGCCTCGCGCAGCGCCTGGTGAGACGTGGTGCTGCTGCACACCGCACCACCCATGCTCACCGTGATCGTGAACGGCGCCAGCGGATCGCCGAAGCGCTCTCGGGCCAGGGCCTCGCGCATGCGCTGGCACACCACCTCGGCCTCGTCCAGCCGGGTGTCGGGCAGCAACAGCGCAAACTCTTCACCCCCCAGGCGGGCAGCAAGGTCGGTCGGGCTGCGCACGCCGGCCAGCAGCAGCCGGCCCAGGCCACGCAACACCATGTCACCCTGCAGATGGCCCCAGGTGTCGTTGACCCGCTTGAAGTGGTCGGCATCGATCATGACGAGGCAGAACGGCCGACCAGTGCGCCGCTGGCGCGCTACTTCGGCCTCCAGCGCCTCCATCAGCCGGCGGCGGTTGGCCAGACCGGTGAGTGCGTCGGTGTGCGAAAGCGTGTCGAGTTGCCCATGCAGGGCGTCCAGCCGGGCAAACAGCACCATCGCCAGCCCCAGCAGCACCGCAAAGCCGCTCACGAAAACAAAGGTGCGCCAGCCCCGCCAAGCCTCCGATGCCGCCGGGTCTTGAAACAGCGCAGGGCGCAGGCCGGGCGCGTAGGCCCACCAGCCAGCGAGCACGCCCGCGTCGTGCGCCAGCAGCATGGCCATGCACACCGCGAAGGTGATGGCGACCGGGCGGCGATCGAACAGCAGCAGCCCCACCAGCAGCACCCCGCCCAGCACCAGGCTGGGCGGCGAGGTGTAGGGCCCCGAGAGAATGGTGATCAGCGTGTAGGTGCCGCCGATCGTCAGGCACACCAGCAGCGTGGCACAGGCCAGCGGCGCAGCATCGTCACGCCGCGGCCACACCCAGGCCGCCACGCCCAGGTTGATCAGCGACGCGCCCAGCATGGGCCACTGCATGGCCCGCACAAGCGCCGTATCGAGGTAGGGCGACACGGCAGGGTGGGACAGCGCCTGTTCGTGGATGAACAGCACCAGCAGAAAGAACGGCAACGACACCGCAACGGCCAGCAGGATGCGGCGGGCGGGTGTCGCGCTGCTCAAGAGGTGGGCCATCCGGGCTCGCATGACCGTTGTGCACTCCAGGCCCGGCTCCGGCCGGACTGTTCATTCAAAGTGTGACACCGTCAACGCGCGCGTTCTTGACCCAATGCGGCCCAGGGTGCATCGCGGCGTCAACTTGCGCACGGTTGCTGCTGGGCTATGCTCGTGTCATGAAACTGATCGTTCGCTGGCTTCTGCTCGCTTGCGCCCTGGTGCTGCTCACCCAATGGGATCTGGGTCTGTCGGTGCGCAGCTTCGGCTCGGCCCTGCTCGCGGCCTTTGTCATCGGCTTGCTCAACGCGGTGGTGCGCCCGGTGCTCATCCTGCTCACGCTGCCGGTCACGGTGCTGACGCTGGGGCTCTTCCTGTTCGTGATCAACGCCCTCACCTTCCAGATGGCGTCGGGCCTGCTGGACGGCTTTCAGGTCAGCGGGTTCGGCGGCGCGCTGCTCGGCTCGGTGCTCTACAGCCTGTGGGGCCTGGTGATCGACGTGGCGCTGGAGCGCATGTTCCGCACGAGCAGCCTGCCGCCACGGGCCTGAGACCGCGCCCGCGACCCGCGTTTCAGAGCGGCACGCTGCGCGCCAGCACCCCGGCCAGCGCATGGCGCACCGTGGCCTCGCGCACGGCCGCCCGGTCACCGGGGAAGACGCGGACTTCGGCGTGCGCCCCCGCCGCCGTGGCCCAGGCAAACCACACCGTGCCCACCGGCTTCAGGGTCGAGCCCCCCGTGGGGCCCGCCACGCCGGTGACGGCCACCACCACATCGGCCTGCGAGCGCGCCAGCAGCCCTTGCGCCATGGCCAGCGCCACCGGCTCGCTCACGGCGCCGTGCGCCTCGATCAGTGCGGGCGCCACATCCAGCAAGGCCGTCTTGGCCTCGTTGCTGTAGCTCACCACGCCGCGCTCGAACCACAGGCTGGAGCCTGCCAGCTCGGTGCAGGCGGCGGCAATCAGGCCGCCGGTGCAGGATTCGGCCGTGGCCAGGCGCCAGCCACGGGCCTGCAGGCGGGCGGCCACGTCGCCAACAAGGCCCAGGGTTGCGAGTGTGTCCATGTGTGCTCCTTGGTCAGCTCAAGAGGCCGGCCGACACGCCGCCCTGGCGCACCACCACGGCCAGCGCCAGCAGCAGCAGCGTGCAGCCCGCCGCCACGAGGTCATCGAACATGATGCCCAGGCCCTGCGCCCACCCGATGGGCTGGCCCTTGGGCAGCTTGAACAGCTGGTCGGCCCAGGCCACCGGGCCCGGCTTGGCCGCGTCGAAGAAGCGAAAGGCCGCCACGGCCAGCGCCTGACCGCGCCAGTCTGCGGCCCCCACCACCCACAGCACCAGCCAGATCGCCCAGATCTCGTCCCACACAATGGCGCCCGGGTCGGCCACCTGCAGGCTGCGGGCCGTGCGCGTGCAGGCCCACCAGCCAACCAGCCAGCCGATGGCCAGGATGGCGGCCCAGGTCAGGTCGGCCTGGCGGCCCTGGCCCAGCACCTGCTCGATCGCCACGAAGACCAGCCAGCCCCACAGCGTGCCGACAGTGCCGGGCGCGATCGGACTGAGGCCGCTGCCGGCGCCCAGGGCGATCCAGTGCGCCGGGTGGCTCAGCAGCAGACGCACACCGGGGCGGCGGGGAGCCGAAACAAGCGTCTCCATGGCTCAGCCCCGGAAGTGGTCGAACGAGGCCCAGCGGTTGGGCACGGGGGTGGCGTCGCCCTCACCATCCAGCCCGGACACGTGCAGCCGCACGCCGGGTTCGGCCTCGATGCGGCCGATGCGGCTGAGCACCAGCCCGAGCGTGTCGCCCAGCGCCGCCACCGCTTCGCGCCGCGCGGGCGGGGCCGTGAACACGAGTTCGTAGTCGTCGCCGCCGGCAAGGATGCAATCCAGCTGCTCGGCACGCGGGCGTGCGGCGAGCCAGGGGCTGAGCGGCAACGTGTCGAGCGCCAGCATGGCCCCGACGCCGCTGCGCCGCAGCACATGGCCCAGGTCGCCCAACAGGCCATCGGACACGTCCACCGCGGCCGACGCGACGCCGCGCAGGCCCACACCCAGCGCCACGCGCGGGTCCGGAGCCTCCATCGCGAGCCGCGTGGCGTCGAAGGCGTCGCCGCTGAGCCCCGGGTGCAACGTGCCGCGGAAGGCCTCGAGCGCCAGACGCGCTTCGCCCGGGAAGCCGCTCACCCAGATGTCGTCGCCCGCGCGGGCCCCGCTGCGCAACAGCGTCTGGCCGACTGGCACCTCGCCCATCACCGTGATGCCGATGGCCAGCGGCCCGGCCGTGGTGTCGCCGCCGATCAGCTCGCACTCGTGCTCGTCGGCCAGGTCCAGCAGGCCTTGCGCAAAGGCTTGGAGCCACGTTGCATCGACCCGCGGCAACGTGAGCGCCAGCGTGAAGGCCAGCGGCTGCGCGCCGCACGCGGCGAGATCGGACAGGTTGACGGCCAGGGCCTTGTGCCCCAGACGGCGCGGGTCGACCGTGGACAGGAAGTGCCGCCCCTCCACCAGCGTGTCGGTGGAAACGGCCAGCTGCATGCCGGGCGCCGGCGCGATCACGGCGCAGTCGTCACCATTGCCCACGACAGCACGCCGCGGGCCCTGCCCCGGCCGGCGCCAGAAAAACGACTCGATCAGTTCGAATTCACCCAGGCTCATGCGTCGATTGTCGCGCCGGATGAGACGATTGCCGAATCAGAAACCCAGCATCCAGCTCATCTGCAGGCCGCGCACGTGGCCCGACGCCTCGCCAAAGCCGCTCATCAGCGATGCTTCCAGCCCCTGCCAGGCGACCCCGACGCGCGCCACGCCGACAAACGGCTCCATCCCGACGCGCAAGCGCACCGTGCCGGGGGACTGCCAGTCGAGCCAGCGTTGCCAGAGGCCGATGCGGTGGGCCAGGGTCAAGGTCCAGGTGCCATTCGCTCGATCCCAGTCGGCCTGCCAGCGCGTGGCTACCGGAATGCGCTTGACCGCCTCGATCTGGCTGTACTGCCCGTTGATCGCCGCCCTGTATTCAATGCGTCCTTCGGGCGTGCGCGTGCTCACGGCACTGTCGAGCACCGCGTCGTCACGGATCAGCCCGGACCAGGTCAGCCGCGACCACACATCGCGGACATCGAGCCGCCATCGGTCGGGCCACAGCGGCGCCCCCGCCTCGCCTGCAGGCCGCGCCCATGTCAAGGCCATGGACAGCGCCTGGCCGTGCCCCTGTGCGCGCGCCGGAGGCAGGAACGGGGTTGTCGCTTCATGGTTGTCGTCGCGCAGCGTCCCGCGGAAGGCATAGCTGTCGTCGGCCTGGTAGCCCACCTCCCCCTGGCTGTGAATGGTCCGCAGGCGTTGCAGAATCAGTTGATCCCACCCGACTTCCAGGCCCAGCTGCCCCATGCGCACGGCAGGCAGGTGAAGGGCCACGCCACGCCCGGCCCACATCATCAGGTTGGTGTCGGCGTTGTAACGCACGGGCGCGTCGGGGTCGGTGCGGCTCTGGTAGTGGTACAGCACCTGGGCGGCCTCGCCAGACAGCCGCGCTGTACCGTCCACCCGAGCCAGCGCACCAATGCGCCACGGGTTGTCGCGCCCCGCTTCACTGAAGGCAACGGCCACGCCGGCCTCGGCCCGGCCCTGCACCTCCGCCCGCTGCGTGTCATGCCGCATCCGGTAATCCGACGACCAGTCGCCATCAAGCTGGAAGACCGGCACGCCGTTGGACCAGGCCTCGGCTCGCACCGACGCATACGGTCGCACAGCCCAGCCCGAGGGCCCCACTTCGGCGGCGCCGACCGCCACTGCGCACAGCGTCAGGGCGAGCGCCAGTCCGGTGTCCTTCAATCGCAAGGGACGTCGATTGTTGCTCTTCACTGTCGTTTCCTTTGCCTGTCGCCTCAGGTATGCCACATCGCCCTGCCGCGCAAGCCAGAAAAAAAGGCCCCCGTCGCCGGGGGCCCACACGCTTCACTCAATCCGAACGATCAGAAGCGCTCGTAGCTGTTGTCGGCGTAGACCAGCAGGCTCTTGTCGACGTCGTAGCGACCCACCTGGCTGCTGCCCTTCACCAGGTCGATCAGCTTGTCGCCGGGCTTGACCGTGAAGGTCACCCCCGAGGCCGTGGCGAATGTCAGCGTCGTGTTGTCAGAGTTGAGCTCATCGACCGTGCCATTCAGGCTGATCTTCGTGCTGCCGTTCTCGCTGTATGTGCCCGCCAGCGTCAGCGTGCGCTTGCCGGTGGCCGCGTCATAGTCTTCCTGCGTGGCCGTGAGGTTCAGCGTCAGGGCGTTGGTGCTGGCGGTCAACAGCGTGCCGTTGAGCGTCACCGACCAACCGTTGCCCTGATTGAGCTGCAGGTACTCCGGCATGATGGCGCTCAAGGTGCCATCGAACAGCTTGGCGCCAGTCTTATCCTTGACCACGCCCTGGAAGGAAGCCGCCGTCGGCACGGCACGGCCAATCGCATCCGGAATGAAGCTGCTCGCGTTCAGGGTACCGGTCAGCGTGGCACCGTCCTCGGCCACGCCTTCCACGATCAACTTGGCACTGGCCTTCGCCATGTCGACCAGGGCCGACGACACCGCGTAGACGTCACCCGGCGTGGCGGTCTTGGCGATGACTTCCGAGCCGGGCTTGAGGGCCAGCGTGGACAGGCTGGTCGTACCGTTCATCACCTTGAATTCGGCCGTGGTGGCGAGCTTGGTGAGGTCCGTGCCGGACACCGACGACGCGAAGTTGACGGTGATCTCCTGGTGCGTGCCGCGCGAGAAGAAGCCGACGCCCGGCTCGACGTTCAGCCCGGCCGCCATGGTGCCCGTGATGCCGAACGCCGAGCACGAGGTGATCAGGCCGCCGCTGCGCTGGCAGGTGCGCGTGGCCGTGGCCGTCGAGAACTCCTTGGTGCCATCATTATCCGTTCCAAGGATCTTCAGAGGCCGCGCATCGGATTCCAGGCCTGCCATAAAGCCCGCCCCGCCCATCGTGCCGAACTGACGAATCAAGCGGCTTTGCACGGCCACGCTGTCGCCCGTGTCGCTCAGCGTGAATTTCATGTGATGCTGGAATGCCACCTTGTTGTTCGAAAGGCCGACGCCGTCGGGCAGTGGCAACGACGCATCCACCACGGCATACGTGGCGCGGCAGACCAGGAAGCGCGAGGGCAGCGTGGCCGCCGTGTTGAACGTGTTGTCAGTCGTGAAGCGACAGATGACCGGGGTGGTGCCGACTTCGCTGGCCAGGTCTGTGACCAAGCTGAACAGGTTGAAGCGCCCCTGCCCGTCCTTCGTGATGTTGGAGAAGACCGCAGGATCCTGTCCCTTGTCCAACACGTTCGTGGCAGCCAGCGAGGTGACGATCTGGGTCCACGAGCTGCGGTCCAGCGGAGCCACCAGGTTGTCGAACGCATTGCCCACCGCCCTCAGACGCGCGGCAATGCCGTTGTCGGTCTTGTCGCCCAGCGTGGTGCCCGTCGTGCGCAGCGAGCCGATGAGCGCCTTGGCGTCACGGATGTAGCCCGCGACGTCGGTGGACACGCTGCCCGGCTCGAGGGTGGTCTGCGATGTCACCGGTGGCACGGTGCCGGTGTAGCCCACCTGCGCGATGATGCCCGTACGAGCGCTGTCCAGTTCGTCCGCTACGCCCAGACCGTCGCCCGGCGTGGCATCCTCGGTGCCCAGGGCAGCCAGCCTCTCGACCACGCACTTCACCGCATCTGCCTGGTCGACCGGCGCGGCGGTCGCCGCCGTTGCACGGCCCGGCACACTGAGCTGGGAAGTGGGGGCGCTACAACCCAGCCCGCCGCGCTCGGCGAGCTTGGAAACGGCCGCCAGCGCCACGGCGGCGGCGTTCAGCGGCGCCTTGGTGACCGCGTCAAACTCCGGCTTTTCCTTCAGCACGTCCGTGCCGCCGACGAACAGCACGACCTGCGCGTTGGCAGCCGCCACGGTGTCGACCTTCAGGCCACCGGCATTCTTCTCGGCAATCGCCACAGCCATTTCGGAGAACGGCGTGACCTGCACGCTCGCGGTGCCACCGGCTTCGGGCACGGCGGCCGCGCGCATCGTGAACCCGGCCACCGGAGTGATCACGGCGCCCGTCGCCTCATCGTCCATGCGGGTCTGGTCGTCGGCCACCACTTCGATGACCACAACCTGCCCTGCGGGCAGCCCGCGCAGTTCATAGAGACCGGCATTGTCCGTGCGGTCGGTGGCCAGTGCCTTCGACCGATCGACGGTGCCGTCCGCCTTGACGGCATAGGCCGACACCACCGCATTGCGCATCAACCCCTTCGACGCCACACCCGACACACTGGCCGTGCTGGTCGACGGCGGGGTGGAGCTGCTCCCACCGCCACCACCGCATGCCGCCAGGGTCGCCACCACCGCCACGCCTACCGCTGTCTTCGCCCATGTCCAGGGCTGCTTACGCCAAGTCGTCAACGCCATCTCCTTGAAGGCCGGTTTGAAACAACTGCAGCAGCGGCTTCGCCAGGAAACCAAATGTCACTGCAGTCACAAAGGACATTCTGTGTGAATTAACGTGAACCTGGAATGTCAGTTAGCTGGGGTTTCCCGGCTTGTTCATCGGCCAGATGGCCAATCGCCCTGAGAGAGAGGGCGCCAACGTGACAAGCTCACGGTGAGCCGGCGTACCAGCTGCCATCTCTCCGCTGCCTGAGAGGCGCCGCCGGTGCGCAAAGCGCACTTCCCTCACCCATGCGGGCATCCACATCCCCCTGCGCCAGGGAAACTTCCTAAAATCCCTCCTCCGGCGACCGCTTTCGGCCGTCACCACGGAGCAAGTCCCCTCTATGACCACACCTGAGCAGAAACGAGCCGAACTCAAAAAGTCCGCGCTCGAGTACCACGAGCTGCCGACACCCGGCAAGCTCGCGATCAGCGCCACCAAACAGCTCACCAACCAGCGTGATCTGGCCCTGGCCTACTCGCCTGGCGTTGCCGCGCCTTGCGAAGAGATCGTCGAGAACCCCGCGAACGCGTTCAAGTACACCAGCCGCGGCAACCTCGTGGCGGTCATCACCAACGGGACCGCCGTGCTGGGTCTGGGCGACATCGGCCCGCTGGCCGCCAAGCCGGTGATGGAAGGCAAGGCCGTCCTCTTCAAGAAGTTCGCCGACATCGACGTCTTCGACATCGAGATCAACGAAAAGGACCCGGACAAGCTCGTCGAGGTGATCGCTGCGCTCGAACCCACGTTCGGCGGCATCAACCTGGAAGACATCAAGGCGCCCGACTGCTTCTACGTCGAGCGCAAGCTCCGTGAGCGGATGAACATCCCCGTCTTCCACGATGACCAGCATGGCACCGCCATCGTCGTGGGCGCGGCCCTGCTCAACGGCCTGAAGGTCGTCGGCAAGGACATCAAGAAGGTCAAGCTCGTGACCTCGGGCGCGGGCGCCGCAGCCCTCGCCTGCCTGCAGTTGCTCGTCAAGCTCGGCCTGCCGCGCGAAAACATCTGGGTGACCGACCTGGCCGGCGTCGTGTACGAGGGGCGCACAGAACTGATGGACCCGGACAAGGCCCAGTTCGCCCAGAAGACCGAACAGCGCAAGCTTTCCGAGGTCATTGCCGACGCCGACATCTTCCTCGGCCTGTCCGCCGGTGGCGTGCTCAAGGCCGACATGGTCGCGCGCATGGCCGACAGCCCCATCATCTTCGCGCTGGCCAACCCCACGCCGGAAATCCTGCCCGAAGAGGTCAAGGCCGTCCGCGACGACGCCATCATGGCCACGGGCCGTTCGGATTTCCCGAACCAGGTCAACAACGTCCTGTGCTTCCCGTACATCTTCCGCGGCGCGCTGGATTCCGGCGCGACCACCATCACCGATGAGATGGAAATCGCCGCGGTGCACGCCATCGCCGAGCTGGCTCAGGCCGAGCAGAGCGACGTCGTGGCCGCCGCCTACGTGGGCGCCACGCTGAGCTTCGGCCCCGAATACCTGATTCCGAAGCCGTTCGACCCGCGCCTGATGATGAAGATCGCGCCGGCCGTGGCCAAGGCCGCCGAGGAATCCGGCGTCGCCACCCGTCCGGTCAAGGACTTCGTGGCCTACGGCGAGAAGCTGCAGAGCTTTGTCTACGCCTCGGGCACCACGATGAAGCCGATCTTCAGCGTGGCCAAGCGCGCCAAGGCCAAGCGCATTGCCTACGCCGAGGGCGAAGAGGAACGTGTGCTGCGCGCCGCCCAGATCGTCGTGGACGAAGGCCTCGCCCGTCCGATCCTGGTGGGCCGCCCCGCCGTGCTCGAACAGCGCTGCGAGCGCTTCGGCCTGCGCCTGAAGGCCGGTGTCGACTACGACGTGGTCAGCACCGAATACGACCCGCGCCACCGCGAGTACTGGCAGTCGTATCACCGCCTGACCGAGCGCAAGGGCGTCACGGCCCAGATGGCGAAGATCGAGATGCGCCGCCGCCTGACGCTGATCGGCTCGATGCTGGTGCACAAGGGCGACGCCGATGGCCTGATCTGCGGCACCTGGGGCCAGACCTCGATGCACCTGAACTACATCGACCAGGTCATCGGCAAGCGCCAGGGTGTGAAGACCTACGCCGCCATGACCGGCCTGATCCTGCCGGGACGCACCGTCAACATCCTCGACACGCACATCAACTACGACCCGACGGCCGAGCAGATCGCCGAGATCACCATCATGGCCGCCGAGGAGATGATGCGTTTCGGCCAGCGCCCGAAGGCCGCGCTGCTGTCGCACTCGAACTTCGGCTCGAGCAACCAGCCTTCGGCCGTGAAGATGCGCGAGGCCCTGGGGCTGATCCAGCAGCAGGCTCCGTGGCTGGAGATCGACGGCGAGATGCACGGCGACACCGCGCTCGACGCCGCCTACCGCGCCGAGCTGATGCCGCACAGCACCCTGACCGGCGAGGCCAACCTGCTGGTGTGCCCGAACATCGACGCCGCCAACATCGCCTACAACCTGCTGAAGGTGGCGGCGGGCAACGGCATCGCGCTGGGCCCCGTGCTGCTGGGTGCGGCCAAGCCGGTGTGCATCCTGACGCCCTCGGCCACCGTGCGCCGCATCGTCAACATGACGGCCATGACCGTGGCCGACGCCAACGCGGTGCGCTGAAAGGCGCATGCCCGCCCCCCGGAAACGGGGCGGCGGGCTTATAGCACACCCGCTCCAGCGGGATCAAAAGGCCCCGTCTGCCCCTTTTTGAGGCACCGGGGCCTTGAGCTTTTGGGCCGATTTCTATAGCATCTCGTCTTTGTCGAAGTGCTGCATTGCTGACCGATCAAGGCTGGAAACACAGCAACATGGTGCCCTCCAAGCTGACCCGGGATCCGTCGCCAAGTGGTCGCGGTTTGCTTACCCAGCCCGCTTCCCTGACCCGACCGGGGCGCCTGAACGGCCACCACAAGCTGGCCGGTTGCGTCGCCCGCGTGGCCCTGTCCCTGTTGATGGGAGCCAGCCTGAGTCTGGGCCTCGTGCCCGATTCGGCGCAGGCTCGTCGCAGTACCCCGCAAGACACCGAGCTGTCCAGCCCGTCCGGTCTGGCGGTTGCGCCCCTGTCCTCCCTGCCGCGTCAGGCCCAGGACGTTTACGGACGCATCCACCAGGGCGGCCCGTTCCGCTACGACAAGGACGGCACGGTGTTCTTCAACCGCGAGCGTGCCCTGCCCCGGCAGCCACGCGGCTTTTACCGTGAGTACACCGTGCCCACGCCGGGCTCGCGCGACCGGGGGGCCCGGCGCATTGTTTGTGGCGGGCATGAGCTTCGTCAACCTGAAACTTGTTTCTACACCGAGGATCACTACCAGAGCTTCCTGACCATTGATCCGCGGCGCTGACCGGTCATCCCGGTCGACCCCATCTTCGTTCTTTCTTCATACCTTCTCATCGGCCCACCGGGGCGCAGGCGCTCAGCGTCTTCCGCTTCGTGGCCCCAGCGATCATGTTGTTGCAATCCGTTCGAACCAACATCGTTCAATCCATCCGCGCCTACCGCCCGGAAGACTTGCAACAGGCGGCCAACGCGGCTGGCCAGCATTTCCTGTACACCAACCTGAGCGGCGCTCAGAGCAAGCAGGACGTGCTGGACATCATCGCCCGTGACTTCCTCTTCCCGGACCACTTCGGCAAGAACCTGGACGCGCTGTACGACTGCATCACCGACACCGTGCACAAGTCAGGCCCCCAGCCGGGCTTTGTCGTGGTGCTGGAACTGATCCCCGATGGCGCCCGTTACGACCGCGAAAGCCGCGAACAGCTGCTCGACGCCTTCCGAGACGCCGCTGATTTCTGGGGCGAGCGCAAGGTGCCGTTCCGCGTCTTCTACTCGATCGCCGTGTCGGGCAAGGAATCGGCCGGCAACTGGGACAAGGCCGACGTGGCCCAGAACGACCCGAACGCCAAGCCGGTGAAGATTTCGAAGAACGCGCCGCAACCGATGATCATGAACCTGCCGCCCATGAGCAGCGTGTTCGACACGGCCCAGTTGCTGGCTGCCGCCTGAGTTCGACCGCCTCGCGTTGACCAACGCCGCCTCCGGGCGGCGTTGCCGCTTCTGCAGGCTGTGCCTCAGCCGCGCCGCGCCAGCGAGCGCCACAGGTCCATCTGCCGCGCCATGGCCCCGGCTTCGCCCAGGTAGCCCGGGCCGACGGCATCGAGCGCATGCGGCGTGACGCCCAGCTCGGCCAGACCCGGCAGGCGCCCGCTCGCCACATTGGGCACCTTCATCGAGTCGAGGTTGTCGGTGGACATCAGCGGCTCGCCCGGCAGCAGGCCCATCATCGTGGCCTGCATGCGCCCCGCAAAGTCGGGAATGGGCAGCACCGGGCGCGCATGCCCGCTCCATCGGCCCGCGCGCTGCACCAGCTCGGCCAGCGTCAGCACCTGCGGGCCGGCCGCCTCGTAGACGCCGGTCTGCCCGCCCTCCAGCAGCTTCACCAACGCGGCGGCCACGTCCTCGACCCACACGGGCTGGAAGCGCGCCTGGCTGCCCGCCAGCGGCATGGCGGGAAACAGGCGCTGCAGGGCCGCGAACAGGTTCAGGAAGCGGTCCTGCGCCCCGAAGATCACGCTGGGCCGCAGGATGCCGACGCTCAGGCCGCTCGCCGCTGCCTGACGCAGCACGCCCTCGCCTTCGGCCTTGCTGCGCAGGTAGTTCGACGGCGCCTGAGCCGGGTCGTCCGGCACGCCGAGCGCGCTGACGTGCACGAGGCGCCGCACACCGGTCTTGAGGCAGGCGCCCACCAGCCGCTGGACCAGATCGACATGGGCCGCGCGGAAGGCCTGCGGCGTACCGTGGAGGATGGCCACCAGATTGACCACGGCATCGCACCCGGCCAGCAGGCGCACCAGGGTGGCCTCGTCGTGCACGTTGGCGTCCACCACGTCGACATGGGGCAGCGGAAACAGGTGCTTGCCGCGTTCACGCCGGCGGCTGGGCACCAGCACGCGCGCGCCGGCCAGGGCCGGGCTGTGGGGGATGTGCTCGCACAGGGCCCGGCCCACGAAGCCGGTGCCGCCCAGGATGAGGATGCGTTGCATGTCGGGTCTCCGGGTGGTTTCAGGGCAGGTCGGTGGCGCTGGGCGGTGCGGTGCCGGCACGCGGGCCGACGCTGGCGCCCAGGCGCTCACGCAGGGACAGGGGCTTGCCGTGCAGCAGGTGGGCATAGACCACCGCGTTGGACAACACCTTCTTGACGTAATCGCGGGTTTCGGTGAACGGGATGTTCTCGACCCAGGCCGCGGCCTCGGTGCGTGGCCCTTCGCGCCAGCGCCGCGGACGGCCCGGGCCGGCGTTGTAGGCCGCGGCGGCCAGCGCCTGCATGCCCTGGAAGTCGTCCAGCACCAGCTTGAGGTAGCCCGCGCCGATGCGCAGATTGGTCTGCCTGTCGGTGAGCAGGTCGGGCTGGTAGGCGATGTCGAGCTTGCGCGCTGTCCAGGCGGCGGTGGCGGGCATCACCTGCATCAGCCCCGATGCCCCGACGTGCGAGCGGGCGGCCACCAGAAAGCGTGACTCCTGCCGGATCAGCCCCAGCATGTAGGCGGGGTCCAGGCCCACATCACGGGCCGCCGAGAGGATGTCCTGCCGGAAGGGCGTGGGATAGCGTTGGGCCAGGCTCACTTCGTTGCGGGTGCGTTCGCTGCCGTTGATGCAGCGGTCCCAGATCTCGCGCTGGCAGGCGAGTTCGGCCATGGTCAGGATGTCACGGTCGGCCATGCCACCGGGCTTGCCCCAGGTGAGGGTGTAGTTCCATTCGCGCACGGCCTCGCCACGCCAGCCGAGATCGAACAGGCGCAGCGCGCGGTCGGTGCCGGGCACGGCACGCGCCTGGGCCAGCTCCACCTCGGTGAACGGCGCCGGGGTGGCGGGGGCGCGCGCCGGGGTGCCGTGCAGCTCTTCGGCCGCCAGCTGACCGTAAAAGGTCAGCGGGTGCGCCACGCGCTGCAGCTGCGCGCGGGCCCGCTCGCGCAGCTCCTTGCGGGCCGGCTCGGCCGAGGCCTGTGCCGCCCGGGCCTGCAGCGCCTTGGCACGCCAGTAGGCCCACGCCGGGTCGGCCTGCTGTTCGGGCGCCATGGCATCCAGGGCCTGCTCGAGCTGGGCCCACGCCGCAGGCTGGCCCGCCGAGGCCGCACGCAGGGCAGCCCGGGCCATCCATGCCAGCGTCTCGGCCGACCAGCTCACGGGGATGCGTCCACCTGTCCCGAGGGCCAGGCCGCGGTCGGTCAGCGCGCGCTGGAAGTACGCCGGGGCCTCCGGGTTCAGGCGCCAGGCGGCCGAACGCCCGAGTTGCGCCCATGCCCAGCCGGCTTCTTCGGGTTGCCAGTGCCAGCGCTGTCGGAGCGTGTTGTCCTGGATGGCGGCCGCCGCGGCCGTCGTGTCGGTGCCGGCCCAGCGGATGAAGGCCAGCAGGTTGAGCTGGGCTTCGATCGGCTCGGGCAAGGCCAGGGGAATGGGCTGAGGTGCAGGCCGGTTGCGGGCCCGCGCCTTCGACACCGGCGCCTTGCGTGCAGGCGTGCCGGGAGCCCCCATGACGGCACCCGGCGCCTCGCTGCCTCGCGCGGCGGTTCCGCCTGCTGCGGCCGCAGTCGGCATCAGCAGGGCGGCCGGCTGACCGATCACCCGCGCCACCGCCTGCGCCAGCGGCTCACCCAGCAGGCGGGCACTCTGCTGCACCGTCTTGAACTTGTCGGCCTCGAGCGCCAGGCGCAGTTTCACCCACACGTCCGCCTGGGTCAGCACGCCGGCGGCCAGCAGCGTCTGGGCCATGGCATCGCAGCCCTGATCCGGGTCTTTCTGCGTCCACCAGGCCTGGCGGGCCTGCTCCCGCAGGTCGCCGCCCTCCAGCGGGATACCCAGCTGCTGGCGCGCCAGCAAGCCGAGGCAGAGCACCTCGCGGTCGTCGTTCATGCGGAAAGTGGGCTGGATGCGCACGAAGGTCGACCAGTCCCGCCGCCGCCCCAGCTCCAGCAACCAGTCATTGCGAGCGCGGTCGGCCACGTAGGCGTCCGGCCAGCGCGCCAGGAAGGCGTCGACCTCGACCGGGGTGATCTCGGACTGGCGCAGCAGGTACAGCCAGTAGTCGGCCCAGGGCGCCAGTGGATGGGCGGTGGCGATCAGGCCGTCACGGGCGCTGGTCAGCCGCTGGCGATCCCGCAGGCGCCAGGCTTCGCGCGCCTCGAGGATGAGGGTGTCGTTGACCGCGGCCGTCTGCGCGCCCGCAAACGTGGGCGTCACCGCGGCCAGCCCGCCGAGGGCCGCGGGGGCAGTCAGCCCCCCCAGCGCGGTCAGCACGCCGGCCGTGGCCGCGGCCCATGCCAGGCGGGCCGCAGCCAACCAGCCGCCATGCCGGGCAGAGGGAAGCGGGATGCGCCGCGCGCGGGACGGATACTGTCGGGACGTGCTCAATTGATGGACCTTGTTGGATGACCTTGACCGCTGCCCCCGATGCCGATGCCCGCACCCTGCTGCGCCGCCGCCTGCTGGCGGCGCGGCGCGACTGGGCCACCACCCCGGCCGCCGAAACGGCACAACAGGCCCTGGCCGATCGGCTGCAGGCCGTGCTGGCGCAACTCGAGCCTCAGACCCTGGGTCTGTACTGGCCGGTCAAGGGAGAATTTAACCCAAGGGATGTCGCCTTGTCGGCCCTGTCCACATGGCACTGCGGCCTCGCCCTGCCCTTTGCGCAACGCGATCCGGTGGTCATGACGTATCGCCCCTGGACCGGTGGGGAGCCGGACGGCGTGGATGAATGCGGCCTGCCGAGCCCTGCCACGACGAAGACCGTGGAACCGGACGTGGTGCTGGTGCCCTGCCTGGGCTTCACGGCCGCCGGGTTCCGCCTGGGCTACGGGGGCGGATACTTCGACCGCTACCTGGCTGCGCACCCCGGTGTGACGGCCATTGGCCTCGCATGGGACGAAGGCCAGCTGGCAGACACCGACCTGATGCCGGCCCCGCACGACATCCCGCTGCTGGCGGTGTTGACCCCGTCCGGGGTCTGGGGCGGCTGAACGGGGCTGCGCTGACCGCGCATGCCGGCACGGCGGAAAGCGAGACAAAACAAAGGCGCCCCGCGAGGGGGCGCCTGATTCAAGCGGAGCGCGGTGCAGCTCAGCGGGTGCGGCGTCGCGTGGCCACGGCCACGCCCAGCAGGCCCACGCCCATCAGGGCGTACGTCGAGGGCTCCGGCACCGCCGGGGTCGGGCCCGTCACATCGGCCGCGAACGTGCCGAAGTTGATGCTCTTGGCGGTGTTCACATAGAAGGCCAGCGTGGGCAGACCGAAGGCCGACAGCATGGCCGTGGCCGCGCCATCCGTCAGGAACAGCTGGCCGGTGCTCAGGTAGCCCGTGCCCAGCGCGGCATTGAAGTTTTCGGAGACAGAGGCCGAGGCCGAGGTGAGCAGCTGCCCGGTGTACTTGACGCTGCCATCCAGCGCCAGCGTGCCGGAGAGCGACTTGCTCGCCTGGCTGTAGCTGATGTTGGTGATGCTCAGCACCGAGGTCTTGTAGTTCAGGTTGAAGCCCGAACTGGCGCTGGTGTTGCCCAGAAAGTCCGCCGCCGAGGGGCTGCTGAGGGAAACGGCCGTGAACGCCTCGCTCAGCTTGTTCGAGCTGGCATCGTACGTGGCGTCGCCGACCGACGAGAAGGTCGCGCCGGTCAGCAGTTGCGTGATGTCGGAGCTGAGGGTCAGAACGGCCTGGGTGGGCGCCGTGAAGGCCGCCGCATGAACGGCTGCGCCGGCCGTCAGGGCCGCCACCGCCACGCCCGCTTGCGCGAGCCGGGTCAGGGTGCTGTGCATGTGTATCACCTTAGATTGCAGTTGTTGGTTGGCACTGCCACAAGGCAGTTGAAACCATGCTGCAGCGGGCGCACGCCCCACCCCATATCGTTGACCCTTAAACACCCCCCAAGCGTGGGGCAGCATCCGGGCGCCTTGGGCCAGGATTGCTCGCGCTTTCGCCCCTGCGTTCCTGACGCACACAAAAAAGCCCCCTTGCGGGGGCCGTTTCAAGCGGCGCACCGGCCGGGCCGGTGCAGCGCCATCAGAAGCGGTAGCCGAGGCCGATGCCGAAGACGATCGGGTCAACCTTCACGGTGGCGGCCTTGCCAGCAACCGGGTGGGTCACATCGGCGCGGATATCGATCTTCTTAAAGTCCACGTTAAGCGCGAGTTCCTTGGTGATCGGGAAGTCAGCACCGATCTGGAAGGCCGTCCCCCAGCTGCTCTCTTCCAGCTTGAGAGCGTTGCCGTCCGGGTAAGTCAGCTTCACTGCCGAGAAGCGCGTGTAGTTCACGCCCGCGCCGATGTAGGGGCGCACGGTGGGATGGTCAGGCGCGAAGTGGTATTGCAGCGTGAGCGTAGGAGGCAAGTGGCGCAGGGTGCCGAGCTTCGCATCACCTGCGTAAACAGTGTGCTTCTGCGGCGAAGTGGCGATCAGTTCCAATGCAAGATTGTTGGTGACGAAGTAAGAAGCGTCCACTTCCCAGATGTACTTCGAGTTCACCTTGATGGCGTTGTCCGGGACGATGGGGCCGGTGCTTTCGTTGGCCGGCTCCAGGTACAGCGCGCGGGCACGCACCACGATGTCACCGGCAGCGGCTTGCGAGACGGCGGGGGTCAGGGCGGCGCAGGCCAGGGCAACTGCGGCGATCAGGCTCGAGCGGGTGAAGATGGTGCTCATGGTCGTTCCTTCTTGTTCAGTGGCTTGTGGATCGCCGGAGGGCTTTCCATGACATCATTGCAGCAAGCGGAACGTCGCCCGGACTTGTGCTGCATCAAGTCGCCACCCGGGCCGGGGCCGCGCGAGGGGCAGCGCCCCGGGTGCTTTGCGTCAGATCAGACATCGGTGATGCGTCCGCGCAACGCCGGGCGACACACCGCCCGGCAGCAGCACTCACGCGGAGGGCGTGAGGCCCAGGCGCTCGCAGATGGCCTTGACCGGGCCGGCCTGGTTCATCGTGTAGAAGTGCAGCCCCGGCACGCCCGCACAGCGCAGCTGGTCGCACAGGTCCGTCACCACATCGAGGCCGAAGGCCTGGATCGAGGCCTTGTCGTCGCCGAAGCCTTCGAGCCGGCTGCGGATCCAGCGCGGGATCTCGGCGCCGCACGCGTCCGAGAACCGCAGCAACTGGCTGCTGTTGGTGATCGGCATGATGCCGGGGATCACCGGGATGTCGGCGCCCAGCGCGGCCGCCTCGTCCACGAAGCGGAAGTAGGCGTCGCTGTTGTAGAAGTACTGGGTGAGCGCGGCGTTGGCCCCAGCCTTCACCTTCGTGACGTAGGCATTCAGGTCGGCCTGCGGGTTGCGGGCCTGCGGGTGCATCTCGGGGTAGGCGGCCACTTCGATGTGGAAGTGGTCGCCCGTCTCGGCGCGGATGAAGGCCACCAGGTCGGACGCATAGCGGAACTCACCGAAGCCGCCGTAGCCGCTGGGCAGGTCGCCTCGCAACGCCACGATGCGGCGGATGCCTTCGGCCTTGAACTGCTGCAGCTGGGCGCGCACGCCGTCCTTGCTGGCGCCGATGCACGAGAAGTGCGGCGCGGCATCGAAGCCCTCACGCAGGATGGCGCACACCGTCTGCAGCGTGCCGTCCTGGGTGGAGCCGCCGGCACCATACGTCACCGAGCAGTAAGTGGGTTTCAGTGGATAGAGCTGCTGGCGCACGGCGGCCAGCTTGTCCACGCCCTCGGGGGTCTTGGGCGGGAAGAACTCCATGCTGATGGGCAGCGCAGGCTGCGAACGCGTCAGGGTCGTCATGGACTCACTCTTGGTCGGGCACGGGCGATTGCGCCCAGATGAAGAACTCGAGGTTGCCGTCGCCGCCTGCGATCGGGCTGGCAAAGCCCTTGTGGACCTTCCAGCCCAGGTCGGTGCAGGCACGGCGCACCATGTCGCGGGCGCGGGCGTGCTGAGCCGGGTCCTTGACCACGCCACCCTTGCCGACGTGCTCCTTGCCGACCTCGAACTGCGGCTTGATGAGCATGACGACCTGACCGCCCGGCTTCAGCCAGGGGCCGAGGTGCGGCACGATCTTGGAGAGCGCGATGAAGGACAGGTCGGCCACGATCAGGTCGAAGCCGTCGGTCGGGGCGTGTTCGCGCAGCGGGCTGGCGTCCAGCTCGCGGGCGTTGACGTTCTCCAGGCAGGCCACGCGGTCGTCGGCCTTGAGCTTGTCGTGGAGTTGGCCGTGGCCCACTTCCACCCCCACCACGCGGGCGGCGCCTTGCGTCAGCAGCACGTCGGTGAAGCCGCCCGTGCTCTGGCCCACGTCCAGGCAGGTCATGCCCGCCACGTTCAGGCCGATGTGCGCCAGGGCGCCTTCGAGCTTGAGGCCGGCGCGGGACACCCAGCGCAGCTCGTCGTCGTTGGTCACGCGCAGCTGCGCGTCCTCGGGCAGGTCTTCGCCCGCCTTGCGCAGCGTGGTCCAGCCTTTGGGGCCGAGCCACTGCGCCGCGCTGGCGTCGATCAGCCGATGGGCCGCCGAGCGGGTGGGCACGAGCCCTTGTTGAACGAGAAGCTGGTCAGCGCGTGGCATGAATTTCCTTGTGATGGATCGAGGCACTCACGCGGCGCACCGCGATCAAGCAAACCACCGCGGATCTGGCTTGGCCAGTCCGCTGGTGGTTGCCCCCTTGAGGGGGCGGCCGAAGGCCGTAGGGGGTGGTCAATACCGATACGTATCGGGCTTGTAAGGGCCCTGCTTCGGCACGCCGATGTAGGCGGCCTGCTCGTCGGTCAGCTCGGTCAGCTGCGCATTGAGCGTGACCAGCTGCAGGCGGGCGACCTTCTCGTCGAGGTGCTTGGGCAGCACGTAGACCTTGCCCACGTCGTAGGCGTCCTGGTGCGCGTACAGCTCGATCTGGGCGATCGTCTGGTTCGCAAAGCTCGACGACATCACGTAGCTCGGGTGGCCGGTGGCGCAGCCCAGGTTCACCAGGCGGCCCTTGGCCAGCATGATGATGCGCTTGCCATCGGGGAAGATGACGTGGTCGACCTGCGGCTTGATCTCTTCCCACTTGCACTTGGCTTCGGCCTCGGCCACATCGATCTCGTTGTCGAAGTGACCGATGTTGCACACGATGGCGTTTTCCTTCATCGCTTCCATGTGCTTGTAGGTGATCACGCTCTTGTTGCCGGTGGCGGTCACGAAGATGTCGGCCTTGTCGGCGGCGTAGTCCATCGTGACGACGCGGTAGCCTTCCATGGCGGCCTGCAGCGCGTTGATCGGGTCGATCTCGGTCACCCACACCTGGGCGCTGAGCGCGCGCAGGGCCTGGGCCGAGCCCTTGCCCACGTCACCGTAGCCGGCGACCACGGCGATCTTGCCGGCGATCATCACGTCGGTGGCGCGCTTGATGCCGTCGACCAGCGACTCACGGCAGCCGTAGAGGTTGTCGAACTTCGACTTGGTCACCGAGTCGTTCACGTTGATGGCACGGAACATCAGCGTGCCCTTGGCGCTCATCTCGTTGAGGCGGTGCACGCCGGTCGTGGTCTCTTCGGTCACGCCGATGATCTCGGCGCCCTTGCGGCTGTACCAGGTGCTGTCGACGGCCAGCTTGGCCTTGATCGCAGCGAACAGCACGCGCTCTTCCTCGCTGCCGGGGTTGGCCAGCACGCTCTGGTCCTTCTCGGCGGCCTTGCCCAGGTGCATCAGCATGGTGGCGTCGCCACCGTCATCCAGGATCATGTTCGGGCCTTCGCCCGGCGTGCCCTTGGCGCCGAATTCGAAGATGCGGTGCGTGTAATCCCAGTAGTCTTCCAGCGTCTCGCCCTTGTAGGCGAACACGGGCGTGCCGGCGGCCACCAAGGCGGCGGCGGCGTGGTCCTGGGTCGAGAAGATGTTGCACGACGCCCAGCGCACTTCGGCGCCCAGGGCCTGCAGGGTTTCGACCAGCACGCCGGTCTGGATGGTCATGTGCAGCGAGCCGGTGATGCGCGCGCCCTTGAGCGGCTGCGTGGCGGCGTATTCCTTGCGGATGGCCATCAGCGCGGGCATCTCGTGCTCGGCGATGGTCAGCTCCTTGCGACCCCAGTCGGCCAGCGACAGGTCGGCGACCACGTACTGGTCGGAAGGCAGGGGTTTGAGAACAGCGTTCATGGTCAGGGCTCCGAAAGGATCAGAAGCCGCCGTGCGCTGCCGGGGGTCGGAAAGGCAAATAGATGCAACTCACCCAGCGGGACACATGCGGGTGAGCGCCGTTGCAAGAGGTCTTGTCTTTCGAGCCTGGGGCCTGCGCCGACCGGAGGGTCAGGGGCCTTGCAACGCTCCTCGAAAGCGGACGTGAGTATAAATCGTCCGGGGCGGCCTGTGTTCAGGTTTCGGGCGACGACGCGAGGACGACGCGATTGCGGCCGGCCTGTTTGCCCGCATAGAGCGCACGGTCTGCGCGGGCCAGGGCCTGGTCGAAGGCGTCACCGGCCACCAGCACGCTGACCCCCACCGTCATGGCCAGGGTCAGGGGGCGGCCGTCGGCGCCCGCCACGCGCAACTGCTGGACGCCGGCCCGCAGGCGCTCGGCCACCGCCATCGCCTCCGGCACCTCGGTGCCGGGCAGCAGGATCAGGAACTCCTCGCCGCCCCAGCGGGCCACATGGTCGACCTGGCGCACCCCGGCGCGCAGCACCTCGGCCACGGCCTTGAGGGCGTCGTCACCGGTCTCATGGCCATGGGTGTCGTTGATCGCCTTGAAGTGATCGACATCGCCCAGCAGCACCGCCAGCTGCCCCGCGCCGCGGGCCACCCGCGCGGCCTCGCGTTGGGCGGCCTCCATCGCGGCCCGCCGGTTGCGCAACTGCGTGAGCGGGTCGGTGCGCGCCAGATCCTGCAGGCGGGCGTGGGCCAGGGTCACCAGCCGGTAGTAGATGGTGGCCAGCAGGGCCAGGATGACGAGGGTGCAGGTGAGGTTGAAGTAGTACAGGACGTCGACCACCGTCTGGGACGCGGTCATGTAGGGCGCCGCCCCGCGCCAGCGCCAGTCCATCAGCAGATAGAGCAGCCCGGTGAGCACCACCAGCACCGTCTTCCCGGCGGGCGCCAGCATCGAGTTCACGATGAGCACCGGGATGATGAGGATGATGTAGAAGTGAAAGCCGCTGTCCCAGCCGATGGCCTGCACCGCCAGCACGCCGTGGGCGATGATTTCCAGCGCCATCAACCCCATCGACAGGCGGACGTGCCCGTTGCGCAGCAGCAGGCCGGTCAGCACGTACAGCAGGACGCTGGCGATGTTGACCAGCGCCAGCGATCGCACCCCGGTGAAATGGAAGACCAGGATCAGGCAGAAATGGGTGATCCCCGCCACGATGGCCACGGCCCCCATGAGTTCGCGGAAGACATCCAGCGACGAACCAGGGTGAAAGAGGGTGAGAAGGCGGCGCAAGGCAGGGGGCTGGGTTTCAGCGCGGGTAAGCGGACTCGATCGTCCTGTGTATCGGCATTTGGCGATGCGGGCTTGAGCCGTGTGACGAACCCGTGGCGATCGTGACAAAACCGGCGCAAATACGGCTGCGGCTCGAGCATAACGACACGTCGGCCACCCGACAATAACGCCGGGAGCCGACGCAAGGCACGCGAACGGGGCTCCCCCGCCCCCACCCTCCTCTGGTCCATACCCCTCTGGATGACTTGCCCCGCCCCGCTGCCCCCCGATGAAGCCCACCGTCTGGCGCGCTTGAAGGCGCTGGCGGTGCTCGATACCGCACCCGAACCGGTGTTCGACGCGCTGACCCGGCTGGCCAGCCAGGTGTGCGGCGTGCCGATCGCGCTGGTGTCGCTGATCGATGCCGAGCGGCAGTGGTTCAAGTCGGCCACGGGCCTGGAGGGGGTGAGCGAGACGCCGCGCGATGTCGCCTTCTGTGCGCATGCCATCCTCGGAAGCGACGTGCTGGAGGTGAACGACGCCCGGCAGGACCCGCGGTTCGAACGCAACCCGCTGGTGTGCGACGACCCGCACATCCGCTTCTACGCCGGCGCACCGATTGCGCTCGACGACGGCACCCGCATCGGCACGCTGTGCGTGATCGACCGCGAGCCCCGTGAACTGAACGCCCACCAGCGCGCCATGCTGCGCGAACTGGCCGATGCCGCGGCCGCGGCGCTGGCGATGCGCGGGCAGGCGATCGAGCAGACGCTGCAGGCCAAGAGCCGCTACGAAGACGAACTGCGCGAGCGGGAGCACCGTTACCGCATGCTGGTGGAGGACCAGTCGGAGCTCATCTCGCTGATGGACCCGGACGGCACGCTGCGCTTCGTCAACGGGGCCTATGCCCGCTTCCTGGGGGTCGAGGCGGAGGCGCTCGTGGGTCGCTCCATCTACGACCTGATCGCACCAGAGGACTGTTCAGGGGTCCGCCAGCACCTGGCGGCGCTGTGCGAGCAGGGCGAGGTCTGGGATGGCGAGAACCGCATGCAGGGCCATGATGGCCGACTGCACTGGTTCGGCTGGACGAACCGAGTTCGCCGCGACGCCGAGGGCCGCGTGCTGTGCATCCACTCCGTGGGACGAGACGTCACGGCCTACCGCGCGGCCGCCGAGGCACTGCGCCAGAGCGAAGCGCGCCTGCGCACGCTGTACGAGCGGACACCGGCGATGCTGTGCTCGATGGACGCGGCCAACCGGATCCTCACGGTCAGCGACACCTGGCTGGACAAGATGGGCTACGCCCGTGACGAAGTGGTGGGCCGCCCGGTCGATGCGCTGATGGCGCCGGGCATGGCACCCACCCGGGCCCACGCCCGTGCCGAACTCGAGCGTCACGGGCGGTGCCTGGACATGCCCTACCGCCTGCTCCGCAAGGACGGCTCCGTGCTGGAAACGCTGATGTCGGCCATCCTGGAGCGGGACGACCACGACCAGCATGTCCGCACGGTCACCATCCTGGAAGACGTGACGCGCCGGCGCGCCGTCGAGGCCGAGCTGAAGGCCCACCAGGAGCGCCTGCGCGTGGCCACGCAGGCCAACGGCATCGGCATCTGGGAATTCGACATCGCGGCCGACCGCCTGATGTGGAGCGACGAGATGTTCGGCATCTTCGGCTGCCCGCGGGAGACCTTCTCCGGCAAGCTGGACGACTGGCGGCGTTGCATTCACCCGGATGACCGCGCCCATTCGGCGCAGGTGTTTGCCGAGGCGCTGGCCGGCCGGCGTACGCTGGATTACGACTTCCGCGTGCAGCATCCCGACGGCACCATGCGTTCGGTCTACGCGCGCGCCACCATCTTCCGCGACGACCACGGTCAGGCGGTGCGCGTGGTGGGCACGAACTACGACATCACCGAGCGCAAGCGCATGGAGCGCGAACTGGCCGAGAAGCACGAGCTGCTGCGGGTGACGCTGCTCTCCATCGGCGACGCCGTGATCACCACCGATGCACAAGGCCGTGTGCAGTGGCTGAACCCCGTGGCCGAACGCATGACGGCCTGGAGCACCGAGGCCGCGCGCGGCCTGCCCCTGGCCGAGGTCTTCCAGATCGTGGACGAGCACAGCCGCCTGCCCGCGCCCTGCCCGGTCACGCGCTGCCTGTCCGACCACCACGCGATTCCGCTGTGCCGCCATACGCAACTGCTCTCGCGCAACGGCAGCGAGTACGGCATCGAGGAATCGGCCGCGCCCATCCGCGATGACCAGGGCACCGTGCTGGGCGTGGTGCTCGTGTTCCACGATGTGACCGAGCAGCGCCGCATGGGCCGCGAGATGCGCTTTCGCGCGACGCACGACGAGCTGACGGGGCTCATCAACCGGGGCGAGTTCGAACGGCGCCTGACGCACACGCTGGAGAAGGCCCACGCCGACCGCACGCACCACGCGATGATGTACATCGACCTGGACCAGTTCAAGCTCGTCAACGATGCGTGCGGCCACGCCATGGGCGACCAGCTGCTGTGCCAGGTCACCACGCTGCTGCAGGGTTGCGTGCGGTCGCGCGACACGCTCGCGCGCCTGGGCGGCGACGAGTTCGGCGTGATCCTCGAGCACTGCACGGTCGAGCAGGCACAGCGTGTGGCCCAGCAGATCTGCGACGCGATGGAGGACTTCCGCTTCACGCACGAAGGTCGGCGCTTCCGCATCGGCACCAGCATCGGTCTCGTGCCGGTGGATGCGCGCTGGGCCAACGCCTCACTGGTGCTGCAGGCGGCGGACACCGCCTGCTACGCCGCCAAGGAGGCCGGCCGCAACCGCGTGCACGCCTGGTACGACACCGACCAGATGCTCAAGGCCCGCCAGGGCGAGATGCAATGGGCCAGCCGGCTGGAGCAGGCCATCGACGAAGACCGCTTCGTGCTGTACGCGCAGCGCATCGCCCCGCTGGGCCAACACGCCGCGCACGAAGGGCTGCACGCCGAGTTGCTGATCCGCCTGCGCGACGACGACGGCAAGCTCATCCCGCCCGGCGCCTTCCTGCCCGCCGCGGAGCGCTTCCACATGGCCTCCCGCATCGACCGCTGGGTGCTGCGCCACGCCTTCCGCGTGCTCGAGGCCCACGAAGGCGACCTGGGTCACGTGGCCACGCTGACCGTCAACCTCTCGGGCCAGTCCATCGGCGACAAGGCCTTCCACCGCTTCGTCGCCGAACTGGTGTCCCGCACCCGCATCGACGTGCGCAAGCTCTGCCTGGAAATCACCGAGACCGCGGCCATCACCAACCTGGCCGACGCGACCGTCTTCATCGACGAGATGCGCCGCCTGGGCGTGCGCATCGCGCTGGACGACTTCGGTGCGGGCTCCTCGTCCTTCGGCTACCTCAAGAGCCTGGCGGTGGACTACCTCAAGATCGACGGCCAGTTCATCAAGACCCTGACCAGCAACGCGCTCGACCACGCCGCCGTGCGCTGCTTCCGCGACGTGGCCCAGGTGCTGGGCATCCGCACCATTGCCGAGTTCGTCGAGGACGAGGCGACGGTGACCGAACTGCGCCGCATCGGGGTGGACTACGCGCAGGGCTACCTCGTGCACCGGCCAGAGCCGCTGGAAACCGCCCTCGGCCTGCACGCCCCGCAGACAGCCTGATCCCCCGCAGGTCAACCGAAGCTGCGACAATCGCAGGTTCGATTCCCTGCCGAGCCTGCCCGTGAGCTTCACGCCCGAAACCCGCCGCCGCCGCACCTTCGCGATCATTTCCCACCCCGACGCCGGTAAGACGACGTTGACGGAAAAGCTGCTGCTGTTCTCGGGCGCCATCCACATCGCCGGGGCGGTCAAGGGCCGCAAGGCCTCGCGCCACGCCACGTCGGACTGGATGGAAATCGAAAAGCAGCGCGGCATTTCGGTGGCCTCGTCCGTCATGCAGATGCTCTACCGCGAGCACGTGGTGAACCTGCTCGACACCCCGGGCCACAAGGACTTCTCGGAAGACACCTACCGCGTGCTGACCGCGGTCGACTCGGCCCTGATGGTCATCGACGCGGCCAACGGCGTGGAGGCCCAGACCAAGCGCCTGATCGAGGTCTGCCGCCAGCGCGACACACCCATCATCACCTTCATCAACAAGATGGACCGCGAAGGCCGCGACCCCATCGAACTGCTCGATGAAGTGGAAGCCGAACTGGGCATGCCCTGTGTGCCGATGACGTGGCCGGTGGGCCAGGGCAAGGGCTTTGGCGGCATCGTGAACCTGCGCACGCAAAGCATGCGCCTGTTCGACGCCGGCGAAGACAAGCGCAGCGACGAGTACGAAGTGGTCTCGCTGGACCAGCGTGACAAGCTGGCCGAGCGCTTCGGCCACGACTGGGAGCTGGCCGAGCAGAACATGGAGCTGATGGCCGAAGCCGCCCCGGCGTTCGACCTCGAACAGTTCCTGGCCGCCAAGCAGACGCCGGTGTTCTTCGGCTCGGCCGTCAACAACTTCGGCGTGCAGGAGGTGCTCGACGCCCTGGTCGACCTGGCCCCGGCACCCCGCCCCCGTTTCAGCACCGAGAAGGACGGCTCGCACAAGGAGATCGCGCCCGACATGGCCAACTTCTCCGGCGTCGTCTTCAAGGTGCAGGCCAACATGGACCCGTCGCACCGCGACCGCATCGCCTTCGTGCGCGTGTGTTCGGGCAAGTACACCCCGGGCATGAAGCTCAAGGTGCAGCGTTCGGCCAAGGAGCTGCGGCCCACGTCGGTCGTCACCTTCCTGTCGCAGCGCCGTGAAGCGGTCGACGAGGCCTTTGCCGGCGACATCATCGGCTTCACCACGCACGGCGGCGTGCAGCTGGGCGACACCATCACCGACGGCATCAGCCTGCAGTACACCGGCCTGCCCTTCTTCGCGCCCGAGCTGTTCCAGACGGTCGAGCTGAAGAACCCGATGAAGAGCAAGCAGCTTCAGGCCGGCCTGCTGCAATTGGGTGAAGAAGGCGCCATCCAGGTCTTCCGGCCCGAGGTGGGCGGGGCGATGCTGCTGGGCGCCGTGGGCCAGCTGCAGTTCGAAGTGGTGCAGCACCGCCTGATGGCCGAGTACGGCGTCGACATCCGCCTGATGCCCTGCCGCTTCACCGGCGCGCGCTGGATCACGGCCGACACGCCCGAGGCGATGAAGAAGTTCACCGACGAAAACGCCAGCAAGCTGGCGCTCGACGCGGCCGACACCCTGGCCTACATGATGACTTCGGCCTACGACCTGCGCCTGACAGCCGAGCGCCACCCGCAGGTGCACTTCCACCCGCTGCGCGAGCACGCGGGCCTGAGCCTGTCGAGCCAGTGAAGTGATCCGTGCGCGGGCAAATCGCATGCCCCGCGCACGGAATCCGATCCCGCTCTCTAGGGATGGGGTGGTGACCGGCACGCCCGTAAGCTGCCGTCCGCGCGGTCCGCGCGTCCCCATCATTCATTTCAGGAGAGTCCCCATGAACCAGCGCCACCTTGCCGTGGTCGTCGCGGCGTTTGCCGCCCTGTCGGCCCAGGCCGCCCCCAAGGCCACGACGGCCGATGTCATCGTGTTGATGGACGAGTCCGGCTCGATGGCCGGCGAACAGGCGTGGATGCGCACCGTCGTCCCCACGCTGGACACCGAACTCGGCGCCCTGGGCCTGACCGGCAACCGCTTCGGCCTGACCGGCTTCGGCGCCACGGTGGCAGGCAAGCCGGACTACGTGCGCTCGTTCAGCATCGGGGGCAGCCAGCTGGGCACGGCGGCCGACTGGGTGACGGCGAGCGCCGGGCTGGTGGCATCCGGCTCCACCGAGGACGGCTGGGCCGCCCTGAACCAGGCCGCCACGATCGCGCCCCGCGCCGGAGCCGCGCGCAACCTCATCCTCGTCACCGACGAGGACCGCGACAGCACCGACCCCGGCCTGACCTTCGGGGGCCTGCTGGCCGACATGCAGGCCGACCGCACCCTGCTCAACGTCGTGGTCAACAGCACCTTCCGCTGCGGTGACGGCAGCGCCGCCATGGGCATCATCGGCTCGACCGGGTTCAAGGCAGACGGCGCCGGCGGGTTCTCGACCTGCACCGGCGCCTTCGCCACCGGGGCGGGCAGCACGCGGGCGGCGTATGTCGACCTCGCCCTGGCCACCGGCGGTGGCGCCTGGAACCTCAACATCCTGCGCAATGGCGGCCTGCACGCCGAGTCCTTCACCAGCGCCTTCGTGGCCGGCAAGGTGGGCGAGATCATCACGCAACCGCCGGCGGTGCCCGAGCCCGCCACCTGGGGCCTGGCATGCGCCGGCCTGCTCGTGGCCGGGTGGGCCGCCCGACGGCGCGCCTGCGCGACCGACGCCGCAGCCTGAGCCCCCCTGGAACGAACGGGGGAAGCCGCGACAGGGCGTCCGGATTTCCCCCTAAGAACGGCGGCATCCATGGGTTCGGGGGGGACAACACAGGACAAGGGCTCGGTACAGTCGGGGCATCGGCGTGCGTTCTGCGCCATCCAGACATCATCACCATGCACAGCCTGATCCGTTCCTCTCTCGCCGCCGCCGCCCTGATCGCGGCGACCGCCCACGCCGAAACCATCGGCTTCACGAACACCACGGTGGGCGGGGTGGCCCTCACGGCCGCCACCGGCACCCCGGGCTCGACCAACCTCTGCAGCAGCAGCGGCGTCTGCGCCACCTCGCTCAGCTACAACACCACCGCCGGCGGCCTGCTGACCGTCACCGCCAAGGACAGCCCCGACTTCGACACGCTGGCCCTCGTGCACCAGAGCAAGCTGAACAACGCTGGCCTGGGCGTGGTCACCGGCTACATGAAGTCCAGCGGCTTCGACATCGTCGACGGCAACTACTCGCTGAGCCAGCCGAAGGAAACGCTGACGCTGTCGTTCCAGCACACCGTGGCGCTGAGCCAGCTGGTGTTCTTCCCGGACGACCGCCTCTCGCTGAGCCTGACGCGCGAACTGGACGACTTCGACGGCTTCACGGTGTCGGTGGACGGCCGTGCAGCCGTCGAATACAGCTTCGGCAGGAACGGCGGCCAGCCGGTCACCCTGAGCACCCCGCTGATCGGCAACACCTTCACCTTCGGCTATGCCGTGAAGAAGTCGCCGGAAGACTACTATCTGGCCGGCCTGAAGGTCACGGCCGTGCCGGAAGCCTCGACGCTGGCCATGATGGGCCTGGGTCTGGCCGGTGTGGCCGCCGTGGCCCGCCGCCGCCGCGCCTGAACGGGAACACGCCGCAGCCGATCAGGGCTGCGGCATCCACAGCTGGTCGAGGTGCTTGAAGCCCCACACGGCCGGTGACTCCCGGCTGACGATCTGATCGACCGACTTGCTCAGGTCCAGCCTTTCGGGCGGGATGTGCTGCTTGGCCTTGGTCGAGAAGAACACCCGCACCACCGGGTGCAGCAGCGAGCCGGCCCCCTGCTCCACCACGACGGCCAGCCGACCGGACTGCAGCCGCACCAGCGAGCCCGTCGGGTAGATGCCCAGGCTCTTGACGAAGGCCTGGAACACGCGCTCGTCGAAGTGGCCTTCCTTGGTCCACTGCGCCATCTTCTGCACCGACTCGGCCGGGTCCCAGCCCGCCTTGTAAGGGCGGTTCGAGGTGATGGCGTCGTACACGTCGGTCACGGCACCCATGCGGGCGTACAGGCTGATCTGCTCGCCCTGGAGGCGGTGCGGATAGCCCGTGCCATTCATCTTCTCGTGGTGGTGCAGACACACCTCGAGCGGGATGGGGCCCACGCCGCGCCCCTCGACCAGCATGCGGTGCCCGGCTTCCGGGTGGCCCTTCATGATGGCGTACTCGGCGTCGGTCAGCTTGCCGGGCTTGTTGAGCACGTCCAGCGGCATCATGGCCTTGCCCAGGTCGTGCACCAGGCCGGCCAGGCCCACCTCGCGGGTCTCGTCCTCGCTGAGCCCGAGCTGACGCGCCAGGGCCACCATCAGCGCACACACCGCCACCGAGTGCATGTAGGTGTAGTCGTCGCTGGTCTTGAGCCGTGCCAGGCTCACGATCGCGCCCGGGTTGCGGGCCACCGACTGCGTGATCTCGTTGACCAGCGGCAGGCAGTGCTCGGTGTCGACGGCCTTGCCCATGCGGGCATCGGCAAACATCGACTTCATGGCGGGCCGGGCCTGCCCCAGGATGCGGCGCGCGCGCACCACCTCTTCGGCCATGCCACAGGGCCGGGCAGGCACGGGCTGCGGCGCCGGGGCGCCAATGCCGCTCAGGTCGGCTTCCGGGGCGCCGGCACCCGCCGGCACCTCCACATCATCGACCCACTGTGTCGGCGCCGGGGGCCGCGGCGCCTCGACATCCACGCCCTTCGATGTGTCGATCCAGACCGTCCTGATGTTCGAGGCCTTCAGCTGCGCCACCTGCGCCGGCTGCTCCACCTTGAACGCCGACTTCCAGAACGGGTGGTCCAGCCAGGATGCGTCCAGCTCGTCGATGTACATGCCGACGCGAACCTGCGCCACGGGAATCTTTTTTCTCATGATGGGGTGTGGCAGGCGACGGGGCCGCACTGCACGATCATCCTAGGGGCGCTGGAAGACATCGGATCGTTAAAAATGCGGGATACCGGTCAGTTTGTTGCTTTGGCCATCCGCCGATTAATGGAGATGAATTAACGGCTTCCGGACCCGGCAAAATCCCTCATACCCCTGGGGCTATTGTGTGCCGAAAACCTGCTTGAGCCGCCCGCATGTCGTCGGGCCGCAAAACCAGGGAACCACGCCATGAAACACGCCCGACTGGGCATCGCCGGCACACTGTGGGCCGGCCTGGGCCTCCTCATTGTCGCCGTGCTGACGCTCAACGCCGGAGCCGGCTGGATTTCGATGCAGGAGATGGCCGGTGCCGATGCGCAACGCGCCATCGCCGCGGAAAAGTTGAAGGCCGCACGCCAGTGGGCGCACCTCAGCGAGGTGGTCGTGACCCGCATCGTCGCGCTGACCGACGCCCGCACTGACACCGGGGCCGTGGACAAGGTCCGCGCCCGCAACGAAGCCGACATCCGCAAAATCACCGAAATCAAGCAGCGAATTGAGACCCTGCCGCTGAGCGACGCGGACAAGGCGCAGATCCAGGTGATCGCCGAACGGCGTGCGACGGTGCTGGCCACCCGTGCGCGCATCGACGCGCTGCAGCAGGCAGGGGACGCCGAAGGCGCCCGTGCGCTGGCCGATGCCACCTTTCAGAAGGAAGTGAGCACCTACTACCAGGCGTTGGGCCGGTTTGCCGAGATGCAGGAAGAGGCTTCGAATGCCGTGAGCACCGAACTGGCGGCCAGCCACCGGCGCCACACGCTGTGGTCACTGGGCCTGATGGCGGCGCTGCTGGCTCTGGCGGCGCTCGGCGCGCAGCGCCTCATCAGCTCGATCCGCCATGCGCTGGACCGATCGGTGGAAGCCGCACGCCGCATTGCCGAGGGCGACCTGACGGTGCAGCTCGACACCACCCGGCAGGACGAGCTGGGCCAGCTGATGCAGGCGCTGGAAGCCATGGCGCGCTCGCTCAGTGGTCTGGTCAGCCAGGTTCGGCAGGCCACCGACAGCATCCACACGGCTTCCAGCGAGATCGCCACGGGCAACCACGACCTGAGCGCCCGCACCGAGCAGGCGGCCAGCAGCCTGCAGCAGACCGCTTCGTCGATGGAGCAGCTCTCGGGCACCGTGCAGCACTATGCGGACACCGCCCGCGAAGCCAACCAGCTCGCCACCGACGCCACCCAGGCCGTGCGGCATGGGGGCCAGGTGGTGGACGAGGTGGTGACGCAGATGGACGGCATCGCGATGGCCTCGCGCAAGATCGCCGACATCATCGGCGTGATCGACGGCATCGCGTTTCAGACCAACATCCTGGCGCTGAACGCTGCGGTGGAAGCGGCGCGCGCCGGCGAGCAGGGCCGGGGCTTTGCCGTGGTGGCCGGCGAGGTCCGCACGCTGGCCCAACGCAGCGCGCAGGCGGCCAAAGAAATCAAGACGCTGATCAACGATTCGACCGAGCGCGTGGACAACGGCGCCAAGCTGGTCGACTCGGCGGGGCAGACCATGCGGCAGATCGTCTCGGCGATCGAGCGGGTCAACCAGATGATGAGCGAGATCACCGCCTCGGCCAGCGAGCAGAGCGAGGGCATCCGCCAGGTCAATGGCGCTGTGACCCACCTCGACCAGATGACGCAGCAGAACGCTGCGCTGGTGGAAGAGGCCGCGGCGGCCGCCTCCAGCCTGCGCGACCAGGCCGATCAGCTCAACGGCCTGGTGCGGGTGTTCAAGGTGTGAACGGGGTTACAGGCCCGCTGCGCCACGGGCGGCTGACGCCCCCAGCGGCTCGCCGGAAGCCGGATACCGCGCTGACGCGCGGCGGGCTTACAGCCCGGCGGCTGCACGCAGTGCAGCCGCTTTGTCTGTCTTCTCCCACGTGAACTCGGGCTCTTCGCGGCCGAAGTGGCCGTAAGCCGCGGTCTTGGAGTAGATCGGGCGCAGCAGGTCCAGCATCTGGATGATGCCCTTCGGACGCAGGTCGAAAATGCCGCTTTCGGCCACGATCTTCGACAGCTTGTCGTCAGGGATCACGCCCGTGCCTTCGGTGTAGACCGTGATGTTCATGGGCTGGGCCACGCCGATGGCGTAGGCCACCTGCACCTGGCACTGGCGAGCCAGGCCGGCGGCCACGATGTTCTTGGCCACGTAACGGGCGGCGTAGGCGGCCGAGCGGTCGACCTTCGACGGGTCCTTGCCCGAGAACGCGCCGCCACCGTGCGGGCAGGCACCGCCGTAGGTGTCGACGATGATCTTGCGGCCGGTCAGGCCACAGTCACCCTGCGGGCCCCCGATCACGAAACGGCCGGTCGGGTTGATCAGGTAGCGGGTCTCCTTGAGCCATTCCTTGGGCAGCACCGGCTTGATGATCTCTTCGATGATGGCCTCGTTGAACTCGGGCTTCATCTTGTCGCCCAGGCTCCACTCGGGGGCGTGCTGGGTCGACAGCACCACGGTGTCGATGCTGTGCGGCTTGCCGTCCACATAGCGCATCGTCACCTGGCTCTTGGCGTCCGGGCGCAGGAAGGGCAGGCGGCCATCCTTGCGCAACTGGGCCTGGCGCTCGACCAGACGGTGTGCGTAATAGATGGGCGCGGGCATCAGCTCGGGCGTCTCGTCGCAGGCGTAGCCGAACATCAGGCCCTGGTCGCCGGCGCCGATGTTCAGGTAGTCGTCCGAAGCATGGTCCACGCCCTGGGCGATGTCGTTCGACTGCTTGTCGTAGGCCACCAGCACGGCGCAACCCTTGTAGTCGATGCCGTACTCGGTGTTGTCGTAGCCGATGCGCTTGATGGTGTCGCGCGCCACCTGGATGTAGTCGACGTGGGCGTTGGTGGTGATCTCACCGGCCAGCACGACCAAGCCGGTGTTGCACAGCGTTTCGGCGGCCACGCGGGACTTGGGGTCCTGCTCGAAGATGGCGTCGAGGATCGCGTCCGAGATCTGGTCGGCGACCTTGTCGGGGTGGCCTTCAGAGACGGATTCGGAAGTGAAGAGGAAATCGTTCGCCACAGTGGGTACTCCAGAAGATTGATGACGGGCACTCGGCGTCGCCGAGGCTGTGGAAGTCATGCAAGGTGCGGTTCTTCTGGCAGCGGCGAACGCTTTAGCGGCATTTGTGGATCGCCCCGCAAGTTGTCCTGTTAACTCGGCGATGGCGCAATTCTAGAGGAAGGGCGCTCGCCGTGCTCGCCGCAGCGCCCCGGAAAACGCGCCAGATGCACCACAGAAGCGGGGTTGTTTTCCGGACCCGCGGGCGCGGAAGGTGCCGGGTTGTCCCGAAGCCGGTGTGCCCGCCGCGGCGGGCGCAGGCGGGGGACTCCCTACAATCGCCGCATGGCCCGCCTGTTCTCGCTCCTGTCCCGCTGGCCGCTCGGTCTCCTGCACGCCCTGGGCGCGGGCCTGGGCTGGCTGAGTTACCTGCTGTCGCCCACCTACCGCCGGCGCCTGCAGGCGCACGCCCGCGCCGCCGGGCTGAGCCACGCGCAGGTGCGGCAGGCCGTGGCCCATGCAGGCCGGATGGTCGGCGAGCTGCCCTGGATGTGGGGCCGCCCGCGCGACGAGGCCCTGGGCCACCGCGTGCAGTGGCGCCACCCCGAGGTGGTCGAGGCGGCCCTCGCCGAGGGGCGCGGCCTGCTGCTGCTGACACCGCACCTCGGTTGCTTCGAGGTCACGGCGCAGGCCTATGCCGAGCGCTTTGGCGCCGTCAAACCCATCACGGCACTGTACCGCCCGGCCAAGCAGGCCTGGCTGGCCGAGATGATGAAGGATTCGCGCAATCGCCCGGGCATGCAGACCAGCCCAGCCACGCTGGCGGGCGTGCGCCAGATGCTGCGTGCGCTCAAGAAAGGCGAGACCGTGGGCCTGCTGCCCGACCAGGTCCCGCCCGAAGGCATGGGCGCATGGGCGCCGTTTTTCAGTCGGTCTGCCTACACGATGACGATGGCCGCCAAGCTCGTGGCGCAGACACGCTGCGCCGTGGTGCTGCTGCGCGGCGAGCGGCTGGACGCCGCGCAACGCCGATCGCTCGGGTGCGACTACGTCGTGCATGCCGAACGCGTGGCCCCCGAGGTCGAGGCCGTGCTGGCCGGCAGTGATGCGGCAGAATCGGCCGCCGCCGTGAACCGGCTGATGGAACACCAGATCATGCAAGCACCCGAGCAGTACCTGTGGGGCTACAACCGCTACAAGACGCCCCGCGCGGAGATCCTGACCTCGGCGCCAGCCGGGGACGCCGCCTGATGCGCACGCGCGAACTCGCCCGCGAAGCCGGCATCCGCAGCGCCATCGGGGTGCTCTGGCTGCTGCATTTCCTGCCGCTGCCGGTGCTGGCCGGGCTGGCTGTGGTGCTGTCGAAGGCGCTGTACCGCCTGGCCGGCTCGCGCCGCCGCATCGGCCTGCGCAACCTCGAACTGTGCTTCCCGCAGATGGGGCCGGACGAGCGCGAAGCGCTGCTCAAGCAGCACTTCCGCTGGCTCACGCAGAGCCTGCTCGACCGCACCGTGCTGTGGTGGGCCCCGCCGGCTCGGGTGAGTCGGCTCATCCATGTCGAAGGCGACATTGGTCTGGCCGAACGCATGTTCCACGAGACGGGCCGCCCCACGATGTGGCTGTGCCCGCATTTCGTCGGGCTCGACGTGGCCGGCGCCGCCATCCTGCTCAAGCAGGCCCGTCCCGGCGCCTCGATCTACCAGACGCAGAGCCACCCGCTGATGGACGCACTGATGCGCCGCGGCCGCCTGCGCTTCGGCAATGCCGAGATCTTTCCCCGCAGCGATTCGGTCAAGCCGCTGCTGAAGGCCGTGAAGCAGGGCCGGGGCTTCTTCAACCTGCCCGACATGGACTTCGGCGCCAAGGACGCGGCCTTCGTGCCGTTCTTTGGCGTGCCGGCGGCCACGCTGCTGGCGCCGTCGCGGCTGGCGCGCATGCTCGACATGGTCGTGCAGCCGGTGATCGCCGAGATCCTGCCCGGTGGACGTGGCTGGCGCGTGCGCTTCGAGGCCCCGCTGACCGGTTTCCCCACGCCGGACGCCGAGGCCGACACCGCTGCCCTCAATCACTACATCGAGGGTGAGATCGCCAGGCAACCGGCCCAGTATCTTTGGGTGCACAAGCGGTTCAAGACCCGCCCGGAGGGCCAGCCCGGCTTGTATTGATTGTGCTAACCGCGGGTTAGCCCACATCAAGCGCGGCGCGGTACCTGCCGATACCACTTCATCGTTCGTGTCTGGACAGATGGAGACAACCCATGGCTTGGATCACGTGGCTGCGTGGTTTTTCGATTCGCTCGCGCCTGCTGGCCTGCATGGCCCTGGTGGTGGGCATCGGCACCATCGTCGGTGTCGGGATGACGGTGCAGCTGCAAAGCCTCAAGGGGGAGCTCGACGGCTTCGCCCGGCAGGAGTTCTCGGCCACGCAGACCATGGCCGAACTGGCCCTCAACATGGGGCGGCTGCGGGGCCACGAGAAGGCCGCCATCATCAATGCGGGTGACTCCGTTTCGGCCGAAACCGAGTTCAAGGCCTGGCAGAAGCTGCTCGAGCAGACCCGCCAGACCATGGCCCGCATGCTGGAATCGGCCCCCAGCGAAGGCCTGCGGGATCAGGCGCGCAAGCTGCAGGAGCAGCTCGACGGCTACGGCAAGCTGCTGGCGCCCACGCTGCAGATGGTGGCCGACAACGCCCTGACCGCCCCGGGGGAAGCCTATCTCGCCACCGAAGCCGCGCGCGCCAAGGCCGACGTGCTGGAACTGGGCGTGACGCAGCTCGACAAGGAAATCAACCAGCTGGCCGAGACCCGGCGTGACCGTGCGGCCGACAGCGCCACCCACACCGTCATCCTGCTGTGGGTGCTGCTGCTGTCGCCCGGTCTGGTCTTCCTGCCGCTGATGGGCCTGACGATCGCCTCCATCACCGGCCCGCTGCGCCGCGCGGAGGAGATCACCGAGGCCATTGCCCACGGCGACCTGACCCGCGAAATCAACCCGAGGGGCAAGGACGAAATCGCCCACCTGATGCTGTCCATGCGGACCATGCAGACCGGGCTGCGCGACATGGTGGCCTCGGTGCGCAGTTCATCGGAAAGCATGCTGACGGCCAGCACCGAGATCGCGGCCGGCAACCAGGACCTCTCGAACCGCACCGAGCAGACGGCGTCCAACCTGCAGGCCACCGCCTCGTCGATGGACACGCTGAGCAAGACCGTGGAGCACTCGGCCGAATCGGCCGGCGTGGCCAACCACCTGGCCGACACCGCCAGCCAGCGCGCTGCACAGGGTGGCGAGGTCGTCGAGAGCGTGGTGGCCCAGATGCAGCAGATCACCGAGGCCTCGCGCCAGATCGCCGACATCATCAGCGTCATCGACGGCATCGCGTTCCAGACCAACATCCTGGCGCTCAATGCCGCGGTGGAGGCCGCGCGCGCCGGCGAACAGGGCCGCGGCTTTGCGGTGGTGGCCGGCGAAGTGCGCTCGCTGGCGCAGCGCAGTGCCGAGGCCGCCCGCGAGATCAAGACGCTGATCGGCCAGTCGGTCGACCGCGTCGAGGTGGGCTCGCAGAAGGTGCGCGAGGCCGGCTCGGTGATGACCGAGATCGTGGAGTCGATTCAGCGCGTTTCGCAGGCGATGAACGAGATTGCCGACGCGACACGTCAGCAGTCCACCGGCATCGGCGTGGTCACGCAGTCGGTCGGGCAGCTCGACCAGATGACGCAGCAGAACGCCGCGCTGGTCGAGCAATCGGCCGCCGCCGCCGACAGCCTGCGCCAGCAGGCCATCGACCTGTCGAAGACCGTGCAGCGCTTCCGGCTCGATCAGTCCTGACCGAAGAGGTCGCGGCTGTAGACCTTGTCGAGCACGTCCTGCAGGTCGGCGCCGATGCGGTTGGCGACGATCACGTCCGAGCGGGCCTTGAACTCGGCAAGGTCGTTGATGACCTTGGAGTTGAAGAACTCGTCCTGCTCGAGCACCGGCTCGTACAGGATGACTTCCACGCCCTTGGCCTTGATGCGCTTCATCACGCCCTGGATGGAGCTGGCGCGGAAGTTGTCGCTGCCGGCCTTCATGATCAGGCGGTAGATGCCGACCACCTTGGGCTTGCGCGCCAGGATGCTGTCGGCCACGAAGTCCTTGCGCGTGGTGTTGGACGTGACGATGGCACCGATCAGGTTCTGCGGCACGGCCGAGTAGTTGGCCAGCAGCTGCTTGGTGTCCTTGGGCAGGCAGTAGCCGCCGTAGCCGAAGCTCGGGTTGTTGTAGTGCGTGCCCACGCGCGGGTCCAGGCACACGCCGTCGATGATCTCGCGGGTGTTCAGGCCGTGGGTCTGGGCGTAGGTGTCGAGCTCGTTGAAGTAGGCCACGCGCATCGCGAGATACGTGTTGGCGAACAGCTTGACGGCTTCGGCCTCGGACGGCCCCATGAGCAGCACCTGCACGTCCGGCTTGAGCGAGGCCTGCTTGAGCAGCCCGGCAAAGCGCTCGGCCCGCTCGGACCGCTCGCCCACCACGATGCGGCTGGGGTAGAGGTTGTCGTGCAGCGCACGGCCTTCGCGCAGGAACTCGGGCGAGAAGATCACCTGGCTGGTGTTGAACTTGCGGTTGACCTCTTCGGTGTAGCCCACCGGGATGGTCGACTTGATCACCATCACCGCGTTCGGGTTGACCTTGAGCACCTCCTGGATCACGGCTTCGACGCTGCGCGTGTTGAAGCGGTTGGTGTCGGCGTCGTAGTCGGTCGGCGTGGCGATCACCACGTATTCGGCCTCGGCATAGGCCTCGGCCGCCGCGGTGGTCGCGCGCAGGTTCAGCTGCTCGGTCTGCAGGTAGCGAGTGATGTCGGCGTCTTCAATGGGCGAGACGCGGTTGTTGACCATGTCGACGCGCGCCGGCGTGATGTCGACGGCCGTCACCTGGTTCTGGCGGGCCAGCAGCACGGCCATGGACATGCCAACATAGCCGAGACCGACGACGGCGATCTTCGACGGAGCGTGTTGCGACGGGGTGGACGACGGATGGCTCATGTTGACGCGGGGCAGCGGGTGCGGATGGACACAGCGCCGATGCTAACCGCCTTCCTTTGCTGCAGCGCAACGAGGTGTGAGCACCCCCCTCGTTTCCAGCTGGGCCGCCCTCAAGCAGGGGGCACCCGATGGGCGGATAATCCGGCGCATGAAGCTGCGTTTCACCAAGATGCACGGCGCGGGCAACGACTTCGTTGTGCTCGATGCCACCCGCGCCCCGATCGACCTGAGCCCGGCCCAGTACCGCTTTCTGGCGGACCGGCGCTTCGGCATCGGCGCCGACCAGATTCTCATCGTCGAGCCGGGCGACGCCGCCCGCGGCACCGACTTCACTTACCGCATCATGAACGCCGATGGCGGCGAGGTGGAACAGTGCGGCAACGGTGCCCGCTGTTTTGCGCGCTTCGTGCACGACACGGGGCTGACGTCCAAGGATGTGATCCGCGTGCAGACCCAGAAGGCCGTGATCGAGCCGCACCTGCAGGCCGATGGCCGCGTCACGGTCGACATGGGGGCCCCCTTTCTGGTGCCGGCCGAGGTGCCCTTCGACGGCACCGGCCTCACGCCGCGCCTGGAAAACGGCGGGGAGCTGTGGCCCATCGAGCTGGCCAACCACCCGGTGGAAGTGGCCGTCGTCAGCATGGGCAACCCCCACGCCGTGATGCGGGTGGACAGCACCGAACACGCCCCGGTCGATGAGCTCGGCCCGCAGATCGAAGGCCACCGCCGCTTTCCGCGCCGCGTGAACGCCGGCTTCATGGAGGTGGTGAACCGCGGCCACATCCGCCTGCGCGTGTACGAACGCGGTTCGGGCGAGACGCTGGCCTGCGGCTCGGGCGCCTGCGCCGCTGTCGTGGCCGGCATCCGCCTGGGCTGGCTGGACGAGGCCGTCGACGTCGACATGCCGGGCGGCCGCCTGACCATCCGCTGGGCCGGCCCCGGCACGCCCGTTCTCATGACCGGTCCGGCCGTCAAGGTGTTTGACGGCGAAATCGACGTCCCCGCACTCTGAACCCCATTCCCCTCATGACCCTGCAAGGCATCACCGAAGAAGAAATCGCCAACTACCTGGTGAACACCCCGGCGTTTTTCGAACGCCACGCGCAGCTGCTCGCCAGCATCCAGCTCAGCAGCCCGCACGGCAGCCGCGCCGTCTCGCTGCAGGAGCGGCAGATGGAAATGCTGCGTGACAAGATCCGTGGACTCGAGAAGCGCATCATGGACATGATTCGCCTGAGCCAGGAAAACGAAGCCATCGTGCACCGCCTGCACCTGTGGGTGCGCAGCGTGCTGCTGTGCCACGACGATGCGGCGCTGCCCGATGTCGTGGTCAAGGGCCTGCAGGACCAGTTCCTGATTCCGCAGGCGGCCGTGCGCATCTGGGGCACCACCACGCACCCGGTGCAGGCCGCGCTGACCGAGCGCGCCGGCGCCCTGCCCGCGCTGCAGCCCGTCAGCGACGACGCCCGCAGCTTCGCCGGCAGCCTGAGCCAGCCCTACTGCGGCGTCAACGCCGGCTTCGAGGCCGCCAAGTGGCTGGACGACGCCGGCACCGTGGCCTCGCTGGCGCTGATCCCGCTGCACCGCGATGGCGCCTGCTACGGCCTGCTGGTGCTCGGCTCGCCCGACGCCACCCGCTACACGGCCGACATGGGCGTGGACTTCCTCGTCCAGGTCGGCGAGGTGGCCGGCGCCTCGCTCAGCCGCTTGCTGGACTGAGCATGGGCGACGCGCCGGGCCACACGCTGATCACCCAGCACGTGGCCTACCTGCGCACGCAGCGCCGGCTGGCCGAGCGCACGCTCGCGATGTACGGCGACGCCTTCGCCCGCCTGCAGGCGCTGTGCGAGCCGGAAGGGCTTGCACTCGACGCACTGCGATCGCACCATGTGCGGGGCTGGATCGCACGGTTGCACGCCCAGGGCCTCGGCCCGCGCAGCCTGGCCATCACGCTGGCCGCCTGGCGCGGGCTCTTCAAATGGATGGGCCGCGAAGGCCTGGCGAAGGTCAACCCGGCCGACGGCATCAAACCGCCGAAGGCCGCCAAACCGCTGCCCAAGGCCTTGTCGGTGGACCAGGCCGTGCAACTGGCCGAGCAGGCGCCGCGCCTCAGCCCGCCGACGGCGGCCTCGCCCGCCGCCGCGGCCCGCCAGGAACGAGAGGCCCCGTGGCTGGCCGCGCGCGATGGCGCCATGATCGAACTGCTCTACAGCAGCGGCCTGCGCAGCGCCGAGTTGATCGGGCTGGATGTGGCCGCCAGCCCGCAGGCGGCCGGCTGGATCGACCTGCAGGCCGCCGAAGCCCACGTGCTGGGCAAGGGCCACAAGCGTCGCAGCGTGCCGGTCGGCAGCGCGGCCCTGCGGGCCCTGCGGCACTGGCTGGACGTGCGTGCGAGCCTGACCGCGCCTCAGGACAACGCCCTCTTCCTGAGCCGGCTGGGCACCCGCCTGACGCCGATGCAACTGCGCAACCGGCTCAAGCAACTCGCCCAACTGGCCGGGCTGCCCACGCATGTGCACCCTCACATGCTGCGCCACAGTTTTGCCAGCCACCTGCTGCAGTCCAGCGGTGACCTGCGCGCCGTGCAGGAGCTGCTGGGCCACGCCCACATCACGACCACACAGGTGTACACCAAGCTCGATTTTCAGCACCTGGCCAAGGTCTACGACGCGGCCCACCCCCGCGCGCGCCGCAAGCCTTGAGCCCCCTTGCCGCGGGGCACTGGGGGACAATCCGGGTTTTGCACCCACCCGGTTCCCACGATGAAGACGATCACGCTGCGCGATGGCAAAGAGCGCTCCCTGTTGCGGCAACACCCCTGGGTCTTCCAGGGCAGCATCGCCAAGGGCGGCGGCGATGCGGGTGAAACGGTGCGGGTGCAGGCGCACGATGGCCGTTTCCTGGCCTGGGCCGCCTTCAGCCCCAGCTCGCAGATCCGCGTGCGGGCCTGGAGCTTCGACGAGGCCGAACGCATCGACGCGGCCTTCTTCCAGCGCCGTGTGGCGCAGGCCGTGGCCCTGCGTCGCCGCCTGGGCATCGACTCCAACGGCATCCGCCTGATCCACGGTGAGGCCGACGGCCTGCCCGGCCTGATCGTCGACCAGTACGACGACCTGCTGAGTGCGCAGTTCCTGAGCACCGGCAGCGAACGCTGGAAGCAGCAGATCGCCGATGCCCTGGTGGCCGCCACCGGGTGCGCGTATGTCTACGAGCGCTCGGACGCGAACGTGCGCGGACTGGAGGGCCTCGAGCCCGTGACCGGCTGGCTGCGCCACCCTGAGACCCCGGACGGCAGCCGCCGCTCCACCGAGGTGACCATCCACGAGAACGGCTGGAAGCTGACACTGGACGTGGCCGAAGGCCACAAGACCGGCTACTACCTCGACCAGCGTGACAACCGCGGGCTGTTTGCCCGCCTCGTGCGCGAACTGGGCTGCAAGACGGTGCTGAACTGCTACAGCTACACCGGCGGCTTCAGCGTGGCGGCCCTGGCGGGCGGGGCCACCGAGGTCACCAGCGTCGACTCGTCGGGCCCGGCACTCGCCCGCGCCACGGCCCACGTCACGCTCAATGGCTTCGACGCCGGCGCCCACACCGCCCTGGATGCCGACGTGAACGGCACGCTGCGCCGCTTCATTCAGGAAGGGCGCACCTTCGACGCCATCGTGCTCGACCCGCCGAAGTTCGCGCCCAGCGCCGCCCATGCCGACCGCGCCAGCCGCGCCTACAAGGACATCAACCGCCTGGCGTTCAAGCTGCTGAACCCGGGCGGTCTGCTGCTCACCTTCTCATGTTCGGGGGGCATCAGCGCCGACCTGTTCCACAAGATCGTGGCCGGCGCGGGGCTGGATGCCCAGGCAGACGGTTACCTTTTGCGGCGCCTGGAAGCCACATCGGACCACCCCACGACCATCACGTTTCCGGAAGGGGAGTACCTCAAAGGGCTGGCGATTGTCCGGAAATGACAGGCATTACGACTTTTAGTTAGGGTTATGTACAAATCACGTCCGACTTGGGGGGTGGACACCGCATAATCATTTGACTAATTCAGCGAGTCGTGAGTGTTTCATGAGTCAAAAGCCGGTAACAAAAGGGAACATCTGGGATTTTCGGCGCGGCATTGCCACCGCGCGGGTTCTCACCCAGCTGGGTTTCGACCATGGGGTCGGGGTCGACGCCATGTTGCAGCACACGGGCATCACCCGGGCGGTGCTGGATGACCCGGCGGCCGAGATCGAGGCGCTGCAGGAAGTGCAGCTGATCCGCAACCTGCTTCACGCCCTGCCCCACCTGCCCACGCTGGGCCTGATCGCCGGCACGCGTTACCACGTGACCACGTACGGGCTGTGGGGCTTTGCACTGCTGAGCAGCCCCACGCTGGGGGCCGCCGTCAGCATGGCCTCGCGCATGCTGAACCAGACCTTCGCGCTCACCACGAACAGCGTCGAGCAGCACGACCAGCTGGTGCAGGTGAGCTATCACAGCGACCACCTGCCGCCCGACGTGCGCCAGTTCATCATCGACCGCGACCGTGCGGCGGCCGTGACGCTCCAGCGCGAAATCCTCGGGCGCCCGCTGGGCTACCGCCGCATCCAGATGCGCCGCGCCGAGCCCTCGCCCGAGGTGGCGAACGCCTACGCCGAGCTGTTCGGCATCCGGCCCGAGTTCGGCCAGCCGCGTGACGCGGGCATCTTCGATGCCAGTCTGCTGCACGTGCCGCTGCCCCAGGCCGACACCCACACCATGCAGCTGTGCGAGCAGATGTGCCGCCGGCTGGTGGACTCGCGCAAGGCCCGCACCGGCGTGGCCGCCACCGTGCGCAACCGCCTGATGCGCACCCCTGGCCACATCCCCGACATGGAAGAGATCGCGGCCGAGATGCGCATGACCTCGCGCACGCTGCGACGCCACCTGACGGCCGAGGGCGCCACCTTCCGCGGGCTGCTGGAAGAAGTGCGCTCGACCCTGGCCGAGGAACTGATGGCGACTGCGGGGCTGACGCATGGCGAGATCGCCGAGCGGCTGGGCTATGCCGACGTCACCACCTTCATCGAAGCCTTCCGCCGCTGGAAAGGCGTGGCACCCAGCACCTTCCGCCGCACGCAGGGTCTGCCGCCGCCGTCGAGCGGCCAGCTGCGCCGCCGCTTCATTCCGCGCTGACGGGCGATGGGCCGACACGGCCCGCGCTTTTCGTGCCGTGGCGAGAGATAGCGCACGTTTTACGGGCGATGTCCGGCTTTTTGCGTCGGGTGCGGCCGCCTAGACTGACCCGGTATCCACGAGAGCCCGCCATGTCCATCGCCCCCCAGCTGCGCAACCTGAACATCGACCTGCCCGCGTGCCCCAACACGCTCGTCAAGTTGTCCCTGCTGATGGCGGACGACGAGAGCTCGGTCGACCAGCTGGCCGCGCTGATCGAGACCGACATGGCGCTGTCGTCGGCCGTGGTGCGCACGGTCAACTCGGCGCTGTTCGGCCTGCTCAAGCGGGTCGAGACGGTGCACGAGGCGATCCGCTATCTGGGCATGGCGCAGGTGGCGGGCCTCACCTACGAAATCGGCCTGCGGGGCGCTTTCCCGCCCAGCCCGATCCTGCAGCGCATCTGGGATCGCGCCGGCGTGCGCGGCCTGGCCATGAGCCGCATCGCGCGCCAGCTCGATGTCGATCCCTGGCTGGCCCACACCGCGGGGCTGTTTGCCGAATCCGGGCGGGCGGTGCTGTACGTGTACGACAGCGCCCGCTACAGCACGCTGGAGAACTCGGCCGAGACGGACGACGAGGCCCTGCTGTGTGCGGCCGAGATCGAGTCCTTCGGCGTCAGCCATTCGGCGCTGGGGGCGGCCATGGTGCAGTCCTGGGGCCTGTCCCGGGACGTGGCCGACACCGTGCGCTCGCGGCCGCACAGCCCGACGCAATGGACGCAGGAGCGCCCCACCGTGCAGCGCCTGCTCACCATCGGCTCGGCCGTCGACGAACTGCTGCTCAATCCGACCCGCACGCGCGGCAACGATGCCGTGTGGGCCGAGCTCGAGCCGGTGGCCGCGCAGGTGGGGCTGCACTTCCAGGCGTTCCAGCTCGCGACCATGCGGGTGTGCGAGCGCCTCAACATGCAGGGCTGACCACCCGGGGCCATCCGCAACGACGGGACGTGAGCGATTGCTCATGTCACGCCCCGGCGTCTCGCAGGCGTGTCCGGCATCCGGCGAGGTCGGCGGGACGTCACTTGTCACCTTTTGACCCCGCGAGCGCGTGCATCCCGTCCGGTGAACAGGGGGGTTACAGGGTCTGCCATGAGTCCTCCGCGCGCCAGAGCAGGGATAAATGTGACATCGCTGTTGCAATCCGCCCTCATGCTGTCCCCCACCGTCCTGACGCGCACCGCCTCGCAGGCCGACCCCGAGCTCGACACGCTGGTCCACCGCGAACGGCTGCGCATGCTGATGGCCCCCACCGTGCCGGTGGCCCTGGTCAGCGCCGTCTTTGCCGTGGCACTGGGCGTGCTGATCGCGCCCGTCTGCGGCACCGACCGCACCGCAGCCTGGGTGGCGCTGTGTCTGCTCGCCTCGGGGCTGAGGGTGGCGCTGGCCACCGCCTGGTCTGAGCGGGCGCAGCCCAACAGCGCGGGCTGGCTCCATGCGTTGACCGCCGGTTGCCTGTTCCATGGCCTGGTCTGGGGCCTGGCCGGTGCCTGGCTGGCGCCGGTGCAGGATCTGGTCACCAGCGCCGTCATTCTGGCGGTGCTGGTGGGGGCCTGTGCCGTCAGCACCTTCACGATGCAGGCCCACATGCTGCCCAACCTGGCGGCCAACCTGCCCATGCTGCTGCCGGCCGCCGCCGCCATTGCCATGCGGGGTGACCGCTACGGCGCCTTCGGCGGGCTCGGGCTGGTGGCCCTGCTGGCGTTGATGCTGTTCGAAAGCCGGCGGGCCGAACGCCGCATCACCGAGTTGCTGCGACTGCGCTTCACCACCGACCGCATCGCCCGGGAACGCGCCGAGGCGCTGAAACTCGCCTGGCGACACAGCGCCGTCAAGGACCAGTTCCTGGCCACCATGAGCCACGAGATGCGCACCCCGCTGCACGGCATCCTGGGGCTGGCCGGCCTGATCCGGCAACGCCTGCCCCAGCGCCCCGGCGTGCTGACCGAATGCCGACAGCAGGCCGAACTCATCGAGCACGCTGGCGAACACCTGCTCACGCTGATCAACGACGTGCTGGATTTCTCGCGCATCGAGGCGGGCCACCTGCACATCGAGCGCGCGCCGTTCGACCTCGGCACGGTGGTGCACGAGGTGCTGGGCCTGCTGCGCGTGACGGCACAGGGCAAGGGCATCGCCCTGCGCGCCCGCGTGGCACTGCCGGCGCCCTGCTGGGTGGAAGGTGACGCGGCCCGCGTGCGGCAGGTGCTGCACAACCTGGTGGGCAACGCCATCAAGTTCACCGACCAGGGCGAAGTCACGGTGCGCGTGACGCGCCAGGGGGACGGCACACAGGCGGGGATGGCGTTCAGCGTGCAGGACACGGGCGTCGGCATTTCGGCCGACCAGATCGGCCTGATCTTCGAGGCCTTCCATCAGGCCGATGGCAGCTTTGGACGCCGCCACAAGGGCACCGGGCTGGGGCTGACGATCTCGCGCGAACTGGCGCGGGCCATGGGGGGCGACATCACCTGTGTGAGCGCGCCGGGCAAGGGCTCGACCTTCGAGTTCACGGCGCCATTGCCGCCCGCCGATGTGGTGTCCGTGGACGTACCCTTGCCGATGGACGAGGGCGCCGATGCCGCCGCCGCACCCGACACACTGCCGCTGGCCGACTTCGGCGACACGGCCCCGGTGGATGTGCCGATCGAGCCGGAAACCACCGCACGGCCGGGGCGGCGCGTGCTGCTGGCCGAGGACAACCCGGTGAACGCGATGGTGGCCGAAGCGACGCTGCATGCCATGGGCCTGCACGTCACGCATGTGGAAGACGGCGCCGCCGCGCTGGCGGTGCTGACACGCCTGCCCAGGTCGATCGACCTGGTGCTGATGGACTGCCAGATGCCGCAGATGGACGGCCTGGAGGCCACGCGGCGGCTGCGCGACTGGGAGGCCCGTCAGGGCGTGCCGCGCATGCCGGTGGTGGCCCTCACGGCCAACGCCATGTCGGGCGACCGGGCGCGCTGCCTGGCCGCCGGCATGGACGACCACCTGCCCAAGCCATTCAGGCAGGTGGAGTTACAGGCCGTGCTGATGCGGCAGCTCGAGGCCGACGAGCCTCAACGGCTCATTGCTTGATCGCTTCAATCTGGATGACCAGCTTCACGTCGTCCGGGATGTTGGGCACGCCGTAGGTCATGCCGTAGGCGCTGCGCTGGATGGTGGTGACGAAGTCGCCACCGCAGACCTCGCGCTGGATGCGCGGGTTCTGGTAGCAGCCATAGCCTTCGGCCTTCAGCGTGACGGGCTGGCTCTTGCCCAGCAGCGTCAGCGTGCCCTCCACGGCGGTCACCTTCTCACCGTCGAACACCAGCTTGTCGCTCTTGAACGTGGCGGTCGGGAAGGCTTCGCTGTTGAAGAAGTCCTTGCTCTTCAGGTGGCCGTCGAACGGGGTCACGCCGGTGTTGATCGAGCCGGTCTCGATCGTGATGTCGACCGTGCCCTTCTTGGCCTGCTTGTCCAGCACGATGGTGCCGCTCTTCTTGTCGAAGCGGCCACGGGCGGTGGAGGTGCCGAAGTGCTTGGCCTCGAACGTCACGAAGGTGTGCGTCGGGTCGATGTTGTAGGTGGCGGGGGCAGCCTGGGCCACCGAGGCCGACAGGGCGGCCACGGCGGCCAGGGTCGAGAGAGCGAGACGGGTCATGCAGGGCTCCTGAGAGGGGTGCGCGCGGCACCGTTGAACAAAAGGCGCGAGGAAAAGGGCTCGGGGGGAGACGGCCCGCTTACAGCGCGGGCACGCCCTTGAGGGTCAGCTTGAACTTCACCTGGACCTCGTTGGCGACGATGGAGGGATCCCCCCAGTCGCCACCGCCCACATTGAAGTCCAGGCGCTTGAGGGTGAAGCCGCCGACGGCCGTGGTCAGGCCGTTGGCCTGCGTCATCTGGACCGGCACGACGAGGTCGCGCGCCTGGCCCTTGATGCTCAGCTTGCCCGCCACATCGTAGCGGCCCGGGCCGGTGGCCTTGATCGCCGTCGACTGGAAGGTCGCCTTCGGGAACCGGGCGGTGTGGAACCAGTCGGGCTTGCTCAGCTCGGCGTCGGTCTCGGCGTTGATGGCGACGCTGCCCAGGTCGATGCTGAAGCCGACCTGGCTGGTGGCCAGCGCCTTCGGATTGAACGTGCTCTGCACGCTGAAGGCCTTGAAGCGGCCATTGAGCGGCACGCCCAGCTGGCGGGCCACGAAGGTCACTTCGCTCTGGGCGGGCACCAGGGCCTGCGCAGCCAGCGCCGCAGCCTGGGCACGGGCGGGCAGCGGCGTGGCGAGGGTCACCACGGTGGCGATGGCCAGCGCCAGCGCGCCGGTCAGTCGGAGGGAGGGGGTCATGAGGGAAGATCCTTTCATCAGCGGTCAGCGCCCGGGGCGCATGCGGTCGAGCAGGCCGTCGCGGTCGACGAACTGGTGCTTCAGTGCCGCCGCCACGTGCAGCGCCACCAGGCCGATCAGGCCCCAGGCGGCCAGCGCATGCAGGGGCTTGAGCGCCTGGGCCAGCGCCTCATCGACCGGCACCCAGTCGGGCAGCGGCAGCACACCGAACCACACGATGGGGAAGCCCTTGGCCGAGCTGTAGGCCCAGCCCAGCAGCGGCACCGCGAAGAACAGCAGGTACATCAGGTGGTGCGTGCCATGGTGCGCCACGTGCTGCCACGCGGGCATGGCGGCGGTGATGCGGGCCGGCAGCGCCGGCGGGCGGTGCGTCAGGCGCCACAACAGGCGCGCCACCGACAGCACCAGAATGGCCACACCGGCCCACTTGTGCCAGTTGATCAACTTGAGCTTCGCCGGCGAGAAGGGCAGGCTGTCAAGGTACAGACCCATGGCGAACGCCCCCAGGATACCGGCGGCCAGCAACCAGTGCAGCGCAATGGCGGTGAGGGTGTAACGATGGGTGGATGACTTCATGGCGGTTTCAGCGAGCAGCGGACGGTGCCCGCCCTGTGTGAACAGTGTGCCCCGCACATCGTGAAATCGGTTGAGGCTGCTTCACGCCTGGCTTCAATTTTTTTGAATTGCGGTCCGCCGATTGGCCGAGCGGGTGATCCCGCGTTAAAGCGCGCTCGGAAACGTCCGAAAGAACAGATGAACCTCCGTCGGCCTTCCGGCCGGCCTTGCCATGAGCGGCCTCCTCCCTCTTTTTCTCAGCACGGACCCCAAGCAGCGCCTGCGCATCCAGCGCTCGCTGCTGGCGGCCAGCGTGTTCATTGCCTGCATTGCGCTGCAGGTGTACGCATGCTGGGCCGGCCTGATGGCGCGCAGCGAGGCCGAAACGCTGTCCGGCCTGATCGTCGCCAACGTCGTCTTCTGGTACGCCCTGCTGCGCTCGGGCCTCAACCTGCGCTGCCGGGATCCGGCCCTGACGCTGCCGCAGATCATTGCGGCGCTCACCATCATCGTGGGGGCCTACGCCACCACCGGCGCCGCCCATGGCGCGGTGATGATGCTGCTGACGCTGGTCCTGGTGTTCGGCATCTTCAACCTCAAGCCGCGCGCGGCCCGCTTCGCCAGCACCTACACGGTGGTGGCGATGGGGGTGGCCATCCTCTACAAGATCCAGACCGATCCGGCCAACTACCCGCTGCGGCTGGAGGTGGTGCACTTCGCGCTGGTCATCGCCATCGTGCCGACCGTGTCGTCGCTGGCGGCCCAGCTCAGCAGCCTGCGCGCGCGCCTGCAGACGCAGAAGAACGAGCTCGCCCATGCGCTCACCCGCATCCAGATCCTGGCCACCCGCGACGAGCTGACGGGGCTGGTCAACCGCCGGCACATGATCGAGGTGATCAACCAGCACCAGAAACGGCTGCAGCGCTCGGGGCACCACCGCTTCTGCCTGGCTCTGCTCGACATCGACCACTTCAAGCGCATCAACGACACGCACGGCCACAACGTGGGCGACGAGGTGCTGCGCCATTTCGCGCAGGTGGCCCAGCAGGCGCTGCGCGAGACCGACGTGCTGGCGCGCTGGGGCGGCGAGGAGTTTCTGGTGCTGCTCAACGACACCATGCCCGAACAGGCGGAGGCGGGCATCGAACGCATCCGCGAGGCCATGGCCGATGCGCAGGTCGCGCCCTCCGTACCTGAGCTTCGACTCACATTTTCTGCCGGGCTGACCGCCTACGCGGACGACGAGCCGCTGGACCACTGCGTGGAACGCGCCGACCGGGCGCTCTACCAGGCCAAGGCCGCGGGCCGCAATCGCACCGTGCTGCACGCCGCCACGCCACGCCTGGCCGCGCCGCGCCAGACGGCCACGGAAAGGTGACGACCGTGTCGGCCTGTTGGCGCGCGCTCACCGACCTCGTGCTGGGTGCCGATGCGCGCGTGCGCCGCCGCGTTCGCCTGTCGATGATCGCAGTCTGGGGCTATTCGATCAGCTCGGTGCTGCTGGTGTATGCCATGCAGATCGGCCTGGTGGCGCGCGTACCGGGCGAGATGCTGCTGGCCTACATGTGGGTCGGCATGACCACGTTCTATCTGCTGGTGCGCACCGACTGGTCGACCCGGCTGGGCAGTCCCGGCATGGACCTGCCCCAGTGCCTGTACGCGCTGGTGGCCATCCTGTTTGCCTACGCCATCACGGGGCCGGTGCGCAGTTCGGTGCTGATGATGATTGCGCTGGTGCTGGTGTTCGGCATGTTCACGCTGTCGGCGCGGCAGGTCTTCATCATGGGCGCGGCCACCGTGCTCGGGCTGGGCGTCGTGATGGCCACCCTCGTCCAACTCTACCCGGCCGAGTTCGACCCCAAGCTGGAGCTGATCAAGTTCGTGCTGGCGGCCAGCACGCTGCCCGCCGTGTCGGCCGTCGCGTTCTACGTGGCGCAGGTGCGTGGTCGGCTCGTGCAGCAGAAGGCCGAACTGCGCAAGGCGTTCGACCGCCTGCAGGACATCGCCACCCGCGACGAACTCACCGGGCTGGTCAACCGCCGGCACATGCTGAGCCTGATCCAGCAGGCCATGCAGCGCCAGCAGCGCGCCGGTGAGGGCTTCTGCCTCGCGCTGATCGACCTGGACCACTTCAAGCGCATCAACGACCTGCACGGCCACCAGGCGGGCGACGCCGCGCTGCGCCACTTTGCCGAGACCGCGCGCGCGGAGCTGCGGCAGACGGACACACTGGCGCGCTGGGGCGGCGAGGAGTTCCTGCTGATGTTGCCCAGCCCCGATCCCGGGCCGGGCGGCGCGCTGCAGGCCCTGGGCCGCATCCGCGAAGCCCTGCAGGCCCAGCCGCTGGCCGACGGCAGTCTGCGCCTCGGCTTTTCGGCTGGCATCACCGAACACCCGGCAGGCGAGGCGCTGGACCTGACGCTGGAGCGGGCCGACCGGGCCCTTTACGCGGCCAAGGCCGCCGGCCGGCAGCGTACCGAGGTGCTGCCCGTGCCCGCACCGCGCGAACGCCCTCTGGTGAAGCCCGCACAAGTGTGAGACAGTGCGCTCGACACGCCGTCGCGGGGACCGCCACCTTCCCGCCTCGGCACCGGAGGACGCGGCGATGCGGCGCACAGACGCGGCACACCGTGCGGGTGGCGGCCAGACCGACTCGCCCCCATCCATGCTTTCCCCCAGCGCCGCACCGATTCTGTGTGACGGCGAACGCCTGACGGCATCCGACCCCTATCGGCAGATCTTCGAGGCCGCCGGCATCGGCATCGCGCGGGTGGCCCCTGACGGCCAGCTGCTGGAGGCCAACCAGCGCTTCGGCGAGATCGTCGGTCGCCGCTGTGATGCCCTCCCCGGCCTGCACATCCTCGACCTCACGCACCCCGACGACGTGGCGGTGAGCACCGCCGAAATGGAAGCCACGCTGCAGGGCCTGCGCCCGCGCTACAGCCTGGAAAAGCGCTACCTGCGGCCCGATGGTGCGGTCGTCTGGGTGACGCTGAGCGTGGTGCTGATGCGGGACGCCAATGGCGAGCCGGTGCAGTTCATCGCCGTGATCGAAGACATCACCGAGCGCCGACAGCTGCAGGAAGCCATGGCCTCGGCACGGGCGGCCGAGCGGGCCAGCCAGGCCAAGACCGAGTTCCTGTCGCGCATGAGCCATGAACTGCGCACACCGCTGAACGCGATGCTCGGCTTCGCGCAACTGCTGCGCGTCGACCCCCGCCATCCGCTCAACGAGACACAGTCGCGCAGCGTGCAGCACATCGAGCGTGCCGGCGCCCACCTGCTGGCCATGCTCACCGACGTGCTCGACCTGTCGCGCATCGAGGCGGGCAGCATGCCGATCCACATCGCCCCGGTCTCGGTGCAGCAGGCGCAGGAAGAGGCGCTCGCGCTGCTCAGCAACCAGGCGAGCGCCTCCGGGCTGGAGATCCGCTGCGAGCCCCCCGACCCGCCCCTGTGCGTGCACGCCGACCATGTGCGCCTGCGCCAGATCCTGGTGAACCTCCTGTCCAACGCCATCAAGTACAACCGCCCGGGCGGTTGCGTGCAGCTGGAGGCCGTGCCCGTCGGGCCGGATGTCGTGCTGTCCGTGACCGACACCGGCCGGGGGCTGGACGCCGGGCAGATCGCCCACCTGTTCGAGCCCTTCAACCGGCTGGGCGCCGAGCGCACCGGCGTCGAAGGCACGGGCATCGGCCTGGTGATCGTGCACCGGCTGCTGGAGCTGATGGGGGGCCGCCTCACCGTCAGCAGCCGACCGGGCGAAGGCAGCGTCTTCCGCGTGTGGCTGCCAGCCGCTCAGCCCGCCGACGACGCCCCTCGGTGTCGCTCGCAGTTCGGCCACCTGGATGGCGCGCCAGACGTGCCCGCCGAGCACCGCATCTACACGGTGCTCTACGCCGAGGACAACCCGGTGAACGTGGAACTGGTGCGGCAGGTGCTGCGCATGCGGCCGCAATGGCACATCGAAGTGGCCCATACCGGGCAGGAAGCGATCGCGGCCGCGCGGGCCGCCCCACCCGACCTGCTGCTGCTCGACATGCACCTGGGTGACGCCAGCGGGCTGGAGATTGCCGACGCACTGGCCCACGACCCCGCCACCGCCGGCGTGCCGCGCGTGGCGCTGTCGGCCGACGCCATGCCGGATCTCATCAACGAAGCCCGCCGACGTGGCTTTGCCGATTACCTGACCAAGCCGCTGGATGTGGGCCGCTTGCTGAGGCTGCTGGACCAGTTGGCGGCCGGACGCTGAGGACCGCGCCAGCCCGGCTCAGATCGGCAGGTCAGTGAAGAAGCGGCCGCCGTGGTAGACCAGCGGCGCGGCGCCCACGCGCCGGTTGCAGTGCTCGACCTGGCCCACGAAGATGACGTGGTCGCCGGCATCGTGCCGGCCGTGGTGGCTGCATTCGAACGTGGCGACGGCGCCGTCGATCAGCGGCGCGCCTGTCAGGCCGGCCCGCCACGGCGTGCCCTCGAAGCGGTCGATGCCCTTGCGCGCGAACCGCTCGGCCAGCAGGCGCTGGTCGGCCGCCAGCACGTTGATCGCGTAGTGCGAGGCGCGCAGGAAACCGGGCATCGACGTGGACTGCCGCGACAGGCTCCACAGCACCAGCGGCGGTGTCAGCGACACCGAGTTGAAGGAATTGGCCGTCAGGCCGATCAGCTGCCCCTGCGGGTCCCGGGCCGTCACGATGGTGACGCCGGTGGTGAACTGGCCCAGCGCGGCACGGAACACCTCGGCGGTGAACGGCGGCTGGACGGCGGCGGGGGCGGAATCGGGCAGGGTCGACATGGCAGAGGGGTCGTTCAAGACCCCAGTGTAGTGGGCTGGGCCTGCCCTCAGGGCGCGACGGGCTGTCGGCCGTCGGCAATGCGGTAAACCCACACGGGGCGCCCCCCGGGCAGCGCCAGGCAGGCGTGGGGCGCCCAGGCCCGGCCCGCCTCGTCGCGCGCCTCGAACTCCAGGCTCACGAACCAGCTGCCCGCCGGCATCTCGGCACGGGCCTTGGCCATCGCGCGCGGCATGGTTTCAGGCCGTTGGAACAGGTAGAGCAGCGCACAGCCGGCCCAGTCGTCGGCCCACATGTCCCCGCGGCGCACGCGCGCAAAGCGGCAGCGCAGCGCGGCCACCGCCCACCACAGCCAGCTCCACTCCACGCCTTCGATCCGGGCCGCCGGGTAGGCAGCGCGCAATTCCCGCAGCCCGTCGCCGAGGCCGCAGCCCGCGTCCAGCACGCGGCCCTGCGGGTCGGCCAGGGGGGCGCAGGCAGCCAGGTCCTTCAGCGCCCCGCGCGGGGTGGGGAACACGGGCGCGTCACGCCAGGCGTTGACCGGGTAGGCCAGCAACAGCACGGCCAGCGGCAACAGCCAGAGCCAGCCCGGCAGCCCGGCCCCCTGCCCCAGCGCGATCACGCTGAGCGGGAAACCGGCGGCCACGAACACCCGGCGCCACGGCGTGGCGGCCACGGCAGGCCACAGGGCGATCAGCGCCCCTGCCGCGGCGGGCAGGCCGAGGAAGGCCCACGACGGGGCGCTGGCGCCCTTCAAGGCGAGCGCCAGGGCCCAGGCCCCACCCCAGGTGGCCAGGGCCGGCAGGGGCCACGGGCACAGCCGCCCCAGCTTCTGTCGGAGGCCGGAGCGTTCAACGGGTGTCATGCGCTGCCCGGGACGGGCGTCAGGCGGCCGGCGTCGCGCCACCGCGCAGCTTGTCGATCAGGCCGTTGAGCTCTTCCAGGCTGCCGAAGCCGATGGTGACCTCGCCCTGCTCGCCGCGCTTGGTGCGCTTCTTCACGTGGATCTGCACGGCGGCGGTCAGCAGGTCGGAGAGTTCTTCTTCCAGCCGCAGCACGTCACGCGACTTCTCGCCCTTCACGCGCAGCAGCGGCGTCTGCCGGCCGGCCGAGCCCTGCACCTTGGCCACCAGCTTCTCGGCTTCACGCACGTTGAGCTTCTTCGCGATCACCTCGTTGGCGGTCGTGATCTGCAGTGCCTTGTCCAGCGGCAGCAGCGCGCGGGCGTGGCCCATGTCGATGTCACCGGCCATCAGCATGGACTGCACCGGCTCGGCCAGATTCAGCAGACGCAGCAGGTTGGAGGCGGCGCTGCGCGAGCGGCCCACGGCCTGCGCGGCCTGCTCGTGCGTGAGGCCGAACTCGTGCGTGAGGCGCTGCAGGCCCTGCGCCTCTTCCAGCGGGTTGAGGTCTTCGCGCTGGATGTTCTCGATCAGCGCCATGGCGGCCGCGGCCTCGTCTGGCACGGCCTTGACCAGCACCGGCACCTCGTCGAGCCCGGCCAGCTTCGCGGCGCGCGAGCGGCGCTCACCGGCGATGATCTCGTAGCGACCCTCGCCCACCGGACGGACCAGGATGGGCTGCATGATGCCCTGCGACTTGATGCTCTCGGCCAGCTCGTAGAGCGAGCCCTCGTCCATGCGCGTGCGCGGCTGGTACTTGCCGGGCTGCAACAGGTCGAGCTTGAGCACCGACGGGTTGCCTTCGCCGGCCGGTGCGGGGGGGGTGTCGCTGACTTTGGGGCCCAGCAGGGCCTCCAGGCCCATGCCCAGGCCTTTGGATTTCTTGGTCGCCATGGGCGCGATTGTCCGCTGTTTCAGCGCCGGCACAACGGCCGGCTCGCGCACGCCGCCAAAAGGCGGCGGGCCTCAGTGGCGCAAAGCCACGCTGCGCCGACGGGCCACCGCGCCGATGCCGATCAGCCCGGCCAGCATCAGGGCCCAGCTCTGCGGCTCGGGCACTGCCGACACGCTCAGCTGGAACATCCCGGCCGGTCGGGGCAAGGGGTTGCCGTCCGGGCCGAACGCGACGTCGAACGGATCGCCCGAACTCGCTTCGGAGCCACTGACGTAGCCCGCATAGAAGCCGCCCCCGGTGGTGACGGTGCGAGCCGGGATGACCTCGGTCCACGCGGGCACATTGACCCGCTCCACATGGCCACCGACGCCGCAACCGAAGGCCGGCTGATCCCCAACCGCATCGGACATCGGGCACAACCATCCACCCCCTTCGACGCCGTCGTAGACGATGCCCTCGTAACTGGCGGCCGGATGGAACACGGTCTGCTCGGGGATGAGGACCTCCGTGACCGGCTCGGTGTAGCTGCTCGGGGTGCTGACGCCCTGTGCATTCGCCACGATCTCGTACGAGATGGTCACGCTCTCGCCCGCGCCCAGCAAGCCGAGATCCAGCGACTGCGCGGTGCCGCCCACACGGTAGCGCGTGGCATCGGTCTGAACGTAGATGTCGGCACCCGACTGGCTGAAGGTCGTGCCGGTGCCGGTGGTGCGCAGCTGCGCCGAGCTCGACCAGATGGTGTTGCCGTCGGCCCGGACATTGAACGAGATGGACGAGGACAGGTACTCGTCGCCCACGAGCGTGGACTGCACGAAGGACTGCAACGCCCCGGGCGTGATGTAGAAGCTGAAGGTGGCCCGCTGGGTGGTGCTGGCCGTGTTGGTGATGGTGTCGGTGAGGCGGAACACCCCCGTCACGTCGTACACCCCATAGCCCGTGGTGCGGCTGCCGAAGTCGCCGCCGGCATAGCCGTAGGTGTGGATGAACGCGCTGCTGGTGCCGCCCTCGCCCCCCCAGCCGCCGGCGCTCTCGTAAAGGTCGACGGAGAACGCGCCGGTGGCGCTCTGGGTGATGGCGGTGCCGTTGTTCAGCGCGTAGCGGCTGTCGGCCTCGAGGGAGGCCGCCTGGGCCGTGGTCAGCGCCATCGCGAGGGCGACCGACAGGGACAGCGTCTTCAGAGGAAGTGCGCAGGGGACTTGCATGGATGGACTCTCTGTTCTTTTGGATGGTGGGCGCCCTCTCCCCGGGCACCAATCTCCAAAAATAACAAAGGGTCCTTCAGCGGGCCATCACCGTTGAAGGGGGACATACCCCGCCATCGGGCGAGGTCCGGCGCGGGTCAGGCCGCAGAGCGCAGCCCGCCTGTCACCCGCTGCACCACTTCCTGGGCGAAGGCCACAAAGGCCTGGGCGCCCTTCGAAGCCGGGTCGAAGACGACGCCGGGCACACCGTAGCTGGGCGCCTCGGCCAGACGCACGTTGCGCGGGATCACGGTGTCGAACACCTTGTCCCCGAAGTGGCCCTTGAGCTGTTCGCTCACCTGCTGCTGCAGCGTGATCCGCGGGTCGAACATCACCCGCAGCAGGCCGATCAACTGCAGTTCGCGGTTGAGGTTGGCGTGCACCTGCTTGACGGTGTTGACCAGATCGGTGAGGCCTTCGAGCGCGAAGTACTCGCACTGCATCGGCACGATCACGCCGTGGGCACAGGTCAGGCCGTTGAGCGTGAGCAGGCTGAGCGAGGGCGGGCAGTCGATCAGCACGAAGTCGTAATCGGCCGCCGCGGCCTCGATGGCGGTCTTCAGGCGGCGATCGCGGCGCTCGAGGTTGACCAGTTCGATCTCGGCGCCCGAGAGCTCCCGGTTGGCGCCCAGCACGTCGTAGCCGCCCTTGGGGCTGCGCACGCGCGCCTCGGCAATGGCGGTGTGCTCCAGCAGCACGTCGTACACGGTGTGCGCCAGCGTCCGCTTGTCGACCCCGGAGCCCATGGTGGCGTTGCCCTGCGGGTCCAGGTCGATGATCAGCACGCGCTGCCCAATCTGGGCCAGGCCGGCAGCCAGGTTCACGGTGGTGGTGGTCTTGCCCACCCCGCCTTTTTGGTTCGCGATGCAGAAGATGTGCGGCATGGGCAGATTATCGCCTGCGCCCTCCCCCTCAACCGCGGGCCCACCTCACCGCCCGCCGTCACGGCACCGTCACCCGGCCTGCGCAAGCTGTCCGGCTCGTGCGGCCGCCTCTGCAGCCGCTTGGCAAGTCCTGCAGTCCCACCCCATGAAAAAAAACTGTGTTTCCCTGCTCCTCAGCACCGCGCTGGCTGCCCTGTCCGCCCCCGCCACCGCCGGCCTGCTCGACGGCGCCCGCCAGGCCTGGACGCACCAACATGCCGCCACCGACGGCTACCTGGCCGAGATCCTGAGCTTCGACGCCGGTCGCAACGAAATCTGGGTCTCGGGCGTGAGTGGCATCGACATCCTGGACGCCCGTACCGGCGCGCTGCAGCAGCGCATCGATGTGCGCGCCTCGGGCAGCGTCAACAGCGTGGCGATCCACAACGGCGTGGCCGCGATCGCGCTCGAACACCCCACCCAGCGCGAGCTGCCCGGCATCGTGCAGACCTACAGCACCGCCACGCGCACGCTGACCGGCCAGTACACTGTGGGCGCGCTGCCCGACATGCTGACCTTCACGCCCGATGGCCACCGCCTGCTGGTGGCCAACGAAGGCACGCCCGACAACACCAGCCAGAGTGGCGTCAAGGCCGCCAACAGCCACTACGGCGCGCTCACCTCGCCGAGCGGCACCTTTCCCCGCCGCTACGGCAGCCATGCGCTCGACCCAGTCGGTAGCATCAGCATCATCCACCTGGGCACCGGCACCGTGACCACGGTCGGCAACCTGGATGCCGCGCCACGCACCGGCAGCCACCTGCGCACCAACACGGGCATGAACTTCGAGCCCGAGTACATCGCCGTGAACGCAGCCGGCACCAAGGCCTACGTGACCCTGCAAGAAGCCAACGGACTGGCGGTGGTGGACCTGGCCAGCGGCACGGTGGACAAGGTCGTCGGCCTGGGTGCGAAGGATTTCAGCGCCGCCGGTCAGCGCATCGACCCGAAGAACGACGGCAGCATCGGCCTGGTGTCGGTTCAGGCCAAGGGCCTGTACATGCCCGACGGCATCGCGACCTACACCCGCGGGGGCCAGACCTTTCTGGTGATGGCCAACGAAGGGGACTTCCGCGAGGACGACGCCGACCGCAGCGCGGCCAGCAGCGTGGACCCGAGCCTGTCGGGCACCCTGCTGTCCAACCTGCGCGTGTCGAACACCGACTCGTCGGCGGGCGCCTTGTATGCGGCGGGCGCCCGGTCGTTCTCGATCCGGGATGCCGAGGGCCAGCTGGTGTACGACAGCGGTGAGATCCTCGACCGCGAAGCCATGGCCCTCGGCATCTACGACGACGGCCGCAGCCGGGACAAGGGCGTCGAGCCGGAGAGCATCGAGCTGATGGAGATCGACGGCCGCACCCTCGCCTTCGTGGGACTGGAGCGCACGACCAAGGCGGCCGTCGCCGCCTTCGACATCACCGACCCGCGCAACGTGACCTTTCTGCGCATGCTGGTGGCCGAAGGCAGCGTGTCGCCCGAAGGTCTGAAGGGCTTCCGCCTGGGCAACGCCTACTACCTCGGACTGTCCAACGAGGTCAGCAACACAACCACGCTGTTCCACCTGGGTACCGCCGCCGCGCCCGTACCAGAGCCGGGCAGCCTGGCGCTCGTGATGGCGGGGTTGGGTGTGCTGGCGGCCGTGCAACGCCGCCGTCCCAGTCACTGAGCCGGCATCGGCGGGGGCGGGACGCCTGGGCACCGTCCCCTCGCGGGGTCAGCGGCGGGCTTTCTGGTGCGCCGGCTGCACGGCGCCCTTGCGCTGCGGAGCGGCAGCCGTCTTGCCCTTGCCGCGGCGGGTCTGGAGCGACTGCGCATGGCGTGATGGCGATGTGCCCGTCTCCACCGCCGCCGGCTTGGTGGCCATCCCGGGCTTCGGGCCTGCAGCCTTCACCGAGGCGTTGGCGGCACGCGCGCTGGGTTTATGCGCTGGCACCGCCGGCTGGCCGGCGCGCGGGCGCTGCCGAGCCACCGCCGTCGGGGCGGTCTGCCGGGGAGCGGGCGCTGGCCTTGCCTGCGCGGGCCTGTGGTGCGCGCCCGCCCGCTCCGTGGTCCTGGCCTTCACCGCCCCACTTCGCGGGCTCTCGCTGCGTGGCGCGGGCTGCATGTGCTGGGCGCGGTTGGCCACGCGCTGCGAGTGCGGCGCGGCGGCCGAGTTCCGGTCCGACGCGGGCGCCCCCCGCAGATCGGCACGCGTGATCGCCCGGCCCGCCTGGCGCTTCTCGGGCTCGCGGGGCGCCTTGTTCGTGACGTTGCGGAGGGAGGCGGCACCCTGCTGCGGTGCCCCGGCCACGCGCGGCTCGGCCACGGCCGTGGTGGTCGCACGGGCACGGGGCTGCATTGCACCACGCGGTGCGTCCCGCTTCCCAGCCACCGCTGAGGTCGCTTGCTCCGCGCGCGCTGTCACCGGACGCGTGGGCGCCACACCCCGCATCTCTGCCGCCCTTTTGCTGCCGGCCACCGGCTCTTCTTCTGCAGCAAACAGCGGCGTGTCCGGTGTCCACCCCTTGGGCGGCGGCACCTCCACCGCCCGACTGACGGCGGGCTGGGCCTGACCACCGGCGGACAGCAGCCCGGCCGCCAAGCCAGCCAGAAGCTGCGCGCACAAGGCCACACGGCGCAGACGGCTGCCGGGTCGCTGGGGCAGGCTCATGCTGCGCTCCGCATCCACACCAGGCAGCGCTCCGCGTCCAACTGGGGAACCGTCAGTTGTTCCACGTGAAACACCTCCACCTCGCTGGGCAGCGCGGCCTGCTCGTCACCCGGCGGTTTGCCCTTCATCGCCATCCACACGCCGCCGGGCGCCAGCAGCGCGTGCGTCAGGCCCACGAAATCCGACAGCGAGGCAAACGCCCGTGAGGTGATCACATCGAACGACGATTTCAGCTGCTCCACGCGGGCGTGCTCTGCCTTCAGATTGGGCAGACGGAGCTCCGCAGCCACCTGACGGATGAAGGCTGCCTTCTTTCCCACCGTGTCGACACAGGTCACGTGGACGTCGTCACAGCAAATGGCCAGCACCACCCCGGGCAGCCCGCCTCCGCTGCCCACATCCAACACGCGGGTCGGCTGGGCACCGCCAGCAGCACGACGCACTGCCAGGTGCCGACCCAGCGGGGGCAACACCGCCAGGCAATCTGCCAGGTGGTGTGTCAGCATGTCCGGCGCGTCCCGCAGGGCAGTCAGGTTGTAGGTGCTGTTCCAGTGCTGCAGCATGCCCATGTAACGGGCCAGCAGCGCCTGGCGCTCGGCCGACAGCCCCACCCCCAAAGCCGTCAGCGTCGGCTGCATGGCCTCCACCCAGGCATCAGGTGCCCATGTCACAGGGGGCCGCGCACGAGCCACCGGCGATGTACGGGTAAGGAATGTCGGCGAAGCCGGCGGGCGTCGTGGCCCCTTGCCACGCGAAAACGAAGACATGAATACTCCACTCTGGCCCCACCATTCGCGAGACCGTCTGTCCATCATAGCCAGCGACACGGTGACCGCATGCGTGCGCCAGACTTCCGCTGTTTCACGTGAAACAGCTGCCTTTGTGATCAGGCCGGTGCGCCCGCCTCACCGTTGACCGTCTCGCCGTCCTGGCTCGTGAACCCCTTGAAGCGCCCCTTCTTCAGGTGGATCAACAACAAGGAAATCGCTGCCGGCGTCACTCCGGACAGGCGCGACGCCTGCCCCAGCGTTTCCGGCCGGTGCTTGCTCAGCTTCTGACGCACTTCGAAACTCAGCGCCGCCACCTGCATGTAGTCCAACTCAGGGGGCAGCACCATGTTCTCGAAATGAGCCGCGCGCTGCACTTCTTCGTTCTGCTTGGTGATGTAGCCGGCGTACTTGATGCTGATCTCGACCTGTTCGATGACAGCCTCCCCCACTGCATCGCCCAGCTCTGCCCGAAGGGTCGCGCGGGTGACCGGCGTCTTGAGGTCCGCCTGCCCTTCCGCGCCGGCATGGGCACGCAACACCGCCTGCTCGCGCGCGGCAATCGCGTCGATCTCGTTGATCTGGTCGTAGCTCACACCCGGGCGGCGCAGCAGGTCCGCGAGGTTGTATTCATGCTCCAGGGCCTTGCCGAGCAGGCGCTCCGCATCGGCAGCGGGCAGCGTCACGGGCCGCACCCAGGTCGTCCGCAGCCGCTCTGTTTCACGTGAAACAGCATCCCGTTTGCGGTTGAAGGCGTCCCAACGCATGTCGTCGACCAGACCGATCTGGCGCCCCAGCTCGGTCAGGCGCATGTCGGCGTTGTCCTCACGGAGCTGCAGGCGGAACTCGGCGCGGCTGGTGAACATGCGATACGGCTCCGTCACGCCCTTGGTGATCAGGTCGTCGACGAGGACGCCGAGGTAGGCCTGGTCGCGCCGAAGGGTAAAGGGCGCTTCACCCTTGGCCTGCAGCGCCGCGTTCACGCCCGCATACAGCCCCTGGGCCGCGGCCTCTTCATAGCCGGTCGTGCCGTTGATCTGTCCAGCAAAGAACAGGCCCTGGATGGCCCGGGTCTCGAAGGTCGACTTCAGTTCGCGCGGATCGAAGTAGTCGTACTCGATGGCGTAACCCGGGCGCAGCACATAGGCGTTCTCCAGGCCCGGCATCGTGCGCAGCGCCGCGAGCTGGATGTCGAACGGCAGCGAGGTGCTGATGCCGTTCGGATAGAACTCGTTCGTCGTCAGGCCTTCCGGCTCGAGGAAGATCTGGTGCGAGTCCTTGTCCGCGAAGCGATTGATCTTGTCCTCGATCGACGGGCAGTAGCGCGGCCCCACCCCTTCGATGATGCCGGTGAACATCGGGCTGCGGTCGAACCCGGACCGGATGATGTCGTGCGTCTGCTGGTTGGTGTGCGTGATCCAGCACGGCAGCTGGGCAGGATGCTGCTCGGGGGAACCGAGGAAGCTGAACACCGGCACGCCCGGGCCCGTGGGTGCCGAAGCCCCCCACCGTCCGACCGGTGCCACCCCATCGCCAGGCTGCTCGCTGAGCTGGCTGAAGTCGATGCTGCGCCCGTCGATGCGGGGCGGCGTGCCGGTCTTCAGGCGACCTTGCGGCAGCTTCAGTTCCTTCAGGCGCGCCGACAGCGACACCGCCGGCGGATCCCCCGCGCGGCCGGCGCTGTAGTTCTGCAGGCCCACGTGGATCTTGCCGTCCAGGAAGGTGCCGGCCGTCAACACCACTGCGCGCGCGCGAAAGCGCACGCCCACCTGGGTCACGGCCCCCACCACCCGGTCGCCTTCGACCATGAGGTCGTCCACCGCCTGCTGGAACAGCCACAGGTTGGACTGGTTTTCCAGCCGCTTGCGGATGGCCGCCTTGTAGAGAATCCGATCGGCCTGGGCACGGGTGGCGCGCACCGCAGGCCCCTTGCTGGAATTCAGGATGCGGAACTGGATGCCGCCCTCGTCGGTCGCCTGCGCCATGGCCCCCCCCAGGGCATCCACTTCCTTGACGAGGTGGCCCTTGCCGATGCCGCCGATCGACGGATTGCAGCTCATCTGCCCCAGCGTTTCGATGTTGTGGGTCAGCAGCAGCGTGGCGCACCCCATGCGGGCCGCGGCCAGTGCCGCCTCGGTGCCGGCATGGCCTCCACCGACCACGATGACGTCAAATTCCTGGGGATAAAGCATGGCGGACCTCTGAAAGGAGCACGGGGCGACGCCTCACGGCGTGCCACATTTTTGAGCAACCTTCCATTGTACTGAAACCCGCCCGAACCGGGGCCCGCCCGCCATCGCCCCGCCGTGGGCCGGGGTGTCTCCCCACGCGGCCTCAAGTTAGGGATGGGCGACGCCCGAGGCACGGGTCTACAGTGAATCGGCAGTCGCTGTCATCACGACGATCATTCAAACGGGGTTGTTGTTGCGCGCAGGGCCGGCGGCGACAATGCGGGATGGCCCACACGCCCTTCCCGCCTGTCGCCGCCGCGCCGGCATGCCGCCCGGGCTGCGGCGCGTGCTGCACCGCCCCCTCCATCAGTTCGCCGATGCCCGGCCTGCCTCACGGCAAGCCCGCCGGCGTGCCGTGCCCCCACCTCGACGCCGCCTTGCGCTGCCAGCTGTTCGGTCAGGCCACGCGGCCGGCCGTGTGCGGCTCGCTGCAACCCTCGCCCGAGATGTGTGGCAGCAGCCGGGCCCACGCCATGCTGTGGCTTACCGAGCTGGAAGTGGCGACCCGCGGCTGACCTCGGTCGGCGCCTCCCGCCCTTCCAGCATCCACTCGGGCGGCACCCCGGCCGCCTCGCCCGTCAGCGCCTTCATCCGCACGCGCAGGTCATCGGTGGTCAGGCCCCGCCCGTCCGGCGCCCAGCCCGGGGGGCCGAACAGATAGCCCAGCAGGTGGGCAGGCCGGCGCGCTTTCAGCGCGTCTCGCGCGATGGCTGCCCATTCCGCCAGGCAGATCCGCAGCGCCGTGTACGAACGCTGCGGCTTGACCAGCCCGTAGCGGATCGGCACCCCGTCCTTCTCTTCCACATAGGTGCCGAACAGCCGGTCGAACAGCATGATGGTGCCGCCATAGTTGCAGTCCAGGTACTCGACATTGGCCGCGTGGTGCACCCGGTGCGCCGAAGGCGTGTTGAAGACCCCCTCCATCCAGCCCAGCTTGGGCACCAGGTCGGTGTGGATCCAGAACTGGTAGACCAGGTTGAGCCCGTAGGACATCAGCACGGCGTCGGGTGAAAAGCCCAGCAGGCACTGCGGCGCAAAGAAGACGAAGCCGCCGCTGACCTTGCCGGTGATCGACTGCCGGAACGCGGCGGCCAGGTTGTACTCGTTGCCCGAGTGGTGCACCTGGTGGGAGGCCCAGTACCAGCGGATGCGGTGGCCGGCACGGTGCAGCCAGTAATAGAAGAACTCGGTCGTGAAGAACATGGCCACCCAGCCCCAGGCCGTGTCCATGGGCACGGTCCACAGCCGGTGCGCGTACATCCATGCCCCGAACGGCAGGGCCGCACCCAGCACAGCCCCCATCGGGATGGCTTCCACCACCACCCGCCAGCCGTTGATGCGCACCGTCGTCCAGAAGGCACGCCAGTCATACGCGCCGGCCCCCCGTCGTCGGGCAATCAGCACGCCCTCGGCCGCGGTCACCAGCACGGCCGACACGCCGAGCACGGCCATCATGATCTGGATGCTGTCGAGCCGCGCGAGCGCGTCGCTCAGGGAAGAGAGAGAGGACCACATGCGCCCACCATAAGGAGGCGCCCGCGCGGTGTCTGCCGGGGAAGCCCTTCCGCCCCCCATTTAACCCCGCGGATGGGGGCCTGCACAGCGCAGCGCGGGGGGTGAGCGGACGCCAGGCGGTCAGGTGCCGTCGTCCAGCGCCTTCACGTAATACCAGCGCCCGTCCTCGCGCACGAAATCGCTGACCTCCTCCAGCCGATGGGCGCGACCGCCCAGCTTGCTGCGGGCCACGAAGTCCACCAGGCCGCGGTCGGGCCCCGTCATCCCGGTGCGGCGCACCGTCAGTCCCAGCCACTGCAGACCGGGTTCAGGCGGCTCGATCAAGGCGGGCCGGGTGTCGGGATGCCAGGTGGCCAGGAGGTATGCGCGCTCATCCAGGACGAAGGCGCTGTACCGCGAGCGCATCAGCGACTCGGGATCCGGCGCCTGCAAGGCCAGCGGGCCGGCATGGTAGCGCCCGCAGCACGACGCATACGCGGCGGGTCGCCCGCAAGGGCAGGGGCGGGCATCGGCGGCAAGGGCGGGGGCACGGCGTGACATGGCCGCGATGATGGCACGGCCGCCGTGCGCCATGTCCGTGCGATGCGTGCAACGCGGCCTTCAGGCCTGCTCGACGCCTGCCTCCGCCACATCCGCCTGCTGCAGCGCCAGGAACACCTCGCACACCCCGCGCAGGTAGACCACGGTGGGCAGCACCAGCGCCAGTGCGAACACCACGCCCCCGCCCACTGTCGCGGCGCGGATGTAGGGCAGCGCGTCCGCTGGCACAGTCAGATCGACCACGCGCACGTTGTAGCCCATCAGGCCCGCCATCAGCATCTCTGGCTTGATGTCCACGCCCAGCACGAAGATCGACGCCTCGGCCATCACCCGGCCACCCGCCATCACCATGAAGCTGGTGGCCGCCCCGGTCAGGCCGGTGACCAGGCTCAGCCCTCCGACGAGCACCGCGGACTGCAGCAAGCGTTCGCGCACCAGCCGCACCAGCGCCCGGCACGCCTGCCACGACGAGGCGCCCGACCAGACGACCGGCCCGGTCAGCGGGGCGATGACCGCCACCACCGACAACATGGTGAGCCCCAGCAGCAGCACCGTGGCCGGCACCACCAGCACGAACAACCACGGGCCCACCTTCGGCAACCCGCTGAGCCAGTACAGCCCGGCCACCCCTGCCGCCAGCGTACCGACCACCAACACGGCGGCGAGCACCGCGAGCAGCATCCGGTGGCCCACGCCCAGGCCGTCCTGCACGGCAGACCACCCATCGCGCGGCACGACGCCCCGCGCGCGGTCCATGGACATCAACCCGGCGGCATTCGCGCCGTAGAACGCAATGAAGAGCGCGGCGGCGCCCTGCCCGATCGCCCAGTTCGTGTCACCCCGCCCCAGTGAGGCCTGGGCACTGGCCACCGCGAGGCCTGCGCCGGAGAAAGCGGCCAGCAGCACGTAGATCACCTGGCCATCGCGCACGGCTTCGATGCTGGCGAGCACGCGCACCAGCGCCTGCCACCAGTCGAACCGGCGACGGACCGCCCGCGGGCTGGCGTTTTCGGGGGGAGATGCAACAGATTCTGGGCTCATCAGGGTGGGATGTCGGGCGTTCAACGGGGTTCCCTGCCGGGCCGATCATAGGGGCTAGCCCTGATGCAGGCATGAAGCGCAGGCACAACAACGCACCCGGATGGTTGACACGCTGGCACAAATAAGGGTTGAAAACGCTGGCCGATCGTGCAGGCATCCACCATAATGGTTTCGTCTGTGTCTGGAAGCGGCACCGTCTTTGGAATGGGTCCTGATGGGTTGAAGCTCCACATGGTTACTTAGTTACTTGAAAGGGGCTCTCTCGTGGGCAACAAACTTTACGTGGGCAACCTGGCCTACAGCGTGCGCGATCAGGATCTGCAGGACGCTTTCTCGGAATACGGTGCCGTGAGCTCGGCCAAGGTCATGATGGACCGTGAAACTGGCCGTTCGAAGGGCTTCGGCTTCGTCGAAATGGGTTCGGATGCCGAGGCGCAAGCCGCCATCAACGGCCTGAACGGTCAGCCCGTGGCCGGCCGTGCCGTGGTCGTCAACGAAGCCCGTCCTCGTGAAGAGCGCCCGGCTGGCTTCCGCAGCCCGTACGGTGGCAGCGGCGGTGGCGGCGGCGGTGGTTTCGGCGGCGGCCGTCGTGAAGGCGGAGGCGGCGGTTACGGCGGCGGCGGCGGTGGCCGTGGCAATGGTGGCGGCGGCTACGGCGGTGGCCGTGGCAACGGCGGCGGTGGTTACGGCGGTGGCCGTGGCGACGGCGGCTACGGCGGCGGCTACTGATCGGCCCCTGCTCCGGCAAGAAGGCGGTGTCTCAAGGCACCGCCTTTTTTCTTGGGCGCTCGCTGCCGCACCACGATGCGGGCCCGGCGGCACATCTGGTCACAAGCGCGACACAGCCAGACACAGGCGCGCGCGGCCCGACGCGCACAATCGGGCTCTGGCCTGGCCTCGCCGGGCGCTCTGCACAAGACCATGAAGAAGTACACCCTTCCCCGCCTGGCCGCCATCGCTGCCCTGGCCTCGCTGGCCGGCCTGGCCTCGGCTCAGAACGTCGGCGTCAGCGTGAGCATCAACCAGCCGGGCTTTTACGGCCGCGTCGACATCGGCGATGCCCGCCCCGTGCTGGTCTACCCCCAGCCGGTGATCATCCAGCAGGGGCCGGTGGCCGTGGTGCAACGCCCGATCTACATGCGCGTTCCCCCTGGCCACTCGAAGAACTGGGCGCGCTACTGCGGCCAGTACAGGGCCTGCGGCCAGCCGGTCTATTTCGTTCGCGACGACGGCGGCCCGAAGAAGGGCAAGGGCCGACGCGGCCATGACCATGACGACCACGGGCATGACCACCACCACGACGACCACCCGGGCAAGGGCCACGGCAAAGGCCGCGGTCACTGACCGGCAGCGGGCCGGCGGCGCTTCTTGCGGTGCTGCTGGCCGCCCACGAGGCGGTCGAACAGGCGGCGCGGCATCCACTTGAGCACCGCCGCGACCACGCCCATCTGCCAGGGGATGACGCGCCAGCGCACCCCGGCCGCAATCGCATCGACCGCTTTTGCCGCAAACACGTCCGGGGCCATCAGGAAGGGCATCGGGTAGTCGTTCTCGCGGGTCAGCGGCGTGTCGATGTAGCCCGGCGCGAGCGTGACCACGCGCACGCCATGCGCCTGCAACTCGCCGCGCAGGGTTTCGCACAGCTGCACCACGGCCCCCTTGGCGGCGCAGTAGCCGGCATGCCCGGGCAGCCCCCGCACCGAGGCCACACTGGCCACGCCCACCAGCGTGCCGCGGCCGCGCGTCTTCATCGGCGCGATGAAAGGCTGGAAGGTGGCGGCCACACCGATCACATTGGTGTCCAGCAGGTCACGCAGCACCGGCAGATCTTCGGCCAGCGACAGGTCGATGCCGATGCTGATGCCGGCGTTGGCCACGACCACATCGGGCAGACCCTGCTGCGCCAGGCAGGCTTGCGCGGCGGCCTGCATCGCGGCCTCGTCGCGCACATCGGCCGCATACACCGCCCACTGGTCGGCGGGCCAGCCCTGCGCGTGCACCCACTCACGCAACCGCTCGGCACGGCGCGCCACCAGGGCCACGCGCCAGCCCAGCGCTGCATAGCGGGCGGCCAGGGCCTGCCCGATGCCGCTGGAGGCGCCGGTGATGAAGGCCAGCGGGGCCGTCACGGGCGGCTCGCCAGCTCGTAGCGGCCGGTCACCCGGCCCTTGAACTCGGTCACGCCGGTGCGCTCGTCATGGCGCATGGTGTTGCCGCGCACCACGCTGCCCGCCTGGTACAGCGTGGTGGGCTGGTCGGCGCTCAGCACGCGGGTGCGGCCGTCCATCTTCAGGCCTTCGCCCACCAGGCGCACGGGCGCGGTGCTGTCCATGCCTTGCCGCTTCGCCGTGCCCGGCACCGGCATCGCGGTCACGCGCACGGCCCCGGTCAGCGTGATGACCTCGGTCGTGCCGACCGCTTCGCCACGACGGGACAGCGCGTGCACGCTGTCGCCTTCGTCGCCCCGGGCCGACAGCTCGAGCACGTCGATCTCGATGCGGTCCCCTTCGGGGTAGTGCCGGATCACCTCGCCATCGATCACGGCCTTGAGCCGGCCTTCCGTATCCAGCCGCGAGATGCGGGCGCGCTCGAGCGTGTAGTCGGGCACCGTCGGCGCCACGGCGGTGCGGCGAGCCGATTCGGGTTGCGGCGAGGACTGCACCAGCCACCAGGTGAAGCCGGCCAGCAGCCCCGCGCCCAGCACGGGCAAGCCGGCCTGCGCGTACGACAGCCACTCCCAGCTGCGCGGCTTCATCGGCGGGCGCCCTCGGCGGTGGTGTCCAGCGTCTGCAGGTGGCCGTGCAGCAGGGCCTCGTAGCGGCCGGTGGCCCACAGCAGCAGGTCACAGGCCTCGCGGGCCGCCCCCTGCCCGCCGGGCAGCGCGCTCACGTGGTCGGCGATGGCCTTGACCTCCGGGTGCGCGTTGACCGGGGCGATGGCAAAGCCCGCCCGGGCCAGCAGCGGCAGGTCCGGCCAGTCGTCGCCCATCACGGCGAGCTCGTTCCAGGTCACGCCGAGCTCGGCCAGCAGCGGCGTGGCCACGGCCAGCTTGTCGTGCGCGCCGAACACCGCGTGCTTCACCCCCAGGTCGGCCAGGCGACGGCGCACCGCCGGCGAATCCCGGCCAGTGATCACGATGGGCGTGATGCCACCCTGGGCCAGCAGCTTCAGGCCGTGGCCGTCGAGCGCATGAAAGGCCTTGAGCGTTTCGCCGGCCTCGCTGATGTAGAGCGTGCCGTCGGTCAGCACCCCGTCCACATCGAAGATGGCGGCACGGATGCCGCGCGCCTTGGCGCGCAGCGGTTCGGGAAAGGTCAGGGTGGCGTGAAGCGGGCGCATGTCAGATCACCTTCGCGCGCATCAGGTCGTTGGTGCTCACGGCGCCCACCAGCGCGCCGGCGGCGTCCACCACCAGCAGGGTGTTGATCCGGTGGGCCTCCATCAGCGACACGGCTTCGGCGGCCAGCACGTCGTCGCGGATGGTGCGGGGAGCGGGCGTCATCAGTTCGGCGGCCGTCAGCCCGCGCAGGTCGACACCGGCTTCGATCTTGCGGCGCAGGTCGCCGTCGGTGAACACACCGAGCAGGCGGCCGGTGGGCTCGATCACCGCTGCGGCGCCCAGGCCCTTGGCGCTCATCTCGCGCATCAGTTCGCCGAACGGCGCCTCCGGGGCCACACGGGGCACGGCCTCGCCCGAGCGCATCACATCGCGCAGGTGGGTCAGCAGGCGGCGGCCCAGGGCGCCACCGGGGTGCGAGCGGGCAAAGTCTTCGGCCTTGAAGCCGCGCGCCTCCAGCAGCACCACGGCCAGCGCATCGCCCAGCGCCATCTGTGCGGTGGTGCTGGCGGTGGGCGCCAGGTTCAGCGGGCAGGCCTCGACCGACACGGCGCTGTCGAGCACGATGTCGGCATGGCGGGCCAGCGACGAGGCCGGCTTGCCCGTCATCGCCACCAGCGGCACGCCGATGCGCTTGATCACGGGCAGCAGCGCGGTCAGCTCCTCGCTCTCACCGGAGTTGGAGATCGCGATCACGACGTCGCCCGGCTGCACCATGCCGAGGTCGCCATGGTGCGCCTCGGCCGGGTGCACGAACATCGCCGGCGTGCCGGTGGAGGCCAGCGTGGCGGTGATCTTGCGGCCCACATGGCCGCTCTTGCCCATGCCCATCACGACCACCCGGCCGCGGCACGCCAGCATGGTGTGCACCGCACGGGTAAAGGCAGCGCCGGGCTCGCCCTGCAGGCGGGCCTTGAGGTCGAGCAGCGCGCGGGCCTCGATGTCCAGGGCCTGGCTGGCCATCGCCACCACGGCGTCTTGGGAAGGAAGTGCAGACATGAAAGGAGAAAGCGTCGGAAGTCTGGCCCGGGCGGGCGCAACGGCACCCCTGCCCGGGTAGGATCGGGTGATTCTAGGGACAACATGGCCAGCACGCTCGACCTCACACTGCTCTATCTGTTTGCCGCCGTGATCGGCGTGGTGTTGTGCCGGCTCATCAAGCTGCCCCCGATGCTGGGCTACCTGGCCGTGGGGGTGGTGATCGGGCCCAATGCCCTCGCCCTGGCCAAGGACTCCGCCGGGGTGAGCTACCTCGCCGAGTTCGGCGTGGTGTTCCTGATGTTCGTGATCGGGCTGGAGTTCAACCTGCCCAAGCTCAAGAGCATGAAGTCGCTGGTGTTCGGGCTGGGCCTGAGCCAGGTGGGGCTGACGATGCTGGCCACGCTGCTCGGGCATCTGGCGCTGGGTGCCGGCCTGGCCTGGCTGGGGGTCGAGGGCGGTCTGCTGGGATGGGGCTTGAGCTGGCAGAGCGCGTTGGCCCTGGGTGGCGCGCTGGCCATGAGCTCCACCGCCATCGTCGTCAAGCTGATGGCCGAGCGGCTGGAGCTGGAAAGCGAACACGGCCGACGCGTGATGGGCATCCTGCTCTTCCAGGATCTGGCCGTGGTGCCGCTGTTGGTGCTGATTCCGTCGCTGGGTGACAGCGCCAGCGAGCTGACGCGCACGCTGGCACTGGCCGGCCTGAAGGCCGCCGCGCTGCTGACGGTGCTGCTGGCCGGTGGCCAGAAGGTGATGCACTGGTGGCTGGACATGGTGGCGCGCCGCAAGAGCGAAGAGCTCTTCATGCTCAACCTGCTGCTCGTCACCCTCGGGCTGGCCTGGCTTACCGAGCACTTCGGGCTGTCGCTGGCGCTGGGCGCCTTCGTGGCCGGCATGCTGATCGCCGAGACCGAATACAAACACCAGGTGGAGACCGACATCCGGCCCTTCCACGACGTGCTGCTCGGGCTGTTCTTCATCACGATCGGCATGAAGCTCGACTGGCACAGCCTGGTCAACCAGTGGGGCCTGGTGCTGCTGCTGGCCACGGTGCCGGTGCTGTTCAAGCTCGGGCTGGTGGCGGCACTGGCCCGGCTGTTCGGCGCGCCCACCGGCGTGGCGTTGCGCACCGGCCTGTATCTGGCTCAAGCTGGTGAGTTCGGCTTCGTGCTGCTGAACCTGGCTGCCGAGCAGCGGCTGCTGCCGCACCACGTGCAAAGCCCGCTGCTCGCGTCGATGGTGCTGTCGATGCTGGCCACGCCCTTCATCATTCACTACAGCAACTGGATCGTGATGAAGGTGTCGGCCACCGACTGGCTGATGCAGTCGCTGGCGATGACGAAGATCGCGTCGAAGGCCATCAACACCGAGAAGCACGTCGTGATCTGCGGCTATGGGCGCAGCGGCCAGAACCTTGCGCGCCTGCTGGAGCAGGAGCACATTCCGTACATGGCGCTCGACCTCGATCCCGACCGCGTGCGCCAGGCTGCGGCTGCGGGGCAGAACGTCGTCTTCGGCGATGCCACCCGCCTGCAGAGCCTGGTGGCCGCGGGCCTGACGCGGGCTGCGGCCGTTGTGGTGACCTACCCCGACACGCCCACGGCCAACAAGGTGCTGCACCACGTGCGCGAGCACGCCCCCCATGTGCCGGTGGCCGTGCGCACGATTGACGACCAGTCGCTCGATGAGCTGCAGTCCGCGGGCGCCAGCGTGATCGTGCCCGAAGCCATCGAGGGCTCGCTGATGCTGGCCTCGCAGACGCTGGCCCTGGTGGGCGTGCCGATCCGCCGCGTGATCCGGCTGGTGCAGGACCAGCGGGTGGCGCGCTATGGCCTGCTGCGCGGGTATTTCCACGGGGCGGACGATGACAGCGTCGATGAACTCGAATTGCAGCGTCTGCAGTCGGTGACGCTGGAGCCCAGCTCGGTGTGCGTCGGGCGGACGCTCGATGGCAGCCTGGATCCGGCGGGCGTCGGCGTGACGGTGGTCTCGGTGCGCCGCGCCCAGGGGGCGGTGATGTCCCCGTCGCCGGGTCTGCTGCTCGAAGCGGGCGACACCCTGGTGCTGTCGGGCCGACCGCAGGATCTTGCACGTGCCGAAAGCGTGTTGCTCAAAGGCTGAAAATGTCGCGGCATCGGCTGGATGTCCCTCTAGGCCTGCGCAGCGACTCGCGGCACACTTTGCGCCAAAAGGCCGGGGCCCGCGCTCCCGCATCAGGCACCAGGAGAGCCCCGCATGGACGTGCTGTCCAACCCCGAGTCGACCGCTGCTTCCCCCCGTGACGACCGGTCCCGCTCGCCACGTCGGCTGAATCGCCGGCTCTGGCTGGCCGCCGGCGTGTGGACCGCGCTGGTGACGCTGAGCACCGCCGCCCTGGTCTACCGCCAGATCGACCACCACCGCGCCGAGCGCGTGACGGCCGCGCAGCACCGGCTGGACAGCCTGCACGGCTCGCTGGAAAGCCAGTTCCGCCAGCTTGCCGCCCTGCCCCGCGCCCTGGGCCGGCAGACGGCCGTCACCACCCTGCTGCAAGAGGTCGAGGTGCCCGGCTCCGAGCGCCTCACCGAGGCCGACCGCCCGCGCATGCGCGGCGTGCTCGAAAGCCAGCCCCCCGTGCGCCCGGCCAGCCTGCTGCTCCATGCCACCGCGCGCGACTTCGATGTCGAACAGATCTTCGTGCTCGACCGCTTCGGCACCAGCGTGGCCTTCAGCGAGATCGACAGCGCCGTCAACATCATTGGCGGCAACTACCGCGGACGGGCCTACTTTGCCGACGCCATGGCGCATGGCAGCGGCACGCAGTTCGCCGTGGGCCGTGTGTCGCGCTCGCCCGGGTTCTACTTTTCAGCGCGGATCGGTGACAGCGCCGCCCCCGCTGGCGTGGTCGTCGTCAAGCAGGGCGCCACCGTGCTGGGCCGTCTGTTCGATGACCCCTGGCGCAAGCTGCTGGTCACCGATCCCCACGGCGTCGTGCTGATGAGCAGCCAGGTGTCGGACGTGCTCGGCCACACGCCGCTGCAAGGCCCGATCAACCTGGGCACCAGCGCCATGAAGGACCTGTATCTGCGCGTGCCCAACGAACTGGGCTGGATGCTCGACACCGCGCGTGTGCGGGGCAACCGGATGACGGTGGTGCACCGCATGGACGGCCCGCACCTGGCCATCTCCCGGCCCTTGAGCTATGGCGGCCTGATTGCGTGGTCGCTGATCCCGCTGGAGGGCGAAACCCCCATCATGGCCGCCTGGGGGGGCGGTGCGGCGCTGCTGTGGCTCAGCGGCCTGGGCGTCATCCTGCTGGTGGGACAGCGCCTGAGGCACTACCAACTGCAGGACCAGGCCCACCGCGACCTGGCCGACATGGCGCACGCGCTGCCGCTGACCGTGTTCCGCTACTGCATCCCGGCCGGCGCGCGGCATGGGCATTTCACCTTCCTGGGCGCCGGCCTGCGTGAACTGATCGGCCTGACGCCCCAGGACCTGGAGGAAGACCCCGAGCGTGTGTGGCGCCTGATCGACGCCGACCTGCGCGAGCCCCCGCAGACCCGCAGCGAGTTCACGGTGCGGCATTCCGGCCGCCCCTGGTGGATCGAATGCGAAAGCCAGTGCACCACGGCGGCCGATGGCACACGCACCTTCAATGGCTACTGGACGGACATCAGCGAGCGCAAGCAGGTGGAAGCCCGCACGCAGGCGGTGTTCGCCAACGCACCGCTGGCCTTCTTCTTCTCCAACAGCCAGGGCAACATCACGCGCGTGAACCCCACGGCGCTGACCATGTTCGGCGCCGACCACCCCACGGCCCTCATCGGCCTGAAGCTGCACGAAGCCCCGCTGACCTCCCCGCATCTGCTCAAGCAGCCCGAGGTGCTGGCCGTGGCGCGTGCCGTGCACGACCACCTGCTGGCCGGCAAGCCCTACCGCTTCGAATGGAGCCACACCCGCTTCGACAGCGTGCCCTTCGAAGCCGAAGTGGTGGCCATCCCCTTCGAGCACGACGGCGAACGTCAGGTCTGCGCCATCCTGCGCGACATCACCGAGCGCAAGCGCGCCGAGACCGCGTTGCGGGCCGCACAGCAGGCGGCGCAGGCGGCCACCGAAGCCAAGTCCCGCTTCCTGGCCAACATGAGCCACGAGATCCGCACCCCCATGAACGCCATCATGGGCATGACCCACCTGGCGCTGATCGACGAGCTGCCCGCCAAGGCGCGCAACTACATCACCAAGGCCCATGGCGCGGCAGCCAACCTGCTGCAGATCCTCAACGACGTGCTCGACGTCTCGAAGATCGAATCCGGCAAGCTCGAACTCGAGCGCACGCCGTTCCAGCTCGAGACCGTGGTCAGCCACATGGCCGACGTGCTGGGCGTGCGCGCCGAGGAAAAGGGGCTGGAGCTGCTGTTCACCGCCCCGCCCGACATCCCGACGGCCCTCATCGGCGACCCCACCCGACTGGGCCAGGTGCTCATCAACCTCGGCACCAACGCCGTCAAGTTCACCGAGCACGGCGAGGTCATCATCGGCTGTGAAGTGCAGCGGCTCGACGCCGCGGAGGTGACCCTGCACTTCTGGGTGTCCGACACCGGCATCGGCCTGTCTCCCGAGCAGCTCGACCGCCTGTTCCAGCCGTTCACGCAGGCCGACAGTTCGACCACCCGCCAGTACGGTGGCACCGGGCTCGGCCTGGCCATCAGCCGGCAGCTGGTCGACATGATGAACGGCCGCATCTGGGCCCACAGCCAGCCCGGCGAAGGCAGCACCTTCCACTTCACTGCACGCTTCGGCCTGCAGACCCAGCCGTTGGCGCGCCGCGCCCTGCTGGCCAGCGAGCTTCAGGGCAAGCGCGTGCTGCTGGTCGACGACAACGCCTCGGCCCGCGAGGTGCTGGGCGACATGGTGCGCCGCCTCGGTCTCGATGTGGACGTGTGCGACAGCGGCGAGCACGCGCTCGAGCGCCTGCGCGAAGCCATGCAGGCCGGCCGCCCGCACCACCTGCTGCTCACCGACTGGAAGATGCCCGGCATGGACGGCATCACCTTCGCCCGCCACGCGCTGTCCATGCCGCCCGAACAGCGCCCCTGCGTGCTGCTGGTCACCGCCTTCGGCCGCGAAGAGGCGCTGCAGGCCGCCGAGGGGCTGGAGCTCGCGGGCATCATCCACAAGCCCGTCACCCCGTCCACGCTGGTCGACACGCTCGGCCGCGTGCTGGGCGAAGATTTGGCTGCGCCGCCAGGGCCCCGTGCCGCCAACCGCGTGCTGCAGCAAGCCCAGCGCGACCTGGCCGGCGCGCGCGTGCTGCTGGTGGAAGACCAGCCGCTCAACCGCGAACTGGCCTGTGACCTGCTCGAGCGCGCCGGCATGACGGTGGTCGTGGCGACCAACGGGCAGGAGGCGCTCGACCGCCTCAACGCCGACGGCGCGTTCGACGGCGTGCTGATGGACTGCCAGATGCCCGTGATGGACGGCTACACCGCCACCGAGCACATTCGAGCCAACCCGGCGTGGGCCCACCTGCCGGTGATCGCGATGACGGCCGGCGCCATGGCAGGCGACCGCCAGCGGGTGCTCGATTCGGGCATGAACGACCACATCACCAAGCCGCTCGACCTCAACCAGATGTTCGCCATCCTGGCGCGTTGGATCAAGCCGAGTCAGGTGCTGTCCTCGCCCCCGGCGCCCGAGGCGCTCGAGCCCGCGATGCCTGGCATGCCCACGCTCGACATGGCCGACGGCGTGGCCCGCTGCATGGGCAACGTCGACCTCTACCGCCGCCTGCTGCGGGGCTTTGCCCGCAACCATGCGCAGTTCGCCACCGAGTTCGCTGCGGCCCCCACCGCGCACCAGGCCACCGAGGTGGTGCACGGGCTGAAAGGCCTGGCCGGCAACATCGGCGCGCGCACCCTGTTCCAGCACTGTGTGGCACTCGAGGGGGCGCTGCTTCAGGGCGGTCCCGAGACGCCGGCCGTCCAGGCCGAGGCCCAGGCCACCGTGGCGGCACTCGACGCCGTGCTCACGGACATCGCCCAGCTGTCCCAGCCCTCCGTGCCGCAACGGGCCCGCCAGGAAGCGGCGCTGCGAGACCCCGGCACCCAACCGCTTTGGGCCCGCCTGCGGCAACTGGTGACCGACAACGACGCGCAGGCCCGTGAAGTCATGGCCGATCTGCTGGAACTGCGCCCAGAACTGGCCGACCACCCCGAGGCCATGGCGGTGCGCCGTGCGCTCGATCAGTACGACTTCGAAGCCGCGACCGAGGCGCTGCGCACCATCCCGGTCTGAACCGCGGTGCCCCGGCGGGGCCCGTACTCACACACCGTCAGGCGGCGTCGCTCACCGTGCCGCGCTCGTCGGCGTACAGGTTCATGATGCGCAGGATCTCGAACTGCTGCGCAAAGAAGCAGTCCAGCAGGTTGGGGTCGAAATGCTTGCCGCGCTCGTCGGCCATGATGGCCAGCGACTGCTGGGCGCTGAAAGCCGGCTTGTAGGGCCGTCGCGTCATCAGCGCATCGAACACGTCGGCCAGCGCCACGATGCGCCCGAAGATCGGGATCTGCTCGCCCTGCAGCCCCTGCGGATAGCCCGTGCCGTCCCAGCGCTCGTGGTGGGTCAGCGCAATCGTGCGCGCCGCCGCCAGCAGTTCGTTGTCGTGCTTGCCCAGGATGTCTGCGCCAATCTGCGGGTGGCGGCGCATGATCTGGCGCTCTTCCTCGGTCAAGGGTCCCGGCTTGAGCAGGATGTGGTCGGGCACGCCGATCTTGCCCACATCGTGCATGGCCGCCGCCTGGAAGACCAGCTGCACCGCCTCGGGACCCATGCCGGCCTGCTGCGCCACCAGCCGCGCGATGTGGCTCATGCGCACCACGTGGTTGCCGGTCTCGTTGTCCTTGTACTCGGCAGCGCGGCCCAGCCGGCGGATGATCTGCTGGCGCGTGGCCACCAGCTCGCTGGTGCGCTGCGCCACCATGCGTTCCAGCTCGCGCGACTGGTCGTACAACGCCAGATGGGTGCGCACCCGCGCCTGCACCAGCGGCGGGCTGATCGGCTTGGTGATGTAGTCCACGGCGCCCAGGCTCAGGCCCAGCGCCTCGTCCTCGATCGTGCTCATCGCCGTCACGAAGATGACCGGGATGCGGCGGCGATCCGGGTTGGCCTTCATCCGGCGGCACACCTCGTGGCCACTCAGGTCGGGCATCATGATGTCCAGCAACACCAGGTCCGGCGGCTCGTCCGAGTAGACGATCTTCAGCGCCTTGTCACCCGAGGTCGCCACCTTGATGCGGTAGTCCTGCCCCAGCACCCTGGACAGCAGCTCGATGTTCTGGGGCGAGTCGTCCGCCACCAGAATGGTGGGACGCCGCAGGGCCGGAAGGGGGGACATCCTTGTTCACTCCACTGAAACCGTTGCTGTTTTCTTGATTTGTGATCTTGGACAGCCCCAGGCCCGGCTGTCGAGGCGAATGCGGCGCGGTCTCAGGCGGCCGGCACCTGACGACTCAGGTTGCTGCGCTGGCGCACCAACATGACGGCACCCGCCGCCCGCAGCACCTCGGCGGCGACCAGCGGCACGCGCGCCATCAGCTCTTCGAAGCGCGGCAGCCGCAAGGCAAACACCACGCAGGGCGTCATGGCCTCGACGTTGGCCGAGCGCGGCACATCGGCAAACACCGCGGGCTCACCGCACATGGCACCAGGCCGCAGGATGGCAATGCGGCTCGCCCCGGGTGCTGCACCGGTCACGAACACCTGCAGCGACCCCTGCCCGAGAAAGTACACCGTGCGTTCCCGGTCCCCCTGCTTGATCAGCAGGTCCCCCGCGCGAAGCTCGTGGCGGGTCAGGTACTGCACAAACGTGCGCCATTGTTGGGGATCCAGACGCGGCCGGAACGCATCGTCCGTGTTCAGCGTCTGAATGGCCTGAATCAGTTCGTTGCCGTCCATCTTGTCCTCGTTGCCACCGTGCGGTTCAGCGCGCACCGACCGGCGTCGTCCAGGGCTGCGTCATTTGCCAATGCAGAAGCGGGTGAAGATTTCACCGAGCAGGTCATCGGCCGAGAAGGCGCCGGTGATGGCGCCCAGGGCATTGTGCGCCAGGCGAAGTTCTTCCGCCAGCAAATCGAGGGCCCCATCCCGCAGTGCGGCATGGGCTTGCGCCTGTTGCAGATGCGCACGCGCGACACGCAGCGCCTGCACGTGCCGCTGACGGGCAATGAAGACATCCTCGCCCCCGGCCTGCCAGCCCGCCAGCGTCAGCAGGCGTTCGCGCAAGGCATCCAGCCCGGTGCCCGTCCGCGCCGACAGCGCCACGGCCTGTTCCCCCTCGGCCTGGCGCGTGCCGAGCCAGGTCTGCATGCGCAGCGCGGCGTCATCGGCGCACGCGTCGGCCTTGTTGAACACGTGCACCACCGGCACGCCGTCGGGCAGCCGGCCGGCGATGTCGGCGTCGATGGCGGCGTACACCGCGTCGTCCACCCGCGTCAGGTCGTGCAGGAACAGCACGGCATCGGCCTGGGCAATCGCCTCCCAGCTGCGCGCCATGCCGATGCGCTCGACCTCGTCGGCGGCCTCGTGCTCGGCCCGCAGGCCGGCCGTGTCGATCACGTGCAGCGGCACGCCGTGAATCTGGATGGTCTCGCTGACCTTGTCACGTGTGGTGCCTGCAATCGGCGTGACGATGGCCAGCTCCGCCCCGGCCAGCGCATTGAGCAGCGAGCTCTTGCCCGCGTTGGGCTGCCCGGCCAGCACCACCTGCATGCCCTCGCGCAACAGCGCACCCTGCCGCGCCTGCGCCAGCACCGCATCGAGCGCCCCCAGCAGGCCATCGAGCTTGCCGCGCGCGTCGGCCTTCTCCAGAAAGTCGATCTCTTCTTCCGGAAAATCGAGCGTGGCCTCCACCAGCATGCGCAGGTTCACCATCCGGTCGCGCAGCGCGTTGACCTCGCGCGAAAACGCGCCGCCCAGCGACCGGCTGGCCGACCGCGCGGCCGCCTCGGTGCTCGCGTCGATCAGGTCGGCAATCGCCTCGGCCTGGGCCAGGTCGATCTTGTCGTTCAGGAAGGCGCGCTGGGTGAACTCACCCGGCTCGGCCAGCCGCAGACCGGGCAAACGGGGCTGCCCCGTGGCGGCATCCGGTTCTTCAGCCGCCTCCAGGCACCGCGCCAGCAGCAGCTGCATCACCACCGGACCACCATGGCCCTGCAGCTCCAGCACGTCCTCGCCGGTGTAGCTGTGCGGCGCCGGAAAGTACAGCGCCAGGCCGTGGTCGATCGCATCGCCCCGCGCATCGCGGAAGGGTCCGTAGGTGGCCACCCGCGGCGCGAGCGCCCGCCCGCACAGGGCCTGCGCCAGCGCATCCAGGCCCCGGCCCGAGACCCGCACGATTCCCACTGCACCGCGCCCCGCCGCCGTGGCCACCGCCACGATCGGGACCTGCCCCTGCGTGTTCACCATCTCCGCTTCCATCCTTTGGCTTGCTGCGGCCCGCCTGTCGCGCGGCCGCCCGCCATTGTCACCGGCCGTCCCCCCGATCCAAGGGCTGCGCCGCGCAAACCCCGATGACGGCCGCGCGCCCCCCTCCTACCCTGAGGGTGAATGGAGATCGTTGCATGGTTCGTCACTGCGTCAGCTGGCTCTTTCTTTTCGGCTCGGTCGCGCTCGGCATCGCCACAGTGCTGCACTTCGATTTCGACCCCGCCCCGATTGCCACGCACTTCCTCTTCCCCTACTACGCGCTGTGCACCGGCCTGCAATACGTCTGGCCGGAGACGCCGAACCGTTTCGAGCGCGGCGAGGTGCTCACCGACGTGCTGCACAACCTGATGCTGATTGCGGTCACCGGCTTTCAGAACTTCGTCATCCATGCGCTCGTGGCGCTCACCGGCACCGGCCTGCTCTTCCAGTACGGCGTGCTGTCCGACGCCTGGGCCGCCCACCACCTGCCGCTGTGGGGCCAGGTGCTGGTGGCCTGGCTCGTGTTCGACTTCATGTTCTACGTCACCCACCGCATCGGGCACGAGGTCGACTTCTTCTGGCGCCTGCACAGCGTGCACCACTGCGCCCACCGCCTCAGCGTGCTCAACGCCAGCCGCGCCCACCCGCTCGATCTGATCTGGCGGCGCATCGTGCCCGTGTTCGTCACCTTCCAGACCGGGGTAAGCCAGGAGGCCTTCATCCTGAGCGGCGTGATCGGCAGCGTGCTGGCCACGATCACGCACATGAACGTGCGCTTCCGCTTCGGCTGGCTCAACTACCTGATCGGCACCAACGAGATCCACCGTTGGCACCACTCCAACCGCATCGAGGAGGCCAAGAACTACAGCATCGTGATGCTGTGGGACCACCTCTTCGGCACCTTCGTCTACCCGCAGGGCCGGCGCGCGCCCGAGCGGCTCGGCCTGTTCGACGAACGCCACTACCCGCTCCACGGCTTTCTGGGCCAGCAACTGGTGCCGCTCACGTGGGCGCGCATGAAGGCCCGCCGCGCGCGCGAGGACGCAAGCCTGGCGCAACCGGGCAGCATGGCGGCCACCCCGGCACCCGGTGGCCTCGCGCACCCCGCTGGCGCGCCCCAACCCACCGCCGCGCCCTGAACTGGCGCAGCCCCCGCCATCCCGCGGTGCAAGATGTGTCATCACCGCGTCATTGCGGGTTTTCACCATGGCATCATTGTTGCGTTGCAACAAGAACCAAACCCCTCGGAGGAAACCGCCATGTTCGACCTGATTCAGGATCTCCTGCGGCTCGGCGTGCCCGACAACCAGGATCCCTCGCTCTGGACGCTGGGCCTGGCTGCTGCCGGCGCCGCCCTGCTCATGAGCCGCCGCCAGAAGCGCGACTGACCCCGCCCCACCCTTGCGGCGCCATCCGCGCTGCATGAAAAAAGCCGCCTGGCATCGCTGCACAGGCGGCTTTGTCTTTTCAGACCCGGGCGATCAGTTCTGCACGCCCAGTTGCTTGTTGATCATCCACTGCTGGGCAATCGACAGGATGTTGTTCGTCAGCCAGTACAGCACCAGACCGGCCGGGAAGAAGAAGAACATCACCGAGAACACCAGCGGCATGATCCACATCATCTTGGCCTGGACCGGATCCGGCGGCGTCGGGTTCAGCCAGGTCTGCAGCAGGGTGGACGCCGTCATCAGCGCGGGCAGCACGAAGTACGGGTCCATCACCGACAGGTCGGTGATCCAGCCGATCCACGGTGCGTTGCGGATTTCGACCGACGACGACAGCACCGAGTACAGCGCGATGAACACCGGGATCTGGATCAGGATGGGCAGACAGCCGCCGATCGGGTTGACCTTTTCCTCGCGGTAGATCTTCAGCATCTCCTGCTGCATCTGCTGCGGGTTGTCCTTCAGGTTCTCACGCAGCTGCTGGATGCGCGGGTTCAGGGCCTTCATCTTGGCCATCGAGCGGTACGCGCTCGCATTCAGCCAGTAGAAGGCGGCCTTCAGCAGCACCACCAGCGCCACGATGGCCCAGCCCCAGTTGCCCAGGATGCCATGCAGCTTGTCGAGCAGCCAGAACAGCGGCGCGGCCATGATGTGGGTCCAGCCGTAGTCCTTGGTGTACTCCAGGCCTTCGGCCAGGGCCTTCAGGCGGTTTTCTTCCTGCGGGCCCACGAACAGCGTCGACTCGAAGGCCTTGCTCTGGCCTGCGGCAACCTCACCGAGGCTGAACAGCATGCCGGTGGCGTACAGGCCGGTGCCGATCTTCTTGCCGAAGAACTCGCGCTCCACCGGCTCGTTGTTCAGCCAGGCCGAGGCGAAGTGGTGCTGCACCATGGCCACCCAGCCACTCTTGTCGGTCTTCTCGAAGCTGGCCTTGCCGCTGTCCAGATCGTCGAACGACAGCTTCTGGTACTTGCCCTTCTCGTTGTAGACCGCCATGCCGGTGTAGGCCACCGGGCCACCCAGGAAGGCGGGGCCGGCTGCGGCGGCCGGGTCGCTGCGGTCACGCGTGAGCTGCAGGTAGACCTGCGGGTGCACGGCCACCGCCGAGGCGTTGACCACTTCCTGCTTCACGCCGATGGCGTAGTCGCCGCGCTTGAAGGTGTAGGTCTTGACCAGCTTGACGCCATTGACCGGCTGCGATTCCAGCGTGAGCGTCAGCGCATCCGCGCCATCGGCCAGCGTGCGGGTGCCCGGCAGCACAGTGAACGGCGTCGTGTGGTTGGGCAGGGTCTCGCCTGCACGCTGGCCCACCAGACCGGTTTCGGCCACATAGGTGTGCGTGGCCGTCTTGTCCAGCACCACCATGTTGCGGCCGCTTTCGTGCTGGTCGCTGTGCTTGAGCAGCTCGACCTTCACCAGGCTGCCGCCATCGGTGTCGACGGTGGCCTTCACCACGTCGGTGGTGACGGTGACCATCTCGCGCGGCACGGCCGGCGCAGAAGCCCCGGCCGAGGCCGCTGCTGCCACCGCGGGCGCTGCCCCCGGCAGGGCCGCGGCGGTGGGCACCGAACCCTGGCTCGCTGCCGACGCGGGGGCCGTTGCCACAGCGGGCGCAGGCGCAAACAAGGACGGCTGGCCGGTGTGCCGCAGCCAGCCATCCCACAACATCAGCAGTGAGACGGCAAACACCGACCACAGCAGGGTGCGACGCAGATCATTCATGAGCGAGGTGAATCCGACGAAGGGTTGCAAAGACGGGAAAACAGGCCCGGCGCCCGATCGGGCACCGGATCATGGCCACCGGCACAGGCCGGATGGCAACGCAGCAGGCGGCGGGCCGCCAGGTAGGAGCCGGCGGCCGGCCCGTGGCGCTCCAGCGCCTGAAGCGCGTACTGAGAACAGGTGGGCGTGAACCGGCAGGCCGATCCCAGCCAGGGGCTGAGGAAGAAGCGGTAGGCCCGCACCAAACCGATCAACAGCCCATTGATCCCCCGGCTCACCAGGGTGCACACGCGGTGCGCCCATGCAGCCAGGGAAGCGACGCCGGTCATCATGCCCCAGCTTCCTTGCCGCCTGAAGCGGCGGGGAGGGTCTGAGGGGCAGAACGGGCGGGTTTGAGCAAATGGGACCAGAGCTGGTCGAGTTCGGCGCGCACGGCAGCGCCCAGCGCAGCGGACGCGGCACTGGGAAACTGCTGGCGATCGAACGGCGCCTTCAGGCGCACCACCCAGCCCTCGGCGCCCTGGGCGCAGGCAGCCGTCCCCACGAGGAGACCATACCGGCGCAAGGCGTCGCGGGCCTGATGGCGAATGAGGGAGCGCGTCACGGAGCGCCGGGCCTGCTTCTTGGGCAGGACCATGCCCAGCCGCCACGCCGTCACGACGCCCATGTCTTCCACAGCCTCGAACCCTGAGGGCAGCGAGGGTGTTGACAAGTCGCCCGGAGTCGGGTGGCCGACAGACTGGCGCGGCAGCACATGCAGCACGAAGTGCGCCGTGCGCGAGACCGGACGTGTTCCAAAAGCCCTGTGGAAATCAGTGGCTTTCAGGCTGGGTGCACGCACGGTATGAGGAGGTGTCAAGTCGCAACAAAGCCGGGCAATGCCCGGCCTCGTTCAAACCACGCCCCCGGCGCACAGGGCACCGGGTTCATGGCAGGCGGACCGGGCCACAGGCCGGCACCGCTCGCGTGTGGCCCGTCAGGCTCAGACGGCCAGGCGCTTGCGGCCCTTGGCGCGGCGGGCGTTGATGACCTTGCGGCCGCCCTTGGTCTTCATGCGCACCAGGAAACCGTGGGTGCGGGCGCGGCGGGTCTTGGAGGGCTGGTAGGTACGTTTCATGGTGGTCCTTCATCAGGCCTGAAAGCCCACACCTGCTGGCTGGCCCCGGAAAACACCCGGGCCGGACAACCAATGCGGGGCGCTTGCGGCCCAGGGTTCTGTTGTTGACTCGTTGAACCCGCACGATGCAATTGCCGTGAGGGTGACGCCGGCGGAAAAAGCCCCAGCCGGACGAACCCGCGATTACAGCAGTTTTAAGCCCGACGGTCAACCGCGCAAGCGAAATCCGGCGCAACCCGATGAACGCCGGCCCGCCGATTGCATGCCTTGCCAGCTTGCACCACGGAAGGGCAGCCCACCGCAAAGCGCGTGCTTGAGCTGGGTGAAAATCTGTGGATAACCTGTCCGCAACCTCGCCCGGGGCGCTTAGAATTCGCACCCCAAGAAGGACTTGTCCACAACATGAGCGCCGCCGACCTGCCTGCCCCCGCCCACGACCTGGGAGCAGACATGACCCATTCCTCTGCTTCCGACCTCGCCACG